>DAINSN010000119.1:0-7760 GCA_036741295.1 Gaiellaceae bacterium
CGGATCGTGCACGCTTTGCATCGACGCATGTCCGACCGGCGCGCTTGACGAGCCCGGATTGGTGGATTCGACGAAGTGCCTCTCTTACTGGACGCAGGCGCCGACGGCAATCCCCGACGACTACCGCGCCGAGCTCGGCGCGCAGGTCTACGGCTGTGACATCTGCCAGGACGTCTGCCCCTGGAACCGCGGGATCGAGAAACGGCGCGCGGACGACTCGGTGCCGGCCGGCGCGGAGCCCCACGTGCGTCTCACGGATTGGCTCGAGGGCGACGGCGTGGCGCTGACCAGGCGTTACGAGCGGCTGTATGTCCCGAAGAACGATGCGCGCTATCTGCGCCGCAATGCGCTCGTTGCTCTCGGGAACACCGGCGACCTCGCCGACCTTCCACTTGTGGAGCCTTTCCTCGAGGGCGACGACGAGCTGCTGCGCGAGCAAGCGGAATGGACAGTGGCGCGGATCGAGGAGAGAAACGCCGGCTAGGCGCGGGCGCGCAGGCGCGAGACGCCGAGCTCGTTCGCGAGCTCCCGCGCACGGTCCGCAACGGCCTTGCGCATCGCGTCGGGCTCGAGCAGGATCGCCTCGCCGCGCTGCGAGAGGACCTCGCCGATCAACCATTCTGGGCTGCCGACGGGCATCTCCGCGAGGGCGGTGCCGTCCTTCAGCAGCGTGGCGCCGCGCTCGGCGGCCCACCGGGCGGCAACGCCCTTGAGATAGAGGATCTTCGCCGACCGTCCATCCCGGAAGCCGTGTGGGTCGAACGCGGGGCGAGGCTCGAAGAGGTCCTGGGTGAGCTGCGCGCTGCGCATCCGGTCGAGGCGGAAGCTTCGCTCGGCGTCGCGCGAGCGGTCCCAGGTGTGCACGCGCCAGTTCGGCAGCTCGCGCTCGAGCGAGTAAGGCTCGACAACGCGCTTCGACCACGTCTGCTCCCCCTCTTTCTGGTACTCGATCTCGACGAGCCGACGTTCGCGGATGCCCTCGGTGAGGGTCGCGACGAGGTCGGCCTCCGCTTCTGCAATCTGCGGATTGGGCGTTTGCGCGAGCTCGAACTGCCCGAACGTCTCCTCGAGCTTCTTGCGCACGCGGTCGAGCGGCGTGTGCGCATCGGCGGCGATCATCGGACCTACGAACTCCAGTGCGAGCCCGATCGCGCGCGCCTCGAGCGGTGTCAGGCGTGGCGCTAGTCGGAACGTGTCCCCGTACAGCTCCTTGTCGACGTGCACGCTGTCACCCTCGAGTGCGGCGTAGACCGTGTAGCAGCCGCCGCCGAAGTTGACGAGGTTGAGCAGCTGCAGGTGCTCTTCGAGCTCTTCCTCGGGAATGTGGAAGCGCTCGACGATCTCGTGCGCCGGGATCACGGCGTCGTTCGCCTCGCCGCAGGCCGCGAGCAGGTACGCGAGCAATGCCTGCAGGACAGCGAAGCGCTCGGGCACGACCGGGCCGGCAGGACGTTCGCCGGAGGCTTCGACGCGCGGCACGGGCGCCGGCGCCGCCAGCTTGGGCGGAGCTTCCTCGTGCCGGTCGCGGACGGCACGGAGCGCCTGCGCCACTTCACGGCGGAGCTCGTCCGGCTCGACCGGGATCGCGCGCCCGTCCTGCCGGAGCATCCACGACGCGAGCTGCGGCAGCGAGGAGTAGCCCGTCACGAACACGCCGTCCTCCAGCTGGCCCGCATTCCCGAATGCGCGCTCGACCCACCACGCGGTGTCGCCCGCGAGCTCGATGCGCGCCTCGCCCTCGATGTCGCCGATCTGCCACGGCGCCCGGCCGCGGTACTCGTCGATCTCGAAGTCGGTCGGGATTCGGAAGTCCCGCTCGCGGCGCGTGGCGAATCGGATGTCACCGCGGATGCGCGAGACGCGGAAGGTCCGGATGTCCTTCCGGTCGAGATCCTGGCCGATCACGTACCAGCTGCCGTTGTCCGAGAGCAGACCGTAGGGATTGACCGTGCGCTCGCCCTGGCGGTTACGTGAGATCGAGTAGTACGGGAACTTGATCGTGCGCTGTTTCGAGATCGCGCCCTCGAGCTTCCCCAGCCGTCCCGGCATCTCGGCCGAGTAGTCGGGGTCGAGCATCTCGACGCGAACGGCGGTTTCCGAGGCGGCCTCGCCGAAACCCTCGCGGCCGAGGGCGAGGTTCTGGAGTGCCAGCCGCAGCGGCTCGGCATAGGCGAATTGCCCCTCGAGCAGGTACAGCGCGGTCTGGAGCGCGGCGAGCTCGTCGTTGTCCAGCTCGAGGTGGTCGAGGAAGTAGTTCTCGGACCGGAGGGTGTAGAGCTCTTCGCCCGTGAACTCGTCGCGCTGCGACTGGAGAGGCACACCCAGCGCAAGGAGCTCGGCGCGGTCGGAGTAGAAGCGCCGGGCGAAGGCCTCGTCCGACATCTCGGAGTAACCCTCGACGTTCGACTTCACGTCGCGCGCGGTCAAAAGCCGTCGCTCCGCCATCAGATAGGCGACGAGCGACAGCTGACGGATCAGCTTGTCGGTGTCGTGAGACACGGGGCGAATCTACCGCACCGACTGCTGGGCCCGACGTCCAGCGCCATTGTTCGAGCCGGCGGACGAAGCCGTGGTGGAGGGGATTGTTGACGATGTACTCGACCGTGGCCTCGTACTGTTCGTCCGACTCGATCACCTTTGACCAGTAGCGGCGGCCGAAGACGTGATCCTTCCTTTTGTGCCGCTCGTTGAAGGCGCGGGCGTAGCCGCCGTTCAGGTCTCGCATCCCGTCGGCGAGGTTCGGCTGCGGGGTCTCGACGAGGAGGTGGTAGTGGTTCCCCATCAGGCAGCGCACGTGAGTGCGCCAGCCGTAGCGCCGTTCGACCCGGCGCAGGATGTGGAAGAAGACGATCCGATCTCCGTCGTCCAGCACGATCGGCGCGTGGTTGTTGCCGCGGATCCCGACGTGGTAGTAGGCACCGGCGGCGAGGTAACGGTGGGGCCGTCCCATCGCCCGAAAGTAGCGCCGCGCAAACCACTTGGCCCGCGCTGTGACGGTTTCGCCCCACGTCCGGCGCGGTCCCGTCACGTGCCAGGCACGAGACTGGGGAGGATGGAGCACCGCCTCGGCGGACGTGTCTCGTCGGGACGGTTTGGCTTTAAGGGCTAGGCCGCGACTTTGGAGCGCTCGAGATGCTGGTGCGACGGGCAGTAGTCGCGCTCCGGAAGGGGCGTGCGCTGGCACGGCTTGCCTTTGCGCGTCGTCGCGCGGCAGCGTGCGACGCCGCCGTCCAGGGCTCCTGCCTCGATCTGCTCCTCGATGAACGCCACCGCGGCGGCTACGCCTTCCTTCACGGCCCACGCCACTTCTGCTTGCACCGTGATCGGGAAGTAGCGGCGGATGTCCTGGAAGAGCGCCCGGTCCGGTTTGGCGAAATAGAGCGGATCTTTCGCGAGCCGTTCCATCGTCTGCTCGCACTGCTCGAGGACTGCGCGGCGGTACTCGAGATGCAGTTCCGGGGCCACATACGGGTCGATGAGGTCCTTAATCGACCTGTAGATGGCTCTCGAGTATTGATACATGCAGGCTTGAAGCTGGGCGGTGTATTCCTCGATCACAGTATCCCTAGCAGCCATTAATCCCCCGCAAAGCTTTGTTAACCCGCAGTAAATCGTCGCTGGCCCGGATGCCTTCGGGGCGGAGTCTATAGGGTCCGGCCCCGTGTTACAAAGTCCGGGCCCTCGTTGCCTCGCCTGAGAACGACCTAGCTGGTGATCTGCCGGACGTAGGCGGAGCTGAAACCCTTGGCATTGGCCGCGGCCTGAGCCCGGTCGGCCTGGTCGCGGGAGTCGTAGATCCCGCTGAAGACCACGGAGTAACCAGGGTGGAGGCTCGAATACCGGCTCGAATCCAGGACACCCACCTGTGGCAGACCGGCCCTGGACGCCGACCGGGCCCGCTCCAGGGCGAGCGCACGCCCGCTCGAGCTCGCGGGGATCGACTCGAGCACCACCGTGTAACCGCTCTGCCCGGCCGGCCAGGCCGTGAGGGCGCCGGGCCGCGGCGCCGTCGTCGTGGCCGGAGGCGGCACGGTGGGGGTCGACGGGGCCCCGGAGGGGGTCCCGCTCGGGACCGACGGCAGGGCGACGGTAGCCGTCTCGGGCGCCGTCGTCGGCGAGTGGGGAGTCCCACCTTGGGTTGCCACAAGCGTGGTGTTCCCGGCGCCGGCGTCGGCGAGGACGATGGCCGCCGTCGCGCCGGCCACTGCAATCAGGAGAAAGAGCAGGACCGGCCAGATCCAGTCGCCTGGATACCAAGAGAAATGCCGTTGCCACGACGCAGCAAGCCGGCCGAAGACCCCGCCCGCCGGTTGGAGCCGCTGGCCGCACTCGAGGCAGTACTCCTGGTCGGGGCCGTACGACGCACCGCACCGGGGACAGAGCGGCACCTGCGGCGGGACGCCCGGCGTGCTCATTGCTCCCAGCGCTCGTGCGCGGGTGTGGGCAGCGCCTCGAGCAGCTCGGCTCGGGGCTCCACCGCCGCGGCGTCGGACTGCTGAGCCTGCGTGACGGCCTTCCCGCAGACAGCGCAGAACTTCGCATCCGCGGCCAGCGCACTACCGCACTGCGCGCAACCGACCACCGGCGGGGTCGCCGCCGCCGGCCGGCCGCAGTTGGCACAGAAGTGCGAGCCCCACACGAGCGGAGCGCCGCACGCACACCGGGCGGCCGGTGCCGCCCGCCGGACGGAGACAGCGGCTGCAAGCAGCGTGTCGAGCTCCTGCAGGCGCTCGTCGAGCGCGATCAGCTCGTCGCAGCGCTCGACCAGCAGGTCCTGGCGGAACTGGTCGCGGCGGAACATCTCGAGCATGAGGCCGCCGAGGTCGCGCAGGCGCTCTTCGCGGACGCGAAGCAGCGCACGGCGCTCCTTCCTGAGCTGGCCCGGATGAGGGAGAGCGCGGCGCGGCGGGCCGGCAGGCCGCGCGTCTGCGACCACCCGCTCATCCTTGCGGCGGAAGCGTGCAAGCAGCGAAGGCCGCGCCACGCGAATCAGGGTAACAGCGAGGTGTGATGCCCTACGGCCGGCGCGGGGAGGTGGCTCTCCTGCCGAAGCCGCGGAGGAAGAGGACGAACAGGATGAGCCCGAGCGCGCCGATTGCGATCCCGACGATCCAGTGCCCGACCAGTGACACGATGATGGCGACGACCGCCAGGGCGAGCACGAGCCCGATCACTACGGCAGCTCGACGACGACCAGGCGCTCCTCGGTCAGCTCGCGCACCGCATAGTGCGGGCCCTCGCGCGTGTTACCGGAGTCCTTGACTCCGCCGTAGGGCATCTGGTCGGAGCGGAACGTCGGCGCCTCGTTCACGGTGACGCCGCCGAACTCGAGCTCCTGCGCCGCCCGCAGTGCATTGTCGAGGCTGGCAGTGAAGATGCCGGCCTGAAGCCCGTAGCGGGTGCCGTTTGCAAGCGTGATCGCCTCGTCGATCGAGTCGACGGCGGTCACCGTGCAGACCGGTCCGAAGACCTCCTCGCAGGAGACCTCGTCCTCGGGCCCGGGGTTCGCGATCACCGTCGGCCGGATCAACTCGCCTTCCAGCTCGCCGCCCGTGAGCACCTGTCCGCTGCTCGCCTTGATCCACTCGAGGATGCGTTCGCGCGCGCCCTCGTCGATGACGGGGCCGACGTCCGTGTCCTCGTCGCCCGGGTCGCCGATCTTCAGCGCTTCGACCAAAGGGAGGAGCTTTTGCACGAACTCGTCGTACGCACTGCGCTCCACATAGACCCGCTGCACGGAGATGCAGCTCTGGCCCGCGAAGGCGAACGCGTTCTGCGAGACCTTCGTCGCCGCCGTCGACACGTCCGCGTCGGCCGCGACGATCACCGGCGTTGAATTCCCGAGCTCGAGGTTGACGCGCTTCTTCGGCGCTCGTTCCTTCAGCTTCCACCCGACGCCGCTCGAGCCCGTGAACGTGATCAGTTTGACGCGTTCGTCCTCGACCAGCACGTCGCCGATCTCGGACGCCGGGCCGACGAGCACGTTGAGCCAGCCCGGAGGAAGCCCGGCCTCGTCTTCCAACTCAGCGAGGAACAGCGCCGACAGAGGTGTCTGGCTCGCCGGCTTGAGCACGACCGCACAGCCCGCGGCCAGGGCCGGTGCGATCTTGTGCGCGACGAGGTTGAGCGGGAAGTTGAACGGGCTGATCGCGCCGACGACGCCGATCGGGCGGCGCAGCGTGAAGGCGAGCTTCCCCTCGCCGGCCTGCGCGGCGTCCATCGGAACCATCTCTCCCGCGAGCTTCCGCGCTTCGACTGCGGCGAACGTGTAGGTCGACATCGCACGAGCAGCCTCCACGCGCGCGGCTTTCAAGGGCTTCCCTGCTTCGTCGGAGATCAGCCGCGCAGCCTCTTCGTGGCGCCGGCCGAGCGCACCGGCGACGCGCACGAGGATCTCGGCCCGCTTGTGCGCCGGCAGCGGTTCGCGCATGGCGAGCTCAGCGGCGTCGATGGCTCGGCGCGCCTCGTCGGCGCCGGCCTTTGCCACGCGGCCGACGACGTCGCCGGAATAGGGCGAGCGCACCTCGAGCCAGTCGCCCGTCTCGATCCACTCGCCCCCGACGAACAGCTGCTTTTCGTTGGCTTGAGCGACCACGGAGCTAGTCTAGACCGGTATGCCTGACGCGCTGATCATCGACGCCGTTCGCTCGCCGATCGGCAAGAAGAACGGGTCGCTGGCGTCGATTCGCGGCGACGAGCTCGCTGCACAGGTGCTGAACGGCCTGGTCGCGCGGCACGACCTCGACCCTGCGGAAATCGAGGACGTTCAGCTCGGTTGCGTGACCCAGATCGGCGAGCAGGGCTGGAACTTGGGGCGGATGGTGCCGCTAGTCGCCGGCTGGCCCGAATCGGTGTGCGGAACGACGGTCGACCGGCAGTGCGGCTCATCCATGCAGACCAACTTCAGCGCGGCGACCGCGATCTCGTCCGGACAGCTCGATCTCGTCGTCTCCGCGGGAGTCGAGATGATGTCGCGCGTCCCGATGGGCTCGAACGGGGGCGACCTCTCGGACAAGCTGCTCGACCGCTGGGAGATCGTGCCCCAGGGAATATCCGCCGAGGCTATCGCCGACGAGTGGGGCTTCTCGCGCGAGGAGCTCGACGCTTATTCCCTCGAGTCGCATCGCCGCGCCGCGGCGGCTGCCGACGACGGTCGCTTCGACGGCGAGATCGTGCCCATCGACCTGACCAACCCGCACGTGGGCGTCGTCTTCGGCGTGGACGAGACGCCGCGGCGCGACACCTCCGCCGACGCGCTCGCCGCCCTGAAGCCGGCATTCCTGCCGGAGGGCAAGGTGACCGCGGGGAACTCGTCGCAGATCTCGGACGGTGCAGCAGGGGTGCTCGTTGCGAGCGAGAGCGCGGCCGGCCGCCTCGGTCTGGAGCCGCGCGCGCGCTTCGTGTCCTTCGGGCTTGCAGGCGTCGACCCGCACCGGATGCTGCACGGGAATCCCCAGGCCTGCGAAAAGGCGCTGGCCCGCGCGGGCCTGACCTGGGACGACATCTCGGTCATCGAGGTGAACGAGGCGTTTGCGTGCGTCGTCCTGCAATTCGCGCGCGATGCGGGCCTCGAGGACCGCTGGGACGACATCAACCCGAACGGCGGCGGCATCTCGCTCGGGCATCCCCTGGGCGCAACGGGCGCACGGATCACGGCGACCTTGCTGAACGAGCTCGAGCGCCGTGACGCGCGCTACGGGATCGGGACGATGTGCATCGGTTTCGGGCAGGCGCTCGCCTGCGTCGTCGAACGCGTCTGA
>DAINSN010000120.1:0-7667 GCA_036741295.1 Gaiellaceae bacterium
GTCGAATGCACTCTCCACGTCGGCAACAATCAAGGCGATCGCCGTCCGCATCCTTCCAGCGCTCCAGGGTTCGTCCGCGAGCGCCTCGTGCGATTCCGGCGAAAACAGCATCAGGCGACTCTATGACGACGGCTAGATCGCGTACTCGTCGAACTGCGGCAGGTCGTCGGTGATCTCGAACCACGGCGCCTTGGAGCCGACGAAGATGTGCTGTGTCGGACGGATGGTGGGAATGTCTATCAGCGAGCCCATCGCGACATGCACAAAGGCGCCGTCCCGCACCACAGAGAAGAGGAAGGATCCGCATGCCCCGCAGCGCGTGTCGTTGAGATCTTCCTCTCCGAAGACGGCGACGTCGTCCAGACCCGCTGTGATCGTGAGCTTCTCTCGCTCGATACCGGCAAACGCCTTGAAGGCGGAGCCGGTCGCCGCTCGGCACTCCGAGCAGTGACAGTTCGCCGCGTAGAGGAATGCATCTGAGACCTCGTAGCGAACCGCCCCGCACCGACACTTCCCCGCGAGCACGAGGGTGCTCGCCTTGCTCTCGGATGACGTCATGGGTCCTCCTTCTTCCGCTAGCTCTCTTACCGACCTGGCCCCTTGGTCATGAACCTTTCTACTAGAGGCACGCCGTACCCGGAGATACACATCTAGTCAGGTGGTTCAATGAGGGCGATGAAGGTCGAGGCGATCCAGTACGGCGACCGCAAGGTCTACGCCGTTGCGGCGTTCAACCGCGGTGTGGCGGAATGGCTGCAGCGGCTCCCGACCGTGTGGGTGGAGGGCGAGGTCACCGAGTTGCGGCGTAATGCGCGCTGGCAGTCCGTCTTCTTCACGCTGAAGGATCCGAACGACGGCGCGTGCCTCGGCGTGACGATGGCGCGCAGCCGCTTCGATGCGCTGCGGTTGGATCTTGCGGACGGTGAGCGTGTCCACGTTTTCGGGCGGCCGGAGCTGTTCGAGGCACGCGGCGATTTCCGCATGCGCGCGCTGTCGATCGAGCGGTTCGGGCTCGGTGATCACCTCGCCGCGCTCGAGCGTCTGAAGAAGAAGCTCGCAGCGGAAGGCGTCTTCGAGCGAAAGCGCCCGCTGCCGTTCCTGCCGCGCCGGATCGGCCTCGTCACGGGCAACGACGCGGCGGCGAAGAAGGACGTCCTCGCAACGATCAGCGCCCGCTTTCCGGCGGCCCGCATCGTCGTCGCCCAGACCCTCGTCCAGGGCCCGCTCGCCGCAAACGCGATGATCGAAGCGCTGCGCGAGATGGCCGCAGCACCCGAGGTCGACGTCGTCGTGCTGTCACGCGGCGGCGGAAGTTTCGAGGACCTGCTCCCGTTCAGCGACGAAAAGCTCGTGCGCGCGATCGCAGCGTGCCCGGTGCCCGTCGTTTCCGCCGTCGGTCACGAGCAGGACAACCCGCTCTGCGACTTCGCTGCGGATGCACGCGCGTCCACGCCCACCGCGGCCGCGCGGCTCGTCGTCCCCGATGCGTCAGAGCTGCTCGCACGGCTCGACCGATCGCGCGGCGGACTTGCGCGCGGCGCACGCGCGGTGGTCGAGCGTCGCCGCGACAGACTCGTGCACGCACACGACCGGCTTCGTCGTGCGCCCGCGCTCGCGGTTGAACGCAAGCGCGCGCGACTCGAGCACGCAGCCGGGCGGCTTCGTGCCCTCTCCCCGCGCGCAACGCTCGAGCGTGGCTACGCAATCGTGCGGACACACGACGAGATCGTCCGCTCGTCGACAGCGGTCGCTGCAGGCGACGAGGTCGAGGTCGAAGTCGCGGACGGCCGCTTCGGAGCGCGCGTCGAGTGAGCACGGAGCCGACCTTCGAAGATGCGCAACATGAGCTGGAGCAGATCGTCGAGCGGCTCGAGCGCGGCGAGACGGGCCTGGACGAGGCGATCCAGCTGTGGGAGCGTGGCGAGGAGCTCTACAAGCTCTGCGTCGGCAGGCTCGACGCCGCGCACGGCAAGATCGAGGAGCTAGCCCGCCGCGCGGAATCGGCCCGCCCCTGACGCTCCGTCACGGGCTCAGCCGGAAAGGCGGGTACCGGTCGGTCACCAGGACGAATGCATAAGCGGTGACTCGATTGGCCCAGCGCATCACACCCACGACGAAGTCGAAGAGCCCCCTGGGATAGCGACCGGTGAAGAGGATCGCGAACCACGCGATGATCACGCACACGATCGCCGCGAGACCGAGGAACGCCAGCACGACGTAGTGCGGAATCGCGAGGAACCACTTGACGAGCGGAAGCCACCGGTTCAGGCCCTGCTTCGCGTCTGGATACGGAAACTCGAGGGAGACGGACTGGCGCTCGTCCGTTGAGGGGTATCGGTCGTCCAGCAAACCGACAAACACGCCAACCCTGTTTTGGAAACGCAACAGCTCGAGGTTCCAGTCGTACCACCAGCGCGGATATTTCTGCCGAAACACGATCATCAGCAACGGCGGCAAGAAGAGAATCCCGCCACCTCCTACTGCGACCCACGCGCCGCTCCCGCCGTTCCCGGCGCCGCCCCATTCACCGCCTCCGATCGCGCCCAGCACGATCAGAATCGGGATCGCAACGATGATCCTGAACGCCGTTGTCAGCCGGTTGAGATCCCGGTCCGGATATTCGACCGAAAACTGCAAGGGGTACTGATCGCCACCTGGCGTATACGCGCCTGACTCCATTGCTCATGACCTCCATCTCTGGGGACTCGGGCGAGACTACTCGCTTACCTCTCGCGAAGAAGTCTGCCGAGAGCCGTGAGATCCTCTCTGGCCTGCGTCGGGTCTCCCGAGAGAGGAATCACTTCGAGTTCCGGAGGAGCCTCGACGATGCGGCCGGCGAACAACACACAACGAACTCCGGCCATCGCACAGCGTCGGGCGACCTCGCCGGGCGCTTTCCCGCTGGTCGTCGTACGGTCGACCGTGCCCTCACCCGTGACCACGAGGTCGTAGCCGGCCGGGTCGAAGCCGACGAGATCGAGCACGAGCGGCGCACCGGGCAGCAACTCTGCACCGAGCGAGGCGAGCGCTGCGCCCAGACCGCCGGCTGCGCCCGCGCCGGGTAGGTCCGCGTACGGCGCCAGGTCTGCCATGGCGAGGAGCCGCGCTTCGAGCTCACGCGCGTCGGCCGGCGAGGCGCCCTTCTGCGCGGCGAAGACTCGAGCTGCATCCACGAGCGGGACATCGACGTCACATGCGACGCGGGCCGGGGCGGGCAGCTCGTCGAGCACGTCGAGTAGACCTGCGCCCCCGTCGACGTTCGCCGTTCCACCGAGGCCGACGTGCAGCTTGCGCGGCTGCCCGACCGCACGGATGAGCTCACCGAGCCCGCGACTCGAAGCGGCGAACGGATCGAGCCGCTCCGGATCGAGCGGGATCGCCTGCGCAGCCTCGACCAATGCCGTGCCGTCCGCGGTCACGAGCCAGCGCGCGACGCGTGGCCGCCCGAACGCGTCGGAGACCGTCGCCTCGCGCCACTCTCCACCGAGCGCCCCATGCAGCACGTCGAGCGTCCCCTCCCCGCCGTCGGCGACGGGGAGCTCGTCGACCTCGGCCCATGAGCGCAACCCCACGGCCAAAGCAGCGGCCGCCTCATGCGCCGACAGAACGCCCTTGAGGCTAGCCGGACAGGCGAGCGCGCGCGCGCGCGGCATCGGTCTCCGCCAACGCCTCCGCGCGCGACTGCTCCCGCGCCGGCGTATCTGCCTGCCCCATGTCCGGCATCACTCTGAGCATCGCGACGGAGAGTCCTTCGCGCGCGAGGAAGAGTAGGCCGACGCTGATTCCCACCGACGCCTCGATGATCTGGAGACCGAACCCGAATGCGATCCCGTTCGCCTTCGCGACGCCGTAGTAGCTGAAGAGCGGCAGCGCGACCGCCGCCTGCACGAGCCCGACGTTCCCGGGCCACAGCGGGAAGATCGTCGCGACGTTCATCAGCACGAGGACGAGCCCGGCAGCCGGTAGCGGCTCGTGGATTCCGAACGCGCGCATCGCGGTGTACACCGCAAACAGCTGACACGTCCAGCCGAGCAACTGGAAGAGGAGCGCAAGCGCTGCGGAAGCGGGCCGCCGCATGACGCCCAGCCCGTAACGCGCGAGCCGTACGACCTTGCGCACCGCACCAAGCCCGTCCTCGAGCCCCGCGTATTGGTCGTTACGCGCGCCCAACACGGCGACGGTGAAGAGGATGACGCCGACGACGACTACTGCAATCAGACTCGTAACGGCCCAACTAGGAATGTGTGTGGTCACCGTCACGTACACGACCAGCGCGATGACGGCGACGAGATCGAAGACGCGGTGCGCGAAAACCGTGCCGAGCAAGCGCGCCCAGGCGCCACGCTGACGCATGCGCCTATTCAGCACAGCAACTCTTGCGAGCTCGCCGATCCGCCCCGGCAAAATCGCGTTCGCGAAGAGTCCGACGGAGAAGGCGGAGAAGACGAGCATGAAGCTCGGGTGCGGTTTCTCGAATGCATTCACGATCACGGTGCGCCAGGCGAGCGCACGAACGAGGACCGAAAGCAAGTTGAGCCCGACGGCGGCGGCCACCCACGGCCACTTGACCGCCTGGAACGCATCGGCCACTCCGCCCCAGGCCGGCCCGTGCCACCAGAGCGCCGCGAACACGCCGACGGCGGCGAGCACGACGAGCGCGGCCCGGATCCAGCCGTTGTGCAGGAGCCTCACGACGTCGCTACCGCTTGCTCGTAGATCTCCACGAGACGCCGTGCAATGTCGTCCCAGGAGTAGCGCTCGACCGCAAGACGTCGCGCTCCTTCGCCGAGCGTAGCGCGGCGCGGCTCATCCTCCAGCAGATCGACGACGGCTTCGGTGAGCGCCCGCTCGTCGCCTGCCGGGAAGGAGACGGCGGCCTCCTTCGTCATCACTTCACGGTACCCGTCGATGTCCGACGCGACGACAGGAGTGGCGCAGGCGTAGGCCCTGGTGAGCACCATCCCGAAGCTTTCCCCACCGAGGGAGGGGGCAACCAGTGCCTTTGCCCGCAGCAGCTCGGCGGTGAGGTCTTCCTGGGACAGGAACCCGAGGATGTCGATCCCCTCGTCGGAGACACGCTCGCGCGTCAGCAACAGGCGGACGGCGAGCGGATCGGCTCCGACGATGTGCAGCCGGGCGCCGGTGCGCTGACGGATCTCGGGCCAGGCGTGGAGCAGCACCTGCAGCCCCTTGCGTGCCTCCTGCCGGCCGGCGAAGAGGATCTGGTGCTCGCGCCCGTGCGGATCCGCGGCCGGAGGAATCAGGACCCCGTTCGGAAGAATCTCGTACTCCCCCGGCAGCCACCGGTTCGCGGTGTCACGCGCGTGCGGCGAGACCGCGATGCGGTGATCGAGCCGGTCGATGAGGAATCCCCAAACGGGCACGGCGGGCTTCATCCAACCGAGCGCGCCGTGCGCATGAAAAGTCGCGACCACAGGAATCTTCGCCAGCGCAAGGGCTGCAACACAAATAGCCGGAGTCATCGGCTCGTGGAGGTGCAGGACGTCGAAGCGCTCGCGCTCGAGCGCGCGCGACACCCGGCCGATGGTCCGCGGCGAGAGCACAATGTTCGGCAGCGTCCCGTTCGCGGGCACGATCACGGAGCGGCCGACAGGAATGACGTCCGGGGGCGGCGTGTCGTGGCGTCCGGAGCGCGGGTGGAGCACACGCGTGAAGCTGCCGGGCGGATCGTTGCCGATGATTGTGCGCGTGTCGACGCCTTGCCGGCGCAGCGCGTCGGCCTGCAACTCCGCGTGCTCGACCACCGCCCCCCAGAAAGACCAGGAGTACGGGACGACGATGCCCACCTTCATGCCGCGGAGGATATGGACGTGACCTAGAAGACGCGCTGTGACTGGCGGCTGAGAACGAACCCGTGCCCGGACAGGTTCTTGCACGTGAGGCCCGTACGTCGCGACGTGCAGCGGAACGCGTGCCAGGTCCAGGAGCGTCCATAGCGCAGGACCGGGTACTCGGTGGCCACGTTCGACATGAAGTAGCCGACGGAGACCCGACCGCGCGTCTGCATCGACCAGAGTTTCTGGCCGCGCGCGTCCGCTTCTGAGAAGACCGTGCAGACGATCCCGTACCCGCCGCGGGACGGCCCGGCGTTGCAGACCATGTTTCGCGAGGGAACGTTGAAACCCGTTGTCACCTGGTCCGGCGTCGGCACCGCAGCGCCGGCGGCGCCGGCAGCCGCCAGCGCGACCACGACGAGAACGAGGGCCTTCACTCGCTCATCGTACGACAGCAGTGGCGCTCTCTCTAGACTTTCGCCATGGAAGGCCTTGCCGAGCTGCACACTCATCTCGGCGGCTCGGTCGCCTCCGACATCCTCTGGAGCCTCGCGCACGAGCAGGGCATCGCCCTCCCGGTGAAGGACTTCTGGGAGTTCGACAGGCTCGTAACTGTCTCCGATCCGCGCGGTGTCGCGAACCTCGACGCGCTCGACCAGATCTACCACTGGACGGAGCTGATCCAGTCGAGCCCGATCGCCGTCGAGCGCTCGGTGCACGCGGCGATCGGCGGCGCCTTCCGCTCGCAGGGGATCACGACCTTCGAGCTCCGCTTCAACCCGATGAAGCGAAACCGCGGCGGCGAGCGCGACCTCGACCACATCATCCTCGCCGCGATCCGGGGCCTCGACCTCGCGAGCCTCGAGTACCCGCAGGTGCGCGCCGGATTGATCCTGATGATGGACCGGACGTTCACCGCCGAGCAGAACTCGATCATCGTCGAAAAGGCGATCGCCTGGGCACCACGTGGGGTCGTCGGGGTCGACATAGCCGGCCCGCGTCCGGGCGGCGGCCGCTACGACTACCGCCAGGTCGTCCCGATGGTCGAAGAAGCGCGGTCTGCCGGCCTCGGCGTGACGATCCATGTCGGGGAAGAAGGCGGCGACATGGGCCGCGAGGAGATCGGCGAGGTAGTGGAGGCGCTACGCCCCGACCGGATCGGCCACGGGATCCTGGCCGCCGGCGACCCGGTGTTGATGGCCGCACTGCGCGATGCGGGGATCGTGCTGGAGATCTGTCCCACGTCGAACCTGCTGACCAAGGCTCTGCCGAACGAGGACGCAGTTCGGGACACGTTCCGTGCGTTCGTGGAGCACGGTGTCGAGTTCACAATCGCCACGGACGGGCCGGAGATGATGCGGACTCACCTGAAGGACGAGCTCGACCTGCTGCGGCGGATCGGGGCGCTGGACGAGGACCAGCTCGCCCAGGCGAACCGACGCGGCCACGAGTCGAGTTTTGTGCATGGCGCACCTGTCCGCCCGAGGGTGTAGTTCGTCGAAATACGCCTTTTGGTCAATGGTCAGGCGGCGCTTGGCCGATTAGGTTCGATCGTCATGTACGACGCACTGCGAGATTCGCTTCCGACCATCACCGAGAGACAGCGGCAGGTCATCGAGCTCATCGCTGCCGGGTGCTCGAACGACGAAGTCGGAGAGCGGCTCGGCATTTCCCCTCGAACGGCGAAAGCTCATTCAGACGTCCTGCGGCAGAAACTCGGCGTAACCCGACGCCGGCAAATCCCAGTGGCGTACCGGGCGATAACCGGAGAAGACCCCCTCGCACGAAGCCTCGAATCGGCTGCGGCCGATAGCGGGGGCTGACGGCACCGTGCCTGCGACCCTCAGTGGCCGCAGGCACGGTTCAGCCCGA
>DAINSN010000121.1:0-7570 GCA_036741295.1 Gaiellaceae bacterium
CCTGCTCACCCTCTACATGCAGCAGGTCCTGCACTACTCGGCGCTCAAGACCGGCGTCGCGTACATCGCGCTGACGCTCACGATCATTGCCTTCTCGGGCGTGGCGCAGGCCCTGGTCACGCGCCTGGGCGTACGTCGTGTTCTGACGACCGGGATGGCGGTGTCGGCAGTCGGGCTGGTCCTCTATGCGCGGCTGCCGGTGGACGGCCATTACTTCTGGAATCTCTTCCCGGCGTTCTTGCTCAGCGGCATCGGGTTGGCGCTCGCCTTCGTACCGATGTCGATCGGGGCGCTGACCGGTGTGACGTCAGCGGATGCCGGCGTCGCGTCCGGACTGATCAACACCAGCCAGCAGATCGGCGGGGCGATCGGCGTCGCGGTGGCAACGACGATCGCGACGACGTTGACCGCCAACTACGTGGACGCACACCCGGGTACGAGCGTGCTGGCCGGCGGGGCGCTTACACACGGCTTCCAGGCCGCGTTCTACGTGCTCGCGGGAATCGCAGTCCTGGGAGCGGTCGTTGCGGCGGTTCTCACCGAGTCGCGCCCGCGAGTCGCCGAGGCCGAGCCGGCCGAGGACGCTGTTCTAGCGCAGGCCGCGTAGCCGCATTCCAGGCGTGGGCCGGGCGGCGCGTGCGCCGTCCGGCCCGGCGTTCGACTTTCGCCGCACCGCTGAGTCGATCGTCACGTTAGGCTGGGGTCGCGACACGAACAGTGATGGCGAACCTGCTATTCCGGATCTTGGGGGGCACGCACCGAGGTGTCTACCGGCTGACCGGCGGCAAGGTCGGCGCTCGGATCGGCAAGTTGCCGGTGCTGCTGCTGACGACGATCGGACGCAAGAGCGGACAGCCCCGCACGCAGCCGCTCGCATACACGCGGGCCGGCGGCGGCTACGCGGTAATCGCGTCCAAAGGCGGCGCAGCCCATCACCCGCTCTGGTATCTGAATCTGCGCGCGAACCCGTCCGCAGAAGTGACGGTAGGGCGCGAGACGAGGAAAGTGCGTGCGCGCGACGCCGAGGGTGAGGAGCGCGAGCGGCTATGGCGCGCGCTCGCGGATCTGTATCCCGGCTACGACCGGTACGCGCAGAAGACGAGCCGGCGGATCCCGGTTGTCGTGCTCGAGCCGGCTCCACACTGACGCCGCGGCTAGACGGGCGTTCTACTTGCGACGTAGGTAGGCGTCGGACCCGTCGAGCCAGTCCTGTCGTGGTGGGCAGAAGATGTCGACGTCGAGCGTCGTCTCTAGGGCCTCTGCTTTGTGCGGCAGATTCGAAGGAATGTGGAGCACCTCCCCAGCGGCGACGTCCACGACCTCCGACTCGTCGTCTCCAAGAGAGAAACGGAGGACGCCCTCGAGGATGTAGGTCAGCTGCTCGTTCTCGTGCGAGTGCTTCGGGACGAGACAACCCTTCTCGAGATAGACATGCGCCAGCATCAGCCGCTCCGTGGAGATGAGGCGCCGTCCCAGGTCCGGCTTGAGCTGCTCCTTGGGCAAGTCCTTCCAGCGGTACAGGGTCGCATTGGCACCGTTCACGACTTCTCTCCTCTCGTCTGCTGAAGGGCTGGTCGAGCCACTCTTCTATATTGGGTCACATGGCAGTAGCGCGCGAGACGCCTCGCTGGGACCGGCTCTTTGCCGAGCGGACGCGCGGGGACGTCGGTGAAGGGATCGCCGCCGTCCTCGCATTCCTGGGCCGGCCGGACCTGATCTCGTTCGCCGGTGGTTTCCCCGATCCCCTGACGTTCCCGCGTGAGCGCGCGTCTGCACTGCTCGAGGAGTTTGCCGCCGCGGGCGAGTCGGCCGCGTTCCAGTATGCGCCCACGCGAGGGCTCGCGGGTCCGCTCGACGCGATCGCAGGCAGGCTCCACGCGCTGCAAGGCCGCCGTCCGGCAGACGACGAGCTGGTGATCACGAGCGGCGCAATCGAAGCGCTCGAGCTCGTCGGCAAGTCGTTCCTCGATCGCGGCGACGTGGTGGTCGTCGAGGGCCCGACCTATCTGGGGGCGATCATGGCGTTCCGCAGCTTCGAGGCTGAGATCGTTGCCATCCCGCTGGACGAGCACGGACTGGAGGTCGACGAGCTAGAACGGCGTCTCGCTGACGGGTTGCGCCCGAAGCTCGTCTACACAATCCCCGACCACCAGAACCCGGCAGGAGTCAGCCTCTCTCGCGAGCGGCGCGAGCTGTTGGTCGAGCTCGCGCGGCGTCACGGCTTCCTGATCGTCGAGGACGTCGCCTACCGTGAGCTCGGCTTCGACGACGAAGCTGAGCCGAGTCTTTGGAGCCTTGGCCCCGACGTGGTCTTGCAGGCGGGCACGACGTCGAAGACGTTGTTCCCCGGTGTGCGGCTCGGCTGGGCGGTTGGTCCAGCCGACGTGTCGGCGCAGCTCGTGTCGGCGAAGCAGAACACCGATCAGTGCGCGGGTGCGCTCGGACAGCGGCTCTTCGAGGAGTACGTCCGCCGCGGCTGGATCGACGAGCAGCTCGCGCACTCGCGCTCGCTGTATCGGCGCAAGTGCGAGCGCATGCTGGCGGCGCTCGAGCGTTGCATGCCGGCGGGCACGCGCTGGACATTTCCCAAGGGCGGCTTCTTCTCGTGGCTGACGCTGCCAGGTGATGGGGACGCCGGCGATCTTGCGACGCGTGCAGTCGAGCGTGGCGTCGCCATCGTCCCGGGTTCGCTGTTCTTCCCAGACGACCGCGGCGGCAACAACGTGCGGCTGTCCTTCAGCCTCGTCGATGAAGCAGAGATCGACGAGGGCATCGAGCGGCTCGCGTCGCTCGTGCTGCTCTAGTACTCGTCATGGCGGCGCAGCGGGAAGTCCGCGTCACGTCCGGCCGGGATCTGGTCGAGCAGTTGGTAGTGGTAGGGAGCGAGCAAGAAGCGGTCGGGTGCGGTCCGCGCGTACGTGTGATAGACGACGCCGTCCTCGAGTGCGAACACATTCCAGCCCGGTGACTCCGCCATGCCGGAGGCCAGATCGGTTCCGACGTTGTCCGCCCAGTCTTTGAGCCAGTCCTCTGCGTCCGTGACCATCTTCGCGAGCTCTCCAGTCGCCATCTGCTCTGGTGTGAACGCAAAGTCGAAGTCGAAGTTGAAGTCGCTCCCGAACGACGACACCCAGGGGAACGCCCAGCCCAGCCGCTGCTTGTAGGCCTGCAGCTTCTCGATGGGCGCACGGGAGATGCTGATCAACGTCACGTCGCGGTTGTTCAGGTGGACGACAGCGGCGTCGAAGTGATCGGCCAGACCCGTGCAACCCGGGCAAGCCGCCTCGTACGTCGGGCCGAACATCAGGTGGTAGATGAGGAGCTGCGAGCGTCCATCGAACAACTCGGCGAGCGTCTTCTTCCCTTCCTCGGTGTCGAAGGTGTACTCCTTCTCCACCGGGACCCAGGGCAGCTCCATTCTCTGCTTCGCCAACTCCTCGTCGACGCCGGCCAGTTCCTGCTCCCGCTCGAGTAGCGCCTTGCGTGCAGCGGACCATTCTTCCCGCGTTCCGACCTTGTGCTTCGGCATCGCCTACGCCTCCTTTGACGGTGTGTCAGGTATAGACGGGTGGGAGGCGCGGAAGTCATCGGTTCTCCGAGACGCCCGGGTTCGGAAGGTCTTGCTTATGCGTCTTTGAGCCGTACCTGCGCGGTTTGCGAGCCTGTATCGAACAGCAACGGGTAGATCGGGTCCGCGATCGTCGTCGAGGCTGTCGCGGTCGCCGTTCCCTTGACGAAGGGCAGACCCTTCAGCGGCAACGGTGTCGTCGCCGTCCACGCGGTTGGTGTCGGCGAGCAGGCGGATGGATAGCTGAAGCTCGCGGAGGCGCTGGTGCCGTCCTTTGTTTCCTCGGTCACCGAGACGAACATCACGGGCAGCTCCGGGTCAAAAGGCATGCGCAACTCGACACTGCAGCTGATGGTGCCGTGCACCGTGACCGTGCCGTGTGCCGCCAGTTCTCCAGTCGGGTCGACCGTGATTTGCACGGTTGTGGGTGGCGGTGGGGGTGTGGTGTTGGCGATCCGAACCTCACCGCGGAGCGCAGGAGTGTAGCCCTGGCAATGCTGTTCAAACGTGGCGTCGAAGCTTTCGATGTAACCGCTTGGGCCGTAGGTCGCGTCGAGAACGGTGAAGCTGCCCGTCAGCGTGCTACACCCGCTGCCGTCGCCAAAGACGTCGAGGCCCGGCTGACCTGGTCCACGAACCACGTCTCGGACCGCGCCTGTATATGTGCCGGGGCTGAGTCGCTGTCCGTCGGGAGCCGAGAAGTCGAGTTCCCAGGTGTGATCGAACTGCGGACTGGTCTCGCGGATTCTGACGCTCGAATTGTTCGCATCGCTTCCAGCCTCAAACACGTCTGACGGGGTCGCGAACGAGTACGACTGACCGGAGCCGACCTGGGCGCCTGGGTCACCGGTCATTGTCAGCGACGCCGATGTGACTCGAGCCAATGCGGCGCTCGAACCGGGCGCGAAGACCATGAGCAAGAGGCAACTCGCAGCCGCGCACGTCAGGACAACTCGCCACCCACCGCGGCGTGTCTCTCTTTGAACGGAAGCGCGCGCGATGGCGCGGCGCCGATGCAGCAGCGGCTTCATGTCGGGTCCCTTCGTCGGTTTCGCTTTGCCAGTCTCATGCTCCTCTGAGGCGATGGAGACCGCCATCCCCCGCCTGGGGACTCGGCCTACGCAAAGAGGCGCGCCTGCTCGTGCCCCGAGTCTTTAACCGCGCCAACCCGTCTGAGTGACTTCCTAAAGCCCAGAGCGCTTAGCACGGCTTTATCTCCGCTTAACAAGCGCCGTTGGTAGCGTGGCGGTGTGATCGAGGCGCAGAATCTCACGAAGGATTACGGTGACAAGCGCGCCGTCGACGGGTTGACGTTCCGTGTTGAGCCCGGCGTCGTAACAGGCTTTCTTGGTCCGAATGGCTCCGGCAAGTCGACGACGATGCGGCTGATTCTCGGGTTGGATCGCCCAACGGCCGGCACCGTGACCGTGAATGGAAAGCTTTATCGCGACCATGCGGCGCCGCTGCACGAGGTGGGTGCTCTGCTCGAGGCGCGGTCGGTGCACACGGGACGTTCGGCGTACAACCACCTGCTCGCGCTTGCGCAAACGCACGGGATTCCGAAGCGGCGGATTGCCGAGTTGATCGACCTGGTCGGGCTTCAGGACGTCGCGAGGAAGCGGGCAGGGACCTTCTCATTGGGAATGAGTCAACGGCTCGGGATCGCAACCGCGTTGCTCGGGGATCCGCACACATTGACGTTGGACGAGCCGGTGAACGGCCTCGACCCCGAGGGAATTCATTGGATCCGAAACCTTCTGAAGGGACTCGCGGCCGAAGGGCGCACGGTGTTCGTTTCGTCGCATCTGATGAGCGAGATGGCATTGACCGCAGATCACTTGATCGTCATCGGCCGTGGCCGGCTCATTGCGGACCTGAGTGTCAACGAGTTCGTACGCAAGGCGTCGAAGAACATCGTCCGCGTGCGTTCGCCGCAGGCGTCCCAGCTCCGGGAGCTTCTGGTCGGCCCCGACGTCATGGTTGAAGCGGTCGAGCCGAGCGTGCTGGAGGTCGACGGGTTGACAGCCGAGCAGATCGGCGACGCAGCCGCAGAGCACGGGTTCGCAATTCACGAACTGACGCTTCAGCAGGCCTCGCTCGAGGAGGCGTTCATGGATCTCACGCGAGACGATGTGGAGTTCAGGACCGGCGAGGCGACCTCCGAGCGGGACGAGGTGGTTGCGTGAGCAGCGTCGCGCACGTTCCGTCTGTTCCGCGCCTCGCCCATGAGGGTCGTGTGACGCAGGCGCGCGTGGCTCTGTCGGAGTGGACGAAGTTGCGCTCCGTTCGCTCGACTCGGTATTCGCTCATCGCGGCAGTGCTGTTCACGATCGGGCTTGCGACGCTCGCCTGTGCCGTTGTCGCGCACCACTACCCGAGCATGAGCCTCCAGGACCGGGCGGACTTCCATCCACTCGAGGTCAACCTTGTCGGCGTCCAGCTCGCGCAGCTCGCGATCGGAATCCTCGGCATCCTCGTCATTACCGGCGAGTACTCGACGGGGATGATCCGCGCTTCGATGACCGCGGTGCCGAAGCGGCTGCCGGTCCTGTGGGCAAAGGCTTTGGTCTACGGGCTCGTCACGGCCGCGCTGATGATTCCTGCGGTGCTGGTCGCGTTCTTCATCGGGCAGTGGATCCTGTCGAGGCATCACATCAACGCGGCTTTCACCGACCCCGGTGTTGCACGTGCGCTTTTCGGCGCCGCGCTCTATTTGACAGTTGTGGGTCTGTTCGGGCTCGGACTCGGCGCGATCGTCCGCAACACGGCCGGCGGGATCGCAACCTTCGTCGCGATCATGTTCGTCCTCCCGCCGTTGATGAACGTCTTGCCGGCGAGCTGGAACGATGCGGCCTCTCCGTACCTTCCCCTGGCCGCTGGTGAAGCGATCATGTCCGTGACCGGAGGCAATCATCTCGCACCCTGGACGGGGTTCGCGCTCTTTTGCGGCTACGCGGCGGCCGCGCTCGCCGTCGCTGCTTTTCTCCTCGTCCGCCGAGACACCTGAGCGCTCAGATTTCGGCGGCGGCCCGACTGCTTCCGTAGGCTTTCCTCCAACTGTGGAGCGGCAGAGCGAGAAGTCGCCTGGTGGGGCGATCAGGGCCGGTGCTCTCGCCCTTCTGATCCTCGGCCTCTTGGTCTTCGTAACGCTCGCCGCCAGCGGCGGTCGACCGACGCGGCATGGTCACTTGGCTGCGCGGCCGGTGCCCAACACCCTTCAGGACAGCTGGGTGACCCTGATGACGATCACATACGCGGTCGTGATCGTCGGAGTGCTGCTCACGCTGTTCCGCCGGCGCCGTAAGTGGCAAGATCCCGGCTCTCACTGGCTGCGGAACTACTGCATCATCCTCGCGTTCATGACTGTGTTCACGGGGATTGGCTACTTCGTGATCACGCATGGACACTTTCGCGCGCGGCTTCAGAAGCAGCAAGCGGCGCAAGGCCAGACACACGTCCGCCGGCTGGCCCCTATGAAGGCGTTGCCAGCGCGGCATGCTCACTTCCAGTGGCCGCTTGTGCTCGGACTCGGCGCGCTCGTCTTGCTCGGGGGTGTCTGGGTCATGGTCAGACGCGACCGTGGACCAGAGACGGGGACCCCTGAGCAAAGCGTGGAAGAAGAGCTCGCGCGAGCAATTGGAAGCACCATCGACGATCTCCGAAAGGAGCGCGATGCCCGTCGAGCCGTCATCGCGGCCTATGCGAACATGGAGCGAATCCTCGCCTCCCATGGGCTCGCGCGGGGTCATGCGGAGGTGCCGTACGAATATCTAGGGCGGGTCTTGCGCCTGTTGCAGGTCCGCGAGAGCTCTGTCCGCTCGCTGACGGAGCTGTTCGAATATGCCAAGTTCAGTCCTCACGAGATTGACGAGGCCATGAAGGAGCAAGCGATCGAGTCTCTCGTCGCGGTCAAGGAAGATCTCGAAGTGAGCCAGGAGCTCGCCGCATGAACGTCGCTCGCCTTCGGCTCGCTCCCGTGAGGGAAACCATGTTTCCCTCACG
>DAINSN010000122.1:0-7561 GCA_036741295.1 Gaiellaceae bacterium
TCCTTCTCCTCAGCCCACGCGGCGATCTCAGCGGCGCGAGGGCTGAGGCGATCCCTAAAGAAGGGAGCTCGTGAGGGAAACATGGTTTCCCTCACGGGAGCGAGCCGAAGGCGAGCGACGTTCACGGATAAATCCCTCGCGCCTTCAGCGCTGCTGCAACCTCGTTGATACCGGCGACGAGCGCGGCTTGCCGTAGCGAGATGCTCTTCTCATCCGAGAGGCTCCAGACGCGGTCGAACGCGTCGGCGAGCTTGTCCGCGAGACGCGCGCGGATTTCGTCGCGCGTCCAGAAGAGCCGCCCGAGATCCTGTACCCACTCGAAATACGAGACCGTGACGCCGCCCGCGTTCGTCAGCACGTCGGGCAGGATCAGGATGCCGCGCTCCACAAGGATCGCGTCCGCTTCGATCGTCGTCGGGCCGTTGGCCCCCTCCACGACGAGCTTCGTGTCGATGCGCGGAGCGTTGTCCGAAGTGAGCTGCTCTTCGAGGGCGGCCAGGACCAGGATGTCGCACGGCAGCTCCAGCAGCGCGGTGTTCGACACGTGCTGGACGTTCGGATAGCCGGCGAGCGTTGCGTGCGCGGCAACCCACGCGCGTACGGCGTCGAGATCGAGCCCCGACGGCGAGTAGATCCCACCGGAGACGTCGGACACGGCGAGCACGATCGCGCCCTTCGAGACGAGCTCCTGCGCCGCGATCCCACCGACGTTGCCGAACCCTTGCACGACGCACCGCTGCTCCGCGAGGTCCCAGCCGAGTCGCTGGCAGGCGCGTTCGATCACCATCACGACGCCTGCTCCGGTTGCCTCGTGCCGGAAGAGCGAGCCGCCGAGCGAGATTGGCTTGCCGGTGACGATCTCCGGCACGGCGTAGCCGACCTGCATCGAGTACGTGTCCATGATCCACGCCATGGTCTGCTCGTTCGTTGCCATGTCCGGAGCCGGAATGTCCTCTTGCGGCCCGATCACACCACGAAGCTCGCTCGTGTAACGCCGTGTTAACCGCTCCAGCTCGCGCTGGGAGAGCTCACGCGGATTGCAGCGAACGCCTCCCTTCGCGCCGCCGTAGGGCAGACGCAGGAGCGCGCACTTCCATGTCATCCAGACAGCGAGCGCGGTGCATTCGCCGAGGGTGACGTGTGGGTCGTAGCGGATGCCCCCCTTCGTCGGGCCGAGCACGCTCGAGTGCTGGACGCGGTACGCCGGAAAGACGTCGACAGGCCCGTCGTCGCGGCGAATCGGAACCGTCACCATCACGGCACGCTCGGGATAGCGGAGCCGCTCCGCGATCGACTCGTTCACCTCTGCGTAGGGAATCGCCTGCTCGAACTGCATCATCGCCGTCCGGAAAAGCGGCGTGTCCCATTCCAGAGGCAGCTCTTCAGCAGAGAGCTCTTCGAGCTCGGTCACGCTCGGAGTCTAGGTTCCCCTCGCGCAGCGGCGGGCTTTGCCCGTCGCTGCTGGAGCAGTATCGGATCGAAGAAGCGAACGGCGCGAAATCATCATGCCCGGCGAAGCCGGCCGGATTTCGCGCCGGAGAGCCGGCCGGATTTCGCGCCGGAGTGCCGGGGGCGGGACTCGAACCCGCACGCCCCAACAAGGGGACACCCGATTTTAAGTCGGGCGCGTATCACCAGTTTCGCCACCCCGGCGGGCTCAGAATAGCCGCGGTCTCTGGGTTATTCGCCCGGCGAGAACTTGTAGCTCGACGGAATCTTGGCCGGCGGTGTGCCGACGACGAACGCGATCTCCTGGTGCGGCTTGAAGACGAGGGTCGCCGGGTTGCCGGTCTGCTGCTTGCCGTTGAGGTACCACTTCAGCCCCGTGTAGCCACCAACGGAGTTGGCGTCGAGGAAGACCGCCCACTCGCCGAAGAACTGCCCGAGCGTGAACTCGTCGTTCGCCTTTGGTGACTCAATGTGGATCACGCCTCGACTGTCGTGCGTGTGAAGTTCGGTCAAGTAATTCGCACCGGGATTGATGCCAACCTGCGGTGGAACCGTAACTCGCTTTCCATTCACAAAGACGTCGAGATGCAAGTGGATGTGCGTGGACGCACCTTCACTGGAGAGGGTCGCCAGGCCGAGGGGAGGGAGGCGGTCGGCGAGGTAGAGGTACTCCGGCGGCCAGGGGGCCTTCGTCTTCCGAATCCCGGGCAGCGCGTTGTAGTCGGTCGCCGTAGTCTTGGTCTTGGCGCCCGCGTCTCCCCCACGCGTGAGGACGACGCCCACCACCGCTGCCGCGATCGCCGCAGCGACGAGCGCCCCGGCGCCGACGTAGAGCCACGGCGAGCGCTGGGGCCCGTTAGAAGGCCGGCGAGTCTCGCGCCTCTGGGGCGTCTGGACCCGCCTGGGAGGCGGCGGTGTGCGCACTTTCTTCGCCACAGCGCGGGCAAGGGTACCCATCCCCGAACGGCCGCTGACGGAAGTTCGCAACGTGCACGTTTTTTGACGGGCGACGGCTCTTGACTGCGCCTGTTCGAGCGGCCTATGCTCGTCGTGCCAAAGCCGATGAACCCTCGGGTTCGCTGGCTTTGGCATTTTTTGTGGACCCGGCCGCTTTTGACGGATACTGAGAACTCGAAGCGCGTTCTCAACGAGAGAGTTGGAGGGTCTAGATGGGACTGCTCGACAAGCTGCTCGGCCGGGGCAAGAAGGCGGCTGGGGATTTGATGGGTGACTCCTCGATGCGGCGCGAGGGAGCTGCGCAAGAGCGGGAAGGCGCGGCGGAAGAGCGCGCCGGTCAGCACGAGGAGATGGCACAGGACCAGCGCAACCAGGCCGCAGAGGCCCACGCAGAGCGGGAAAACACCTAGGCGCTGAGTTGGGGCGGTCGAGAGACCGCCCCAACTCACTCCGTCCGATCCCCCCTCTATCGTCCGTCGGCTCGTGACAGACGTGATCCTCATCCTCCTGCTCGGCGTTGGGCTGGCCGCGGCCCTCGCCTGGTTGGCGCATGCCCTGCGGGACCTCCGGACCGACTGGAGCTCGCAACTGTCCGAGCGGAACGCCGAGGTCGATCGGCGGCTCGTGGGAGTCACCGAGACCATGGACCGCCGGCTCGGCGAGCTGGACACGAAGGTCGACCGCCGACTCGAGAACGCGTCGCAGACCGCGAACAAGATCCACGAGCGCCTCGGCAAGGTTGACGAGGCGACCACTCAGATGCTCGACCGCGCGAAGGATCTCGCGCGCCTGGAGCAGGCCCTCCGGCCACCGAAGGCGCGCGGGGGCTTCGGCGAGCTCTTGCTCGAGAACCTGCTCCGCGACCGGCTGCCGCCTTCGGCTTACGAGATGCAGTACACGTTCGACTCCGGCGAGCGGGTGGACGCGATCGTGCGCGCGGATCGGATCATTCCCGTCGACTCGAAGTTCCCCCTCGACAACTACATCCGCCTCGTCGAGGCCGAGGCAGACGATGAACGGCAGCTCGCCGAGCGGCAGTTCGGCCGCGACGTCAAGCAACACATCGACGCGATCGCAGCCAAGTACATCCGTCCCGACGAGGGCACCTATGACTTCGCCTTCATGTATATCCCGGTCGAGGCGGTGTACTACGAGCTCGCCTGCGGCAAGACCGGAGCCCTGCTCTCTTATGCGCACGAACGGCGTGTCTTCCCCGTCTCACCGACGACGTTCACCGCGTACCTGCAGGTGATCGCGCTCGGGTTGCGCGGCATGCAGATCGAAGAGCACGCGCACGAGGTGATGGCGTACGTGGCGGATCTCCGGCGCGACTTCGATCGGTTCGCCGACGACTTCGACAAGGTCGGCACGCACCTCGGCCATGCACAATCCAAGTACCACGAGGCCGGCAAGCGCCTCGACAAGTTCGGGACGAAGCTCGAGCGTGCGGTCGAGGAACAGGAAGAGGTCGAGCTCGAGGGCGAGACGGTGCTCGAGTTGCCGGGCGTCGCGGCCGACGCGGCGTAGCCGCTCGGCTAGAAGCGCAGAAGCGCTCCGACGCCCTCGGCCGGCGCGAGGTCCTCGTGGTGGCGAATCGCCCACACCGCGCCGCCGTGAGCAAGCGTCTGATGAACGGCCAGGTCAAGGCCTGAGTCGGTCGGCTCGAGTCGGGTCCCGTCGAGCGGGCAGCTCCCCTCGGACACCGCGGCGCGCCCGCACGCCGGACAACGACATGCCGGGCGGTCGGCCCCTTCCTGGAAGAGCAGCAGCTCGACGCGCGCGTCCGACGCGGCTTCGAGCGTCTGCTCCCAACCTGAAGCGGCCCGCGCGTTTCGACCGGCTTCCTCACGCCAGCGTTCGATCACCTCGGCCTCGTCCTTGGACTCCGCCTCCGCGAGAACCGGTGCCACGGCCTGGAGGATTTCCGCCGGGCCGGCCTGTGCCTGGGCAGGTGTCCAGCCCACCAATGAAGCCCGCACTTCGGCCGAGAGCGCGTCGGTGAACTCCGACTTCATCTCTTCCGAGCAGACGAGCACGATCTTCGGCGACTGGAGTCGGCGTTTGCTGCGATCGAGCTCCTGCGCGACTCCCTTCAGGTGCTCCTGGACGAGCTTCTCGATGTGCCGCTGGTAGCGGCCTTGCGACCAGCCGCCCTGGTCGTGCTGCCCAGGCTGTTCGTCGTAGTGCTCGGCGGTCTCCTCGAGCCGGCCCGCGCGGAGCCGGTACAGCTGTCCCTGCTCGCGCCCGACGACTGCGACGATCGTCCCGTCCCCTCGGGACACGAGCGGGACGAGCGGCGAGAGGTAGAAGTCGCGGCCGACCTTCGCGCTGTCGCGGACGGGCTCCGGCAGGGGGAGCGTCCGCCAGAAGTTGTCGAACCCGGCGGCGAAGACCGCGAGCCCCTGTGACCGGTCTCGCTCGAAGTCATCGTCGAACCAGGTTGCGATCCGCTCGAAGTCGGCCTTCAGGGCGGCGCGCTGCTCGTGGGTCAGATCGGTCCTGTCGGTTTTGTCGGCGGCGTGGAGCATGGAGTTCATCCGCGTCTGGGCGTCACCGGCGGTCGGCACCTCGGACGGGTCGAGGTTCAGGCACAGGCTGATCGCGCAGCCCTTCTCCGCTCGGAATCCCGCCAGCTCCCGCAGGAGCGACCACGTCACCGTTCCAGCCATCGCCCGCCCCTACGTACCATGCGCGCGCGGATTCTACGCATGGCGGCGCGCTCCGGCCACTCGACCCCAGGAAGCTTCAGCCGACCGAAATCGTTTAATAAAGAGAAACAGGGAACTATTGGAGGACCATGACTGACAACGACATTCGCGAGGTGATCATCATCGGAGGGGGCCCGGCCGGCTACACCGCCGCCCTCTACGCTGCCCGCGCGAACCTGAAGCCGCTCGTGATCGAGGGCTTCAACTGGGGCGGCCAGCTGATGATCACGAGCGATGTGGAGAACTACCCCGGGTACGCCGACGGCGTCCTGGGGCCGGAGATGATGGCCGAGTTCCGCCGGCAGGCGGAGCGGTTCGGGACCGACTTCATCACCGACGACGTGACCAAGGTCGACTTTTCGGAGCGCCCCCACCGCGTGTGGGTCGGCGACGACGAGTACCGCGCCGAGACCGTGATCGTGGCGACCGGCGCCACCGCCCGCCAGCTCGGGCTGGACTCGGAGCGGAGGCTCCAGGGCCGCGGCGTCTCGTACTGCGCGACCTGCGACGCGGCCTTCTTCCCCGACAAGCACGTCGTGGTCGTCGGCGGCGGCGATTCGGCGATGGAGGAAGGCAACTTTCTGGCCCGCTTCGCGGCCAAGGTGACGATCGTGCACCGGCGCGAGGAGTTCCGCGCCTCGCAGATCATGATCGACCGCGCCCACGCGAACGACAAGATCGACTGGGTCACCAACGCTGTGGTGGACGAGGTGCTCGGAGACGAGCGCGTCACGGGCGTCCGCCTGCGCGACGTCAACACCGACGAGACGTGGGAGCTCGACGCGGACGGCGTGTTCGCGGCGATCGGCCACGATCCGAACACGGCGCTCTTCCTCGACCAGCTCGAGCACGACGAGGCCGGTTACCTGATCACGAAGCCGCACTCGACGGAGACGAACGTGCCGGGGGTCTTCGCCGTCGGCGACGTGCAGGACCACGTGTACCGCCAGGCAGTCACCGCGGCCGGGTCCGGCTGTATGGGCGCACTCGACGCGGAGAAGTACCTCGCCGCGCTCCAAGGGCACCTGATGACCGCCGAAGCGGCACCGCGCGCCTAGCGCGTCAGCGCTAGCCGACACCGCAGCTAGCCTCGGCCGATGGCCGAATGGATCGACCTGATCGATCCGACCCCGGACGAGCTGCGCGAGAAGCTCCCGCGGGAGCTCCAGGAGTCCGCGCTCGAACGCTTGCTGGCGCCTCCACAGCACCAGGACGAGCCACGCCCGACACTCCAGAGTCACGGGGACTACATATTCGGTGTCTTCCTCCTTGCGGTTTCCGTCCCGGAGGAGGATCGCGTCTTCTACCAGGAGATCGACGTCGTCGTCACCAACGACATCCTCGTCACCGTGAGCAAGACACCTCCGGGCGAGCACCCGTACGATCCGCGGCCGGCGCGTGAGTCGTGCCGTCCAGACGACTCCGCCGGGATGATGTTCTACCGGCTCGTCGACGACATCGCGGAGCACTACCTGGACCTCATCGACGCGCTGGACGAGGAGATCGACGAGCTCGAGGACAACGTCGAGACTTCTCCTGCCGCCAAGACCCGCGTCCGTCTCAGCGAGCTACGCCACGACCTCCTGCACATCCGCCGCACCCTTGCCCCGACGCGCGACGCAATTCGCCGTGTGGTCGACAACGTCGTCGAGGTGACGCAGGGGGAGGAAGTCTTCCCCCACGAGGTCGAGGTGGCCTTCAACAGCGCCTACGACAAGCTCCTCCGCGCATTCGACGGGCTCGAGCTCTCACGCGATCTCATCGCGAGCGTCCGCGACTACCTGCAGTCGAAGGTCGCGAACGACCAGAACGAGGTGATGAAGAAGCTGACCGTGATCGCGTCGGTTCTCCTCCTGCCGACGTTCATCGTCGGGAACTACGGCCAGAACTTCAAGCACCACTTCCCCGAGCTGGGGTGGCAGTGGGGCTATGCCTTCGCGTGGGGCCTGATCATCGTCACGACAGCGATCCAGCTCGCCTTCTTCAAGCGGAAGAAGTGGATCTAGCACCAGCGGCTACCGTTAGCTGGTGCCGTATTTCATCTGTCCGAACTGCAAGCAGCGCTCCATCGACCACGATCGGCTCCAGGAGATCGACAACGTGCCGGTCGCGTGCGATCGCTGCGGCTTCGGCTTTCTGTTCGAACTGATGGACGACTACTATCCCGCGCCCAACACCGGGTTCGTGGTCTGCGACAAGGACGGGCGGATCCTCGCGAGCGGGCGTGGGGTCTTCGAGCTTTCGGGCTACCGGGAACAGGAGCTCCTCGGGGCTGACCTGGTGAAGCGGTTCGGACTGAGCGGATTCGAGGCCGAGCAGAACCCCGCCGCGCTCGCGCTCGAGTGGGGCGTGCGGCGGCTCGGGGAGAAGATCGAGCTCCGCACCCGCGGCGGCCAGGAGAAAGCGGTGACGGCCGACTTCTTCCCCGCCTACGACGACGACGGCGG
>DAINSN010000123.1:0-7533 GCA_036741295.1 Gaiellaceae bacterium
CTGCAAAATAGGGCCATGATCGATCTCCGCTCCGATACCTTGACCCAGCCGTCGCAGGCCATGCGCGAGGCGATCGCCAACGCCGTAGTCGGCGACGAGCAGAAGCGCGAGGACCCGACCGTCAACGAGCTCGAGCGTCGAGGGGCCGAGTTCCTGGGCCACGAGGAGTCGGTCTTTCTCCCGACCGCGACGATGGCCAATCAGATCGCGCTGAACATCCTCGGCCGTCCGGGCGATGCCCTGCTCGTCGAGCGGCACGCCCACATCATGCTGTCGGAGCTGGGCGGGCCGGCCGCGCACTCGGGCCTGCTGACCATCGGGCTCGAGGGGACGAACGGACGGTTCTCGCCGGATCAGGTCGTCGCCGAGGTTCGTGACCGGACGAGCGTGCACGTCGCGCCGACCCGGGTCGTCACGATCGAGAACACGCACAACAGCTCGGGAGGCCGCGTCTGGCCGCTCGACGAGGTCGACGCCATCGTCGCCACCTGCCGTGCGCACGACCTCGCGGTTCACCTGGACGGCGCGCGCCTCGTCAACGCCGCGATCGCGACCGGCGTCGACTCAGCAAGGATCGGCCGCGGGTTCGACACCGTGACGCTTTGCTTCTCAAAAGGGCTCGCCTGTCCGCTGGGCGCGCTGATCGCCGGCTCGGCGGAGCTGATGGGCCAGGCTCGCCGGGGCAAGCACTTCTTCGGCGGGGCGATGCGGCAGGCGGGGATCGTGGCCGCGGCCGCGCTCTACGCGCTCGACCACCACGTCGACCGCATCGCCGACGACCATGCCCGTGCGCGGCGCCTCGGCGAGGGGCTCGCCGAGGCCGGAGTGCGTGTCGACCTCGAACAGGTGGAGACGAATTTCGTCCAGATCGACGTCGGTCCCGACCGCGGCGGTGCCATCGAGCGCATGAAGGAACGCGGCGTGCTCGTGTCGACGACCGTGCACCCGACCGTTGTGCGGGCGGTGACGCACCTCGACATCTCGGACGACGACATCGACGTTGCGCTCGCGGCGATTCCCGCCGCGCTCGGCGTTACTCGTACTGAAGTGCCTCTAGAACGTTGAGCCTCGCGGCGCGGCGCGCCGGGAAGATCGAGGCCACGATCCCGACGAGGATCGTCGCGATCACGAAGATCACGAGCGACGACCACGGCACCGCGAAGACGATGCCCTCGCTCGAGAGCGCGTGCGTGACGAGGAGCGCGAGGAAGACGCCGACGGCCATGCCCAGGACGCCGCCGATCAGCGCCGTCACGATGCTCTCGTGCCGGATCATCGAGCGCGTTTGCCGCCGCGTCATCCCGACCGCGCGCAGCATCCCGATCTCACGCGTCCGCTCGAAGACCGTCAGGACGAGCGTGTTGACGATGCCGAACAGGCTCACGATCACCGAGAGCATCAGCAGCACGTAGAGCAAGATCAGGATCCTGTTGATCGGCCGCTCGAAGTTCGTCTTGAACTGCGACGAGGTCTGGATCTTCGCGTCGGCGAAGCCCTTCACCTGCTGCTCCAGGATCTTGGTGTTCGCGTCCGTGACGCCGCCGCGGACGTTCACGAACACCATCTCGTTCTCCGGGCTCGGATAGTTCTTGTCGAAGAGTGCGTTCGAGATCGTCACATGACCGAATGGGGAACCGCCGTTCGGCAGCTTGAAGACGCCCTTGACGCGCACGGTGAACGTGTGGCTGGACGGCGTCGTCAGCTTGATCGGCGAACCGATCGCCAGGTGGTGCTTCTTGGCGTACTTGTGGTCGACGAAGGCGCCGTCCAGGCCGAGCTGTGCCGGCACCGACGTCGAGCCGTGGCTCCAGTCGAGGTGGACGACCTTGGCCAGGTTCTTGTCGACGCCGGTCAGGTTGTCGGTCCCTCCGTAGACGCGCACGGAACCGGCGCGCACGCCGGAGATGGTCGTCAGGTTCGGGGCCTTCGCGAGCGCGTTCTCCGCCGAGACCGCGAGCGGAGTGAAGGTGTCGGTCGCTGTCAGCGCGTAGTCGCCTCTCAGCAATTGGTCGACGGCGCTCTCGAATGAGGACCGGATCCCCTGCCCGAGGATCGCTACGAACGTGACGAGCGCAAGGCCGATCATCAGCGCGGACGCCGTGGACGCCGTGCGTTTCGGGTTCCGCATCGTGTTGTCGCGCGCGAGCACGCCCGCGGCTCCGCCGATGCGCGTTGCCGGCCAGCCGAGGATCGAGGCCAGCGGACGGACCAGCCGTGACGCGTTCGACGAGACGCCGAAGAACAGCAGCACCACTCCGAACCCGAGCGAGGCAAGGCGGTTGGCGGTCGAAAGGCCGTGGCCGAGGACGCCGTAGCCGAGGAGGAGGATGCCGAGTGCGAGCGTGATCAGGGCGATGATCGGCGTGAGCCGCGCGAAGCGTCCGGGCGGGAGCGTCGCCCCCTCGCGCACGGCGGCGATCGGCGGCACGCGGGTCGCACGGAGTGCCGGTCGCAGGCTCGCCACCAACGTGATCACGATCCCCACGAGAAGACTCACGATGATCGTGCGTGTGGCGAAGACGGTTCCCGCAGTCGGCAGGTCGAAGCCGATCGCCTTGAAGAGCGCGTTGAGGCCTTTGGCGAGGCCGAGCCCGAGGAAGAGGCCCACCACCGAAGCGAGGGTCCCGACCACGAGCGCCTCGATCACGACCGCGCGCAGGATCTGGCGCCGGGTCGCGCCGAGGGTGCGGAGCGTCGCGAACTCGCGCACCCGCTGCGCGATCGTGATGGACAGCGTGTTCGCGATCACGAAGCTCCCGACGAAGAGCGCGATTCCGGCAAACGCCAGCAGGAAGTACTTGATGAACGAGGTGAAGCTCACGCTCTTCTTGTCCTTCTTCACCTGCGCCGCGACGTCCGTGGCCTGAACCGTCGCCGGCAGGAGTGGCTTGATCTCGGCGAGGAGCTGCGGCGTCGAGACGCCACTCTTGGCCTGGACGCGAATGACGTCCAGCCTGCCTGCGCGGTGGAAGAGCTTTTGTGCGGTCGGGATGTCGAAGACGGACATGGTCGCGCCGCCGATCGAGACTCCCGGCAGCTTCACGATCGCGGCCACCTGGAACTGCTGAATGGGGCCCCGACTCTGGATGCCGATCGTGTCGCCGACCGCGTAGTGCTCCTTGCTCGCGGTGCCGGTGTCGATCGCGACCTGGTTCGCACCTTCCGGCCAGGTGCCGGCGGTGAGCACCAGCGGATTGAAGCGCTGGTCGCCGCCGGGGTCGACGCTGAACGCGAGGTTCGGGGCGCCACCGGTCGCGACGACCTTGCCGTCGCGGCCCACGAGCTTCGTCTTGTCGTCAGTGAGCGAGCCGGCGGCCGCGCTCACGTCGGGGAGCGCCTTGATCTTCGCGAGCACCGACTCAGGGAAGCTCGGAGGCTGTACGGCGTTGCCGTTCGTGTCGGTGTCGAAGGCGGTCTTGCCGCTGATGATGACGTCGGCGTTCTTGTACGACTGCGTGATGATCGAGTCGAAGGCGCCATTCATCGTGTCAGTCAGGACGAACGTCCCGCTCACCATCGCGACACCGAGGATGATTGCGAACGCGCTCAGCGACGCGCGCAGCTTCCGTCCCGCGAGTCCCTTGAGTGCGACCTTGATCACTTGGCCGAGAGCTCTTCGAGGACGGAGATGACCTCGTGCGCGTCGGAGTGCCCGAGCTCTTTCACGATCAGGCCGTCATCGAGAAAATAGATGCGATCCGCGATTGCGGCGGCGCGCGCGTCGTGGGTCACCATGACGGTCGTCTGGCCGTAGGTGTCGACGGAGCTGCGCAACAGCTCGAGAATCTCGCCGCTCGTCGTCGAGTCGAGGTTGCCGGTCGGCTCGTCGGCGAAGACGATCGTCGGCCGGCTCACGAGCGCCCGACCGATCGCCACGCGCTGCTGCTGCCCGCCGGAGAGCTCCGACGGACGGTGCGTGCGGCGGTCGGCGAGCCCCATTCGCCCGAGCAGCTCGTCCACCCACTTCTTATCTGGCTTCTCGCCGGCGATCGAGAGTGGCAGGAGGACGTTCTCCTCCGCGGTCAGCATGGGGAGCAGATTGAAGAACTGGAAGATGAAGCCGATGTGCCGGCGTCGGAGCTTGGTCAGATCCGAGTCGTTCAGCTTGGAGATGGCCGTGCCGTCGATCGTGACCTCGCCGGAGGTCGGCTTGTCGAGGCCGGCGAGGATGTGCATCAGGGTCGACTTGCCGGAGCCCGACGGGCCCATCACGGCGGTCAGCTGACCCTTGGGCACGTCGAGGGAGATGCCTCGAAGCGCGTCGACGGCGGTGTCGCCTTCGCCGTAGCGGCGCGTCAGGTCGGTCGCGGAGACGACCGGCCCCGCGTAGGGAGCCTCGCCTCCCGCTGCTGCTGCCATTTGCACGGGAGCTGCCCCTGTGTCGCTCATTTGTCCTCCATGTCGCTGAGGCAAGTTTTTACCGTAGCGGCAGAGGTCTCAAGGCGGCTTACCGGCGGCTGCGGGGTGCGGTTAGCCGCACCGGGGACCCCTAGCGGTCGCCGGCGGACAAGAACCAGACCACGAGGCCGCCGTAAACGGCGATCAGCAGTGCTCCCTCCCAGCGGCGCGCGCGGCCGTCACGGATCACGAAGCCGACGAACAGCGCCGCCCCGCCGATGGCGATCAGCTCGATGGGCCGGAAGGCCAGCGAGAGCGGGTGCGCGAAGCCGAAGGACACGAGGGTGACGATCGGGACGACCAGCAGGCCGACCTGGGCGCTCGAGGAGATCGCGATCTCCGTCGCGAGCTTCATCTTCCCGCGCCTGGCGATCACGACAGCCCCGCCGTGCTCGGCGGCGTTGCCGACGATTGCCACGATCACTATTGCGATGAAGAACTCGGAGAGGTTCGCGGCCTCCGCGAAGGCCTGCAGCGAGTGGACGAGGATCTCGCTGATCGCCGCAGTCGCGGCGGTGGTCACTCCGAGGACCAAGAGTGAGGTGCGCAGGCTCCAGCCCGTCGTGTCCGTAACCTCGTGCGTCGGCCGACGCCTGAGGTCGGCGATCGTGACCACGAGGTAGAGGCCGAGCAGCACGACGGCGGGCCCGATGCTGAGCAGGGCGAGGGAATGGCGATTCGGATCTCCGTGCCAGCCGGGAACGGACGGGATCAGCAGCAGCAGCACCGCGACGAAGACGAGGCCGAGCTGCCCCAGCAACGACGTGCGGTCGAGCTCTGCATTGTCCTTGCCGAGGATCAACGCCGCTCCGAGGACGAGCAGGATGTTCGAGACGATGCTTCCCGCCATCGAGCCGCGCACGACGGCGGGCAGATTGTCTGCGACCGCGATCACGGCGATGATGACCTCGGGCGCGTTCCCGAAGCTCGCGTTCAGCAGGCCGCCGATGCGCGGACCGGTGTGTTCCCCAGCGTGCTCGGTTGCCTCCCCGATCAGCCAGGCGAGCGGAATCAGCGAGGCCGCCGCGAGCACGAAAAGCGCCGTCTTGCCCGGGTGGAGGAAGACGTCGACGAGCATCGTGATCGGCGCGAGGGCAAGCGAGGCCCAGAGGAGTCGTCGCGCCACGACGCCTTAGCCTAACGGCCCTAGCTGATCCGCGGCCTTCATGTCAAGTCTTGCGGCGGCGGGTCTGCGGTACCACAATTCCGTTATGCAGCAACCGGCCCAGCGCCTCGAGGCACTGACAGTCACGGAGCTTCCGCTCCGCCCGCAAGACGAGCTGGAGTGCCGCAGGTGCGAGGTGCACTGCGACAAGGTGGTCTATCCATCCGCGTGCGTTGAGCGCGCGTGTCCGTTCATGTACGCCTATGAGGAGTTCGGGCACACGTACATCGGCTGCATGCAGCGCGTGTACGTCGTCGAGATCGACCTGGAGATGCTGCGGGAAGCCGAGGCGCGCCAAGAGGGGTTCGGCGCGATGCGGACGACGCGCGCGCCGCTGCCGATGTGTCGCGTCGAGGTCGAGGAGTGCTACGGCGACGAGCGCTCGGGCGAGCTCGGCTGTGTCAACCCCGAGTTCCACGAGCTCCCGGTGGGCAGCCCGACTTTCAAGGTCTTCGCTCAGCTAGCGGACTGAGCAGCGCGTAGCCCACCAGCGGGCTGAGCGCCGCGAGTACGAAGGCGACTCGCCAGGAGGCCTGGTGGACGACCGTCGCGAACGCGATCGGCGCGACGATGGCCCCGGCCGACAGGAAAGTCTGCTGCAGCCCGATCGCGGCGCCACTCCGGGCACGCCCCGCAGCCTCCGCAGCGGCGGTGAATGACAGACCGTTCCAGGACAGGCCGAAGGTGCCGGCGATGACGAGGGCGACGACGACGATCCACACGGGTGCGTCGACGAGCGCCGAGGTGACTCCGACCGTGAGGGCGAGGCCGAGCGCGACCCAGCGCAGCGGGACGATCCGCATTCGCAGCCGGTCCGACAGGCGGCCGACGGCAATCCGCGCGATGCCGCCGAGGACCTGCGTCACGGCGAGCGCTCCCGCGGCGACTCCGGTCGACACCCCGCGCCGGCCGTGGAGGAAGAGCACGAAGAAGCCGAGCAAGCTGATCTGCGTCGCGACGTAGAACGTGCTGGCGCTGCAGATCCGCCAGACGCGAGGGTCGCGCAACGGACGGGCGAGCACGGAGTGATCCTCGCCCGGCTCGGCGCGGAGCAGGATTGTGCCGACCACCGCGGCGACGAAGCAGCCCGCTGCCAGCCCGTCGAATGCAGCGTGCAGGCTGATCTGTTGATTCAGCGCCGGGAGTGCGACGGCAGCCACCGCTCCGCCGAGTGGGGTGGCCATCTGGCGGATGCCGAGTGCGAGGCCGCGCTCCTCTTCGCCGAACCACGCCATGACGGCGCGCCCGCTCGCTGCATTGACGCCCGCACCGAGTGCACCGACAGCGGAGAGCGCGCCGACGAGCTCTCCGAATGAGGAGGCGTAAGCCGCCCACACGAGTGCCGCAGCCGTCCCCGTCTGGCCGATCGCGATCACGGCACGCTCGCCGATCCGGTCGGCGACGATCCCCCAGAGCAGCATCGTCGCAAGCGAGCCGAAGTTGATCGCGGCGAGGACGACGCCGACTTGGGTCAAGCTGAGCTCGTAGCGATCCTGGATCGCCGGCGCGATCGCCGGGAGGCCGAGCAGGATCGCGGAGAACGCCGCCTGCGCGAACACGCCCGCAGACAGGATCGTCCAGCGGTACTTACGTGGCGCGGGCGTGGAGCTCACGAAGCTTGCGGATCTCGTCGGCGTTCGGGCCTTTGCCGTCGGCGCCCGGCACTTCGAGCACGACGGGCAGGCCTTGCAGCCTCGGATGCGCGAGGAAGACCCCGAGCCCCTCGCCGATCAGCCCCTCCCCGATGTTGTCGTGGCGGTCGCGATTCGAGCCGAGCGGCGCTTTCGCATCGTTCGCGTGCAGGGCGCGCAGGCGATCGAGGCCGATGCGCGCGTCGAGATCCTCGAGCAACGCATTCCACGTCGGCGCATCCGTGACGTCTACCCCGGACACGAACAGATGGCACGAGTCGAGGCAGACGCCAAGGCGTTCGTGCCGTCCGAGTGCTTCGAAGATCGCAGCGAGCTCGT
>DAINSN010000124.1:0-7483 GCA_036741295.1 Gaiellaceae bacterium
GGATCGTCGAGCGGCTGCCGCAGGAGGAGCGCTCGCCCGAGACGACGGAGGGACGTGAGGGATTCGTCCATCCGACGCGGATTACCGGCACGACCGCAGAGGCCGAGGTGCGCTTCATCGCGCGCGACTTTGACGCGAAGGAGCTCGAGCAGCACGAGCAGCTCCTCCGGTCGCTCGCAGACGAGGTTGCCGCGGAAGAGCCGCGCGCCCACGTGACCGTGACCGTGGAGGAGAGCTACCGCAACATGAAGGAGTTCCTCGACGCGGATCCTGCCGTGACCGAGGCCGCGGACGAAGCTGCGCGGCGCAGCGGCATGGAGCCCTGGCGCGAGCCGATCCGGGGCGGCACCGACGGGTCGATGTTGAGTGCACGGGGATTGCTGACGCCGAACATCTTCACGGGCGCGCATCAGTTCCACTCCGTGCTGGAATGGGCGTCAGTTCAGGACATGGCGGCGTCGGCCGCGACGATCGTGGAGCTCGTGAAGCTCTGGGCGGAGCCCGAGTGGCTCAGTCGGTCAGAAAAGAGTGACCGAACCGCCGCATCTCCTCGATGATCGGCAGCAGCGCGTCGCCCTTCTCGGTCAGCTCGTACTCCACGCGCGGCGGCGACTCGGCGTAGCTCCGACGCAGGACGAGGCCTTCGTCCTCGAGGGCGCGGAGTCGCTCGGAGAGCGTGCGCGGGCTGATCCCGGCGCACGAGTGCTCGAGCTCGGAAAAACGGCGTGCACCCTCGGAAAGATCGTGGACGAGGAGTGCCGTCCACTTGGCGCCGATGATCGCGGCGCACGCTGCGACGGCGCAGGACGTCGACTCGTGAACGGGGTTCATCGTGCGCATTGCTTTCCGAATTGTAGTCAAGGGCGGAAGGGCCTCGGGGTTGCCTCGATCTTGGGGATGGCGAAGCGCGCGATCGTGCCGAATCCCGGGGCGGGCTTGCAGGCCTGGGCCACCCCTGCGTCGCAGGCCACGGAGAGGAAGATGAACGCGTCCTCCAGCGAGAAGCCCCATTCGTCGACGAGGAGCCTGGCCGCCTCGTCCGAGACGAGCCTCAGCGCTTCGTCGTAGTCGTCCGCCGTCGCATGCGGAACCCAGCGGTCCGGGAGCTCCGTCACCGGCCAGGTGCCCTGCTTTCCCTTCAGCAGGTCGAAGCGGATGTCGACCTCGCCGGCGATCTCCACTCCCGTGAAGCAGACCTCGCCGTCGCCCATCGAGGCGTGCATGTCGCCGACCGCGAACATGCCGCCGGGTTGCCGCACCGGGAAGTACATGCGGGCGCCCTTCCCGTGCAGGTGGTCGTCGAGGTTGCCGCCGTGCCGTCCGGCGAGGCCGTTGCCCAGCGTTTCCCCGTCCGTGGCCACGCCGACGACGCCCACCATCGGCCGAGCCGGAAAGCGCACGTGCTCGTTCATCTGGATCCACCCGTCCTCGACTCGGAACAGTCGAGTCACCGGCGCCTGGACCTGGTCGATCAGCTGTCCGAAGCCGGGGATTAGGCAGGCGAAGCCGACCTCGACCGGCCGCACGTCCACGATCTCGGCGATGAGGGAGTCGCCCGGTTCGGCTCCCTTGACGGCGACCGGGCCCGTGGCGCTGTTGACGCGCTCGAAGTCGATCTCGGTGACGAGGTCGTCCTCGCTCGTGATCTGCCCGGTGAAGCAGTCGTTCGTCTCGAACGTCACCGTCGCGCCGGGCTCGACCTCGAGCACAGGCTCGAGGTCGGGCCCGAACGCCCAGATGATCTCGTCACGGCCGATCCTGTGGTCGACCGCGACCGCCATTACGCCGGCGCGCCTGCCGCCACCGTCTCGTCCTCGACGTAGACGCGCTCCATGTCACGCAGCCGATCGGGATAGCGGGCATACAGGTAGATCGAAACTGAGCCAGCTTCCATCGAGGACGCCCTCCTGACGTTGGATTTACCCCGGACGATCTTTCCACGGCGGCGGATTGTGTGTCCAGCGGCCACCGAGCATCGTCGCGACGACGTTGACTTCTGGGAGTTGCTCGGGCTCGAGCTCGTACGGGTCACGGTCAAGGACGACGAGGTCGGCGAAGTAGCCGGGCAGAAGCTTGCCGCGACGGTGCTCGTCGCGCGCGAGCCAGGCGGGATTGACCGTTGTCGCCTGCAGGGCTTGGTCGAGGGTCACACGCTCTTCCGGGTGCCAGGGGCCGCGCTCGTCGATCGTCCGCAGGACGCCGGCGCAGACGCCGGCCCACGGGTCGAGCTCCTCGATCGGCGCGTCCGAGCCGTTGGCCAGCAACGCACCCGAGTCGCGAAGCGAGCGGTAGGCGTACGCGCCGCTCGTTTTCCCGGCCCAGAAGCGGTCGGCGAGGTCGCGGTCCGAAGGAGCGTGGCTGAACTGCACCGATGCGGCGACGCCGAGCTCCGCGAAGCGGGGGAGATCCTCCGCTGCGAGTAGCTGCGCGTGCTCGATGCGATGGCGTAGGCCGAGCGGCTGCCACAGCGCCCGGGTCTCCTCGAAGGCGTCGAGGGCGTCGCGGTTGGCGAGATCGCCAATCGCGTGGACTGCGACCGGGAAGCCGGCCTGCGCGCCGCGGCGGATGATCTCCACGAGCTGTTCCCTGCTCGTGATCTGGACGCCGGTGCCGTCGAGCATGCGCGCGGTCTGCGAGCCGAGCGTTCCGTCCATGAACGCCTTCAGATAGCCGATGCGCACCAGGTCGTCGCCGAAGCCGCTGCGGATGTGCAGGTCGGCGAGCTCTTCGACCTGTTCCGCCGGCATCGACTGCCAGATGCGGAGGTGGAGCGAGCCTTCCTCGCGGAGGCGCTGCCAGACGCCGAGCGCTCCGAGCCAGCCGTCCTTGTCATGGACCGCCGTGACCCCCCGCGCAATTGCGATGCGGACGCCCTCGCGCGAGGCCTCGACCAGCTCGTCCTCGGTCGGCCGTACGTGCGTGTCGCGGAAGTGCCAGGCGCATTCCTCACGGAGCACGCCGGTCGGCTCGCCGCGCTCGTCGCGGACGACGACACCGCCTTCGACCTCGAGGTCGCCGTTCGCGTGCGCGAGCGCCGCCGAGTTCAGCCAAAGCGAGTGGTAGTCGCGCGCCGTCAGGGCGGTCGGCGTGTTGCCTGTAACGCGGTCGAGTGCTTCCTTCGTCGGCTCGGTCGGCGGTGACCAGTCTCCGGCGCGCCAGCCCAGGCCGCGGAGCCAACTTCCCGCCGGGACCTCGCGCGTCGCGGCCGCGACGCGTTCCAGCGCCTCGTCCAGCGAAGCCGTCCCTTCCAGCCGGATCTGCCGTTGCGCGAGCGCCCAGGTCGGGAAGTGGACGTGCGAGTCGTTGAAGCCGGGGAGGACGCAGCGTCCGCCGAGGTCGACGAGGTCGGGGCTCGCGAGCGCCGTCTCGTGCGTGCCGATGCCGCCTGCGATCCGGTCGCCGGCGATCGCGAGCGCACGGGCGACGGGCAGCGTCGGCTCCATCGTCCGGACGACCCCGTTCTCGAGGATCACCCAAGGGACTGTAACCGCGGAACTCAAAGTGCCCTACCTTCGTTAGAAGAGATGTGGACACCGTTTGGATCTTGTTGCTCCTGGTCGTGATGCTCGCGGTTGCGAGCTTCTGGCCGACCAGCAACTAGCTGGAAACTAGACTCCCCGGCGTGGCGTACGAGCCACTGACCGAGGAGCAGCGCGAGATCCGTGATCTCGTCCGTCAGCTCGCGCGCGAGCGAATTGCGCCCAGGGCCGCGGAGATCGACGAGAGCCACGAGTTTCCCTGGGATGTCGTCGAGCTCTTCCGGGAGAACGACCTCTTTGGGCTCTTCTTCGACGAGGAGTACGGAGGGCTCGGGACGGGGACCCTCCTGGCGCTCGTCGCCATCGAGGAGGTCTCGAAGGTCTGCGCCACGAGCGGCCTGATTCTCGCGACTCAGGAGCTCGGGTCGCTCGGCGTCAAGCTCGCGGGCAATGAGGAGCAGAAGCAGCGATACCTGCCGCGGCTTGCGTCCGGAGAGTGGCTCTGCGCATATGCGCTCACCGAGTCCGGCTCCGGTTCCGACTCGGCGGCCATGCGCTCGACGGCTCGCCGCGAAGGTGACGAGTACGTCCTCAACGGATCCAAGCGGTTCATTACGAACGCGGGTGTGGCGCAGCTGTACACGGTGTTCGCGAAGACCGATCCCGACGCGGGGCATTCGGGGATCTCCGCGTTCGTTGTCGAGGCGGAGACGCCCGGGTTCGAGGTGGCGCGCATCGAGCCGAAGATGGGGATCAAGGGGTCGACGACGGGAGAGCTCGTCTTCGAGGACGTGCGGGTGCCGGCGGCCAACCTGCTGGGCGAAGAGGGGGAAGGGTTCAAGATCGCCATGCGCATCCTCGACCGGTCGCGGCCCGGTGTCGGAGCGCAGGGTTTGGGCCTCGCGCAGGGCGCAACGGACTACGCGGTCGACTATGCGAAGACGCGGGAGACGATGGGCAAGCCGATCGGCGAGCACCAGATCGTTGCCGCGATGCTCGCGGACATGGAGACGAAGTGCGAGGCGGCGCGCGGGCTCCTGTACAAGTTCGGCGCCGCGGTCGACGAGGGAATCGAGGGGTCGGAGCTGACGAAGCTGTCCGCAATGACCAAGCTCTATTGCACGGACGTGGCGATGGAGGTGACGACGGACGCCGTGCAGGTGCTCGGCGGCTATGGGTACATCTCCGAGTACCCGCTCGAGCGGATGATGCGGGACGCGAAGATCACGCAGATCTACGAGGGGACGAACCAGATCCAGCGGCTGGTGATCGCGCGTGAGATGCTCAAGGAGCAGCGCGCGTTCTTGCTTGCCGGCGTTGGCTAACTAGGAGGAGCCATGAAGCGCAACTTCGGCCCAATCGGCATCCTGGCCTTGATCGCAGCTCTGATCGCGGCCGGAACAGTTGGAGCAGCCTCGCCCATCAAGGGCTCGTTCAAGTTTTGCAGCGATCCGACCTTCCCGCCGATGGAGTACAAGACGACGGCGGGCAAGGCGGTCGGGTTCGACATCGACCTCGCGAACGCGATCGCGAAGAACTGGAAGATCAAGGCCAAGTTCGTCGAGACGGGGTTTACGGGCCTGCTCCCGGGCCTCGCCGCCAAGAGATGCACGGTCGTGATCAGCGGGATCTTCATCACGCCGGACCGCGTCAAGCAGTTCCCGGCGGTTGCGTACATGAAGACGCATCGCGCACTCGTCGTGCAGGCCGGCAACCCGAAGCACATCAACGGGCCGAACGCTCTTTCGGGCAAGACCGTCGCGGTGCAGGCGGGAACGAAGTACGAGGAGTACCTCAAGGCTCTCAACGAGGAGTTCAAATCCGCCGGCAAGGCTCAGTTCACGTTGCAGAGTTACCCGGGCGACACGGACGCGGTGGGTCAGTTGATCGTCGGCCGTGCGGACGCCGTGCTCACGCAGGACACGTCGGGCGCGTACCAGAAGAAGCAGAACCCCGGCAAGCTCGCAATCGCGTACCTGTTCCCGGAGACCGACTCGTTCGGAATCTATTACCGGAAAGGCGAGGCCAAGCTTGGCACCGCGCTGAAGGCGACGATCAAGACACTGAAGAAGAACGGGACCCTGAAGAAGATCGCTGCGAAGCATCAGATCCCTGCTACCGATGTGAAGTAGGTCGGAGAGCGGGTGCTCGCGAGCTTCGACACCCACATTTTCTGGGAAGCGCTCACTTCCAGGCCATACTGGCATGGGGCGATTCTCGCGCTCGAGCTGACGCTCGTTTCGTTGGCGGCTGCCTGCGTGATCGGGTTCTTTCTGGCGTTGGGCCGCAGCAGCCGCTTCAGGTCGGTCCGCGGCTTCGTGTTCTTCTACAGCTGGATCTTCCGTGCGACGCCGACGCTCCTGCAGCTGCTGTTCATCTGGAACGGCCTGCCGCAAATCTGGAGCACGTTCGCGAGCGACTGGTTCAAGCCTTTCCTCGCGGCGTTCATTGCGCTGTCGTTGAACGAGGCGGCGTACATGTCGGAGATCATCCGCGCCGGCTTGCTCTCGGTTGATCCGGGCCAGGAGCTCGCCGCCAGAGCGCTGGGGATGACACGTCCGCGCATTCTGCGCCGCGTGATCGTGCCGCAGGCGATCCGCATCGTCATCCCGCCGACCGGGAACGAGTTCATCACGCTGTTGAAGCTGACGAGCCTGGCGTACGTCATCTCGCTGCACGAGCTGCTGACGGCGTCGCAGGTGCGGGGCGCGGCCGACTTCCACTATGCGGAGGCTTACTCCGCGGCGGTCATCTATTACCTCGTGATCGTCAGTGTCCTGATGGCGATCCAGGCCCAGCTCGAGCGGCGCTACACCTGGAGCTCGGTGGGGCGGCGACGTCGTCGTCGTGTTCCAGTTGTCTCGGTCGCGCACGATGCCCGATGAGCGACGTCGTTCTCAGTGCGGAGGATGTGCACAAGTCCTACGACGGGCTCAAGGTGCTGCGGGGCGTGTCGATCGAGGTCGGGCGCGGCGAGGTGAAGGTGATCATCGGGCCGTCCGGCTCCGGGAAGTCGACGTTGCTGCGGTGCCTCGCGTTGCTCGAGCCGGTGGATTCCGGCTCGGTCTTCCTGGAGAGTGACCGGCTCAGCGACCTGCGGGAGAAGCAGCTCGCGGCGCATCGGTCGGAGGTCGGAATGGTCTTCCAGCGCTTCAACCTCTTCCAGAACATGACGGCGCTCGGCAATGTCATGTGCGGGCTCGTGGAGGTTCGTGGTCTGAAGAAGCGCGAGGCGCGCGAGCGTGCGCGCGAGTTCCTCGAGCGCGTGGGTCTCGCCGACAAGGCGGACAACTATCCGGAGGAGCTGTCCGGCGGTCAGCAGCAGCGGGTGGCGATCGCGCGTGCGCTGGTCATGCGTCCGAAGGCGATGCTGTTCGACGAACCGACGTCCGCGCTGGACGTGGAGCTGGTCCGGGAGGTACTGGACGTGATGGAAGGGCTGGCACGTGACGGGATGACGATGGTGGTCGTGTCCCATGAGCTGCGCTTCGCGCATCACGTAGCAAGTTCGATCCTGATGATGGACGAGGGCCAGGTGATCGAGGAAGCTCCACCGGGCCGTTTCTTCGCATCGCCAAGCCACGAGCGAACGAAGCGCTTCCTCGCCCTCGTCGAGTGACTGCTCCCATTCGACACAGAGCGGTCACATTCGAGTCACACCTTTGCCAGTAACGTGAAAATCCCGTTGTCCAATCACAACGGGCCCCGTTCCATCGAGACAAGTCTTGGGGTCTGACCCCAAGACAATGCCCCGAAAGGACATGAGTGCCTCGGCCACTGCGCCCGCAAGTTGCAGGGGGGATCTACCACCTCGTCAGCCGCGGTGTGCGGAAGCTGCCGATCTACACCGACGACACCTCTCGTCGGCGGTTCCTTGGTCTCCTCGACGAGACGATGGCTCTGTACGAATGGGAATTGCACACCTGGTGCCTGCTGACGAATCACTTTCACATGCTCGTCACGACGGTCGAGCCGACCGTCTCCGAAGGGATGCAGTACCTGAA
>DAINSN010000125.1:0-7474 GCA_036741295.1 Gaiellaceae bacterium
CCATTCACGGCTCGCAGGACTGGCGGCTCGGCAACTTCCACCCGGTCTCGGTTGCGTTCGGCAGGCCGTTCGACGTGAGCCACCATCAGCGCAACTCCAAGGGGTACCGCGCGGCGGCAGTCGACATCCAGCAGGAGCTCCGGCGGCTGTGGGAGTTTCTCGTCACGACGCACGAGCAGGGCCGGCCGCGCGTCGCGACCCCACCGCCGTGACAGAGAGAGGCCAGGAGCCGCTGCACGGGACCGTCGCGATCGTCGGCTTCCCGAACGTCGGCAAGTCGACGCTGATCAACAGGCTCACCGGGTCGCGCGCGGCGGTCGTGCACGAGACCTCCGGAGTGACGCGTGACCGCAAGGAGCTGATCGGCGAGTGGAACGGCAAGCGTTTCCTCCTCATCGACACCGGCGGTGTCGACATCGCCGACCAGTCGCCGATGACGAAGTCGATCGCAGCGCAGGCCCAACTCGCGGTCGGGGAAGCGGATCTCGTCCTCTTCGTCGTCGATGCGAGCGCCGGAGTGACGCCGGGGGACGAAGAAGTCGCGGACATCCTGCGGCGCGCACGCAAGCCCGTGTTGCTGATCGCGAACAAGATCGACGATCCCGCGCAGGAGAGCCTGGCGCTCGACCTGCACCGCCTGGGCCTCGGCGAGCCGCGGCCCTTCTCCGCGCTGCACGGGCACGGCAGCGGCGACCTCCTCGACGTGATCGTCGAGCAGCTTCCGGGCGCCGGGCGCGAGGAGACTCCCGAAGATGCGATCCGCGTTGCCATCCTCGGGCGGCCGAACGTCGGCAAGTCGTCGCTGCTGAACGCAATCCTCGGCGACGACCGCGTGATCGTGTCGGAGACGCCGGGCACGACCCGTGATTCGATCGACACGGTCTTCGTTCGCGGCGATCGCACTTTCGTCTTCGTCGACACCGCAGGCATTCGTCGCAAGCGCCGGCATCGCCAGGGCATCGAGTACTACTCGGAGCTACGGGCACGCGACGCGGCCGAGCGCGCAGACATCGCGCTCATCCTCGTCGACACCTCCGAGGGGCTCGTCGACCACGATCTCACCGTCGCCGACATCGCGCGGAAGGCGCAGGACTCGACGATCGTCGTGCTCTCCAAGTGGGATGTGACGACGCTCGGCATCGAAGACATCAGGCCCGAGCTGGAGCGGCGGCTGAAGCAGCGTCCGCCGCACGTCGCCGTGTCCGCCAAGACAGGTCGCGGCGTCGAGCGGCTGCTGGACGCGATCGAGAAGCTCTACGACAAACACACGGCGCGCGTCCCGACTGCCGAGCTCAACCGTTTCCTGGCCGAGCTCCGCGAGAAGCGCCAGCCCCCGTCGCGCGAGGGCCGGAGCCTGAATCTGCTCTATGGGGCGCAGGTGTCAGCCCGCCCACCGCGCTTTCGGTTCTCGGTCAACGATCCGGGCCTGGTCACGCGCGACTACGGGTACTGGGTGGAGAACCAGGTGCGTGACCGCTTCGAGCTCGAGGGCGTGCCGGTCACGATCGACTTCGTTCCGCGCTGATCGTCAGGATGACGCCCGTGAAGGCCGTCGTCGTGGGAGGGGGGTCCTGGGGAACCGCTTTTGCGGGTCTCCTGCGCGACCGCGGCCACGACGTCACGCTTGCGTGCCGCGACCCCGAGCAGGTGCGCGCCATCGCCGAGACGGGCCGCAACCCCCGTTACCTCACGACGGCCGACCTTCGTGGTGTCACGGTGTCGACCATCGAGGACGCGCCGGTCGCCGAGGCGGATCTGGTCGTGTTGGCGGTTCCAAGTCGCGCCTTCGCCGAGGTCGCGGAGGCACTGCCGGGAGATGCACCCGTGCTGATCCTGACGAAGGGCCTCGACCCGGCGACGGGCAACCGCCTGTCGACACGCGTGCAGGGCCGCCCCGTCGCCGTGCTGTCGGGGCCGAACATGGCGGAGGAGATCGCGGAGGGCCTGCCGTCGGCGACCGTGATCGCGAGCGAGGATCGCGAGCTTGCGGAGCGTTTGCAGGAAGCGGTCAACTCCACGGTCTTCCGCGTGTACGTGAACGACGACCTGGTCGGCGTCGAGCTCTGCGCGGCCGCGAAGAACGTGATTGCGCTCGCGGCGGGTGGGGTGGACGGGCTCGGGCTCGGCGACAACGCCAAGGCGAGCCTGATCACGCGCGGCCTGGTCGAGATGGCGCGGCTCGGCGAGGCCTGCGGCGGACAGCCCGAGACTTTTTCCGGCCTCGCCGGCCTGGGTGACCTCAACGTCACCTGTTACTCGGGCTATGGGCGCAACCGCCGTGCGGGCGAGTTGATTGCGCGCGGCGCGACCGCCGACGAGGCTGCGGCCCAGATCGGCCAGGTGGTGGAGGGCCTCACGACGGCGCCTGTTCTCAGAGATCTCTCACATAGGGTCGGCGTCGAGCTGCCGATCACCGAAGGCGTCTGCCGCGTTCTGGGCGGCGAAGCCCTCAACGACCTGCTCGCCAGCCTGATGGGACGCGAGCCGACCGACGAGTGAGGGCTACCATGGGGTGATGCGTGCCGCCGCCGCAGCGCTCGCACTCGGCCTTCTGCTCGTCGCAGCCGGCTGCGGTAACAGCACCGCCGCAACGGGGACGTCGTCCGGTACCGATGCAGCAAGTCTCGTTCCCGCGAGCGCGCTCGCGTACGTCAGCGTCGATGCGAATCTCGATTCGCAGTCCTGGCAGGTCGTTTCCGACCTCGTCGGCCCGATCGGGACCGGCGTCGACTACAAACGCGACATCCATCCCGCACTCGGCGACCGCGTGAACCTCGCGGTGCTGGGCGTCGACAACGGCAAGCCCGAGGCCGTTGCGATCGTGCAGCCGACGGATGTGGCGAAGTTGCAGGCGCTCGCGAAGAAGTTCGACCAGGGGACCGAGCACTACACCGTCGAGAACATCGGCGGCTGGTCGGTTGTCGCAGATTCGGCGGCGGCGTTCCAGGCCGTACGCGATGCCAGCACGGGAAGCTCGCTCGCAGACAGCGCGGACTTCAAGAGCGCGATGTCACAGGTTGGGGGCGCTGCGTTCGCGACGGCCTACGCGTCGGGGTCCGGCGCGGAGCAGCTGCCGGCGAAGCTGCGCGCGCTGGTACGCGCCGCAGGTTCCCCGCGCTGGGTCGCCGCGCGCATCACGGCCGACAAGAGCGCGCTGCACCTCGAGGCGCGCGCCGCAGGTGCAGCGACACCGGCGGCGTACAAGCCGGCGCTGCTCGGCGACGTTCCCTCGGGCGCGATCCTCGCGGTCTCGTTCAAAGACGTGAATCAGTTGCTCGCCCGGATCCAGGCCGAGCCCACGCTACGCGCATCGCTGCCAACGTTTCTGAACGGGTTGAGTTCGCTCGGCGGCGAAGGCGTGCTGTACCTCCTGCCGGGGACGCTCCTGCCGGTGGTCACGCTCGAGCTTCAACCTCGTGATCCCGCGGCGGCCATGAACTCGCTTCGCGCTCTCGCCGCGAAGGCAGCGAAGGTGCTGCCCCTCCGCGTCGAGCGGCACGGCAGCTACGTCCTTCTCACCAACGCGGCGGCAGGGGCGAGTCCCGGCAGCGGCTCCCTGATCGAGGATCAGCCGTTCAAGGATGCGCTGGCCGCGGCCGATGTTCCGGCCGAGGTCACATGGTTGGCATACGCAGACATCCAGCGGCTAGCGCCGATCCTGCAGGCGCTCGCCTCGCTGACGGGGAAGGGACAGGCCAAGCCGTCCTCGACCTTGAAGCTCGAGAAGTTCGGGACGCTCGTGGCCTTCGGGGCCCGTTCGGGTTCGACCAGCAGGCTCGAGGTTCGTCTGACAGTCCGGTAGTGCGCAGGCTCGGGTGTCTGCTTGCCCTGCTCGCTTTGGGCCTCGCGGGCTGCGGCGGCACGACGAATCCCAGCTCCGGCGCCGGCGACCTCGTCCCGGCTTCGGTCCCGCTGTTCGTCGCGCTCGACACCGACCTTGGCTCCCCCCAGTGGCAGGCGGTCGACAAGCTTGCGAGCAAGTTCCCGGACAAACAGAGGGCCGTCGACTCGATCAACCAGCAGCTCCGCAAGAAAGGGCTCGACTGGGAGCGTGACCTCAAGCCAGCGCTCGGTCCAGAGCTCGACGTGGTGACGCTCGATTTCGCGCACCCCGAAGAGACCGTCGCGCTGATGCAGCCGAAGGACGAAGGCGCATTCGAGCGCGCGGTGAAGAAGGGCAATGCCGGCGATCCCTCGAGCAAGCTCGTCTACGAGAAGTTCCACGGCTGGACGCTGATGTCCGACAAGCAAACAGCGATCGACGCTTTCAAGCAGGCGAGCGACGCCGCGAAGCGCACGCTTTCCGACGACAAGAACTTCTCGGCGGCGATGGGCAAGGCGGGTGACGGCATCTTCCGCGCGTACGTCAACGGCGCGAGCGTGATGGCCGCGGCGCGGAACTACATGGGCCCGGATGCCGGGTCCTACTTCAAGAAGCTCGGCACGCTCGACTGGCTGCTGCTGAAGCTGAGTGCGAAGTCCGACGGGATCGGGTGGGACACGACCGTGCACGGCACGCCGGGCAAGGCATTCAAGAACGTCGACGTGCACGCCTCAGACGGCAGCCTGCAGAAGCTCGTGCCGAAGGATGCGCTCCTCTATCTCGCGTTCCACGGCTCGAAGGGGATGCTCGGCGGACTGGGCGGCAACCCGATCCTCCAGCAGTTCGGCGCCAAGGGGCTCGGCGACGCCCTGCTGCAGCTCGGCACGATCCTGGAGGGCGAGAACGCGCTCTATGTCCGCGCTGCGGGTACGAAAGCTGTTCCGGAGGTCACGCTCATTGCGTCGCCGGGAGGCGGCGTCGACGGGGCAGCAGCGCTAGACCGGGTCCTGAAGCGCTTCACGAAGGAGCTCGGCGGGCGGCCGCAGCGGACGACGATCGCGGGTGTGTCCACCCGAGTGATCGGCACGGGGCCGATCGCGGTGCGGTATGCAAACGTCAAGGGCAAGCTCATCGTCACCGACCTTCCGTCGGGGATCGTGTTCGCGCAGAGCGGCGGCAAGTCGCTCACGAACAGTCAGCAGTACAAGGACGCCACCTCCGGTGTGCCGGCCTCACCGCAGGTCGTGCTCTACATCGACATCCACAGCACGATCCCGGCGCTCCGCCGGCTCGGCAACGTGCAGATCCCGCCCAGCGTCGAGCGGAACCTGAAGCCGCTGCGCTCCGCGGTCGAATACGCCGTGAGCCGCTCGCACGAGTTCCAGATCTCCTTCTTCTTGCACATCCAGTAGCCGCTCCGGGTAGCCTGTGGCCCGTCATGGCGGCCCGCGAATTCCTCTTCACCTCGGAATCGGTTACCGAGGGACATCCCGACAAGGTCGCCGACCAGATCTCCGACACTGTCCTCGACGCGGTTCTGGCGAAGGATTCCGAGGCGCGCGTCGCTTGCGAGACGCTGATCACGACCGGCCTGGTCGTCGTGGCCGGCGAGATCTCCACCGACATCTACGTCGACATTCCCAAGCTCGTGCGGGAACGGATCTCGGAGATCGGCTACACGCACTCGGAGTGGGGCTTCGACGCCACCACCTGCGGCGTCGTGGTCGCGCTCGATGAGCAGTCGCCCGACATCGCGCAGGGGGTCGATTCTTCGTACGAGGTTCAGCACGACCCGGGCGATGACGATCCGCTCGACCGGATCGGCGCCGGCGACCAGGGGATGATGTTCGGGTACGCGTCGAACGAGACGAAGGAGCTGATGCCCCTTCCGATCATGCTCGCGCACAAGATCTGCAAGCGGCTCGCCGAGGTGCGCAAGGCGGGCGAGCTGCCGTACCTGCGGCCCGACGGCAAGGCGCAGGTGACGGTTCGCTACGAGGTTGACGACGACGGACGGCAGCGTCCTGTCGAGATCGAGCGCGTGCTCGTGTCGACGCAGCACTCCGACGGGATCTCCTCGGAGGATCTGATCAAGCCCGACATCGTCGAGCGTGTCCTTCGTCCCATCCTGCCGGCGGACCTGTACGACGAGAGGCGGTTGATGGACGACCGTGACTTCGTGTTCGTGAACCCGACCGGGAAGTTCGTGCTCGGCGGCCCGATGGGCGATACCGGGCTCACGGGCCGGAAGATCATCGTGGACACCTACGGCGGCGCGGCGCGGCACGGCGGCGGTGCGTTCTCCGGCAAGGATCCGACGAAGGTCGACCGTTCGGCGGCCTATGCCGCCCGCTACGTCGCGAAGAACATCGTTGCGGCCGGACTGGCGGATCGCTGCGAGGTCAACGTCGCGTATGCGATCGGCGTCGCGCACCCGGTCTCGATCGCGGTGCAGACGTTCAACACGGAGCACATCCCGACCGACCAGCTGGAAGCGCTCGTACGCGAGCATTTCGACCTGCGCCCGGCGGCGATCCTGCGCGATCTCGACCTGCGCCGGCCGATCTTCACCAAAACCGCTGCGTACGGCCACTTCGGCCGCGAGGACCGGGACTTCACGTGGGAGCGCACCGACAAGGCCGATGAGCTGCGCGATGCAGCCGGCGTCGCCTCAGCCGCTTCGGTGTAGCGCGTCGAACGTGCGCTTGCCCGTCACGTAACGCAACTCGACAACCTTCAGCCCCAGCACACGTCCGTCGAGCGGCGTCTCGGGGACGCCGATGGAGAGGCTGAGGTTCTCGGTCGGTGAGCCGCCCGCGGGGATGGTCAGATGGAGCGTCTGGCCGGGAACGAAGTGCAGCTTGCGCAAGCGCTTGCCACCGAGCATCAGTTCTCCCGTTCGCGGCAGCTTGTCCTTCGGCAGCGCGAGGGTGATTTCGTAGCGTCCGGTCGTCGAGGCGCTGCCCGGCCAGGCGCGGAAACGTAGCTCGGTGCCCATCCACCGGTCCGGCTCGAGGCCCCAGGTGAGCGACCGCACGTGCGCGCCGGCGGGGATGCGGTAGGCGACGAGGTCGATGCGAGGACGCGCGACGACCTTGCCTTCCAGGTCGATCGAACTTCCTGCGATGTTGGCGACGAGCGTTTGCGCGCCGGCGACGGCGCCGTCGATCTCCAGCGTGCCGTCGGTGCGGATCCGGGCGACTGCCTCGGGCAGGCGATCCGGCGCGTCGGTGGCGAGGACGACGACGCCGCTGAAGTTGCGGTTCCAGGTCTCGAGGCTCGCTCGGGCGAAGATGTTGGATCGCGGCAGGATGAGCTGGCGGGCGGGACCCAGGTTGGAGCGGTCGAGCCAGTCCATCTGTTTCGAGCCAAAGGTTCGCGCCGCCCAACTGGTGGCGAGGCTGTCCGTCGCGTAGACGCCGACGCCGGCGGCGAGCGACAGTCCGATCGCGAGTGAAGCGAAGAGCTCCGGGACGCCGCGTTTCCGTAACGGCAGTGCCCAGGCGAGCAGCGCGAGCGCGAGTGGGATCAGCGCGTAGAGGAGTGCCGCGTTCGTCAAGCCGAAGAGGTACGCGACGCGTGCAAAGCCGGTCAGCGTGATGCCGTCGAAGAAGTACGCCGTCGTTCCTGTCAGTCCGGTCAGCTGGAACC
>DAINSN010000126.1:0-7462 GCA_036741295.1 Gaiellaceae bacterium
ACCCCGGTTCGACGCGGAATGATTTGACACCCTTCACCATTACAACCGCGAGCGTGTGGGGTGCATTAACTCGGTTCTGTGTCGCGACGGGTTGTCGTCCGTAGAGTCGGTCGCCCGTCTGTCGACTTGGAGGAACCTGCCCTTGTTCTGGTCGTTCTGTTACCTGATGCTTCGGCGCGTTCTGCAGCTCGCGGCGCTGCGATTCCGCTCGGATGAGTTCAAAGAGCTCGAGATCGTTGTGCTCCGCCACGAGCTCGCCGTACTGCACCGCCAGCTCGCGCGGCCCGAGCTGAACCCGTCGGATCGAGTCTTCCTCGCTGCCGCGAGCCGTCTGCTGCCGCCGGCTACCACGACCACAACTGGGGAAACGTGGGTCTGATGAAGGTGGTGCACGACTGGTACTGGGCTCGCGGTCAAGCCGGACCGTATTGCGTCATCGCGTCTTACATCACCTCCGCTGAGAAGTATGGGTTTGAGCCGATTACGATCTTCATGCTCGCCCGTGACAACGTCCTCGTCGGCGACGACCCGGCCAAGGTCACCTTCGAACGGGAAGGGGTGTACGCCGATCAGACGACCGGCAAGCCCGTCGCGGCGACAACGCGCTACACCTATCAGGACAGCGAGGACCGATACGTGGTCTCGTTCACTCGCACCCACGACCTGTCGGTATCTCGGCTGGTCGACACCATCAAGGGCGTCAAACGCATCGCCGCCAAGCTAGCGCACTTCGACGGCGCTTACCTGCGATTCGTCGGTGACCTCGAACTTTCACGGTATCGCGGTAGTGAGCTGGTCGAGACCCACAAGAACGATGCGATCTGGGAACTGATGTACTTCGGCCACGCCCGCGACCAGTAGCGCCGACCTGATCGGTCCGACGCATGGACGTAGCGCGTCGGCCTCAGCCGCCGGCGACGCCGGGAAAGCCTGCCAGAGGCAGAAAGCCACCGCGCCGACGGATGACCGATGATTTCCGGCTTCGGTCCGAGTCTTAGTTCTCGGAACTGCAGATGTTCCGGACGGTGAACGACAGACACCTACAAGGAGGTCGAACAGATGACTACAGTCGCATCAACGGTCGGCAAGTTCGTCTGGCACGAGCAGGTCTCCTCCGATCCCAAGCAGGCGCAGGACTTCTACACGCGCCTGTTCGGCTGGGAAACGGAGGTGCTCAAGCCCGGCGAGGTTGACTACACGATGATCTCGTCAGGCGGACAGAACCACGGCGGCTTCGGCAAGGCCATGGAGGGAGCGCCGCCACCGCACTGGCTGAGTCACGTACGGGTCGAGAACCTGGACGAGACGATCGAGAAGGCGAAGCGCGCAGGCGGGAAGCTCGCGGCCGGCCCATTCGAGCTGGGCGAGGTCGGACGCACCGCAATCATCACCGACCCGCAAGGCGCCTACATCAGCACGTACCAACCCGAGCGCGAAGAGCCCGGCGCCGAGGGCGTCTTCGTCTGGGACGAGCTCGGAACGACCGACGCCGACGACGCTCAGCGCTTCTACACCGAGGTCTTCGGCTGGACGACCAGTGATATGGGGCCCGAGTACGGCGGGTACCGGATCTTCAACCGCGGCGAAACCGGCATCGCCGGACTGATGACCCTTCCCGACGACTCGATGCCGCCGCAGTGGCAGCCCTACGTCGCCGTCGAGGACCCCGACGCGACGACGACGAAAGCAAAGGAACTCGGTGGCTCCGCGCTGATGGAGCCGATGGACGTCCCGAAAGTCGGTCGCATCGGGGTCCTCCGCGATCCGCAAGGCGCCACCTTCGGGATCATCAAGCCCGACCCCGCTTCGTAGGTCAGCCAGGCCGCCGGCCGCTGTCCCAATCGGGGCGGCGGTCGGCCAGGATCAACCGAGCGTTTGACGCTGACCGGTCGCCGCGGCCGTCTCGATTGCGTTCAGCATGCGATGGCGCGTGACCGCGTCTTCAAAGGTGGGGCAGAAATGCGTTCCCTCGCGATAGTCGCGGGCGAAACGAGCGTACGCTTGGGCGACGTTGGTGGAAGGGCCCGGGACTTGCGGCGGCGCCCACCGATACCGCTCTGGCACGGGCAGGCTCTCGAGCGAGGACTGCGGGCCCTTGCCGCCGCGTACATCCATCTCCCAGATTTGGGGCTGGCCGCCGGTGGCGGTGAGCTGCAGATCGCCCTCGCTGCCGTTGATCTCCCAGAGCAGGTTCGTGCCGCGCGAGACCCCGCCGCGATAGTGGATCGCGAAGGCGGCCCCGCCCTCGAGCAGTCCGCTGACGCCCACCTGATCCTCCGCGTTCATCGGCTTGCTCTCGCCCGCCCCCGCAATCGTGAAGGTCTTTCGGCGCACGGTCATCGTGGCCGAGAGCTCTCGGACCTCGCCGAGGCAGTAGCACAGCGCGTCCGCAGCGTGGCCGATCGCGATCGAGAGCATCGTCGCACCGTTTTTCTTGTCGTTGGTGTAAGCGTTGTACGGCTCGACCGACGGTCCCCAGCCCATTCCCGAACCGATCAACGTGGTCGAGAGCACCTCACCGACGTAGCCTTGATCGATCAGGTCCACGCACGTACGCCACCGACGGGGCAGAGCGGGCCTGCAGACCCGCCACGGCGAGGACGCCCTGTTTCTTCGCCAGTGCGGCCAAGGTCTCGGCCTCTTTCAGCCCGTTGCCGAGCGGCCATTCGCAGTACACGGCCTTGCCCGCGTCGAGCGCTGCGGTCGCCAGTTCGAGGTGATACGGCACTTTCACGGTGACGGCAACGACGTCCACGGCCGGACTGTTGACGAGCTCTTGGTGATTGTCGAACGCGGCGGGCACACCAAAGAGCTTGCTGGCGGCGTCGGCAGATTCGCGTCGCGTGGTCGAGAGCGCCGTGATCTCGAAGTCGTCCGAGAGCGACGTCAACGCAGGGATGTGCGCCTGCGCCGCCCAGCCGCGATCCGGATTGGCGCCGATGATGCCGACACGAATCCTCTTGCCTGTGCTCTTGCTCATTGCGATCAGACCTTCCCTTGTGATTCCTAGTCCACGAACGGCCCGTTGAAGACAGGCGTCTCGCCGTATGGCTTTCCGGCCATGAGTACGAACCGCGTCCCGGGGGTCGCGTCCTCCACGGCGAGCGCAGCACCCGGTCCGAGAACGGCAATCTGCCTGCTGCTTGCGCGGCGGCGGTTGGCGCCGAAGCTGGCCTCGCCCTCGAGCAGGTACACGAAGGCGTTGAAGTCGGACGGGATCGGGTTTGTGAAGCCGCCGCCCTGCGGCAGCGCGACGTCCAGGATGAGGCCGGGAGTCCCGAGCTCAACCGGCGAGTCCTCCCCGACCAGGACTCGGACGACCGCGTCGACCTCGGACCGGACGGGCACGTCGTGCGGCTGGAGGATCTGCGCGCTCGGTTCGGCGCCCTTGTCTTTGCGCGCCAGGTTCACCCAGAAGAGCAGGCCGCGCATCTCGGTCCCCTCCTTGCCTTCCTCGAGCTCGTCGCGCCCGATTCCCTCCGCATGCCAGACGCCGCGGCCCGTTCGCAGTTTCAGCAGCGAACCGGGCTCCAGTCGCGCCCGCTCCATCGCTCCTCCGGGACCGGTGCTGTGACCCGTGCTCGAAGAGCCCGAGATCGCATACCAGAGGTTGTCGAACCCACGGTGCTGATGCCTGGTGTCGAGGCTCGCCTGCTCCCGCGTGATGGGAACGACGCCCTCGTGCACGAGGATGAACGGATCCACCAGCCGATACGGAATTCGCGGTGACGGCAGAGGCTCGAGGATGTCCAGGCCCATTACCGGGCGGACGTGAGCGTCCTCGACCAGGACGGCCTCGCGCTCTTCTAGGTCGATTTGGATTGTCATAGTGCGTTGCTCCTTTCGGACTAGAACCCGAGCGCCTCGTCGACGAAGACGACGGTGATGCGCCCGGGCATGTACTCCCGATTGATGATGAGAACTTTGTTCACGGCGCTATGCACGCCATATGCCGCCTCGGCACGTGCGTCCTCGAGCGGGAAGACGTATTCCTCGATGCGGCGGAGTGCTTCGTCGAGGTCCGACACGATCTTCTGCGTCCCCACGACGAGAATGACTTTCCCGGCACCGGACGCGTAGGGCCCGAGCTGGCTGCCACTCGCCGACGCCGCGACTAGCGATCCGGTCTCGGTGACTGCGTGCACGCTGCCGAGCATCACGTCAGGCGACGAGGTCAGCCGGCGGATCTCGTCGGCCTGCGTCTCCCGGTCCATGCTCCAGATGCGTGGGTGGATGGGCTCGTACCGACCAGAGTTGTGGATCTCCTCGGCAATGCCCGTCTCCTCGAGCGACTGGGAGGCGCCGTTGTGGACCTGGGCTCCGACCGGGACGAGGTCCAGGACGATCCGTTTTGCCTCCCCGGCGTATGCGGCACGGACGACACTGATTCCGTTTGCCTCGAGGGCGCTAGCGGTCCGGGCAACGCGGGCATCGTCCGCCAGGACGGCGAACTGACGGCTGAGAGAACTCTCGAGGTCCGGCTTGTTCTGAGTATCCACGGCGTCCTTTCGGTTTGACGAGCGATATACTTGCGTCCTCAAATACAGTACTCTCTAGGTGGTTGCGTGTGCAAGTAGATTCGGAACACGAGGTCGCGGGTCTCCTCGATCGGCTCGTGGCAAAGGAACTGCCGGACCGCGGCGGACTCGACGCCTGGAGCTCCCTGCTCCGGGCACACGCCACGCTCCTGCGCCGGCTCGAGGTCGATCTCGCGCAGGCGACCGGACTAGCCTTGGCCGACTTCGACGTGCTCGCTCAACTGGCCAACGCGGGGGGCGAGCTACGCATGACGGAGCTCGCGGACCGGGCACTCATCTCGCGGTCGGGCATGACCCGGCGTGTCGCCCGGCTGGTCGACGAAGGGCTCGTCCGGCGAGCGAACGTCGATGCGGACCGACGCGGCGTCGTCGTCGCCCTAACCGACGCCGGTGTGGCCCGCCTCACCGAGACCGCTCCGGTCCATCTGCGCGGGGTTTCGGAACTGTTCGTCGCGCAACTGGATGAACAAGAGCTCGCCGCCCTCAAGAGCGCGCTGGACAAGGTCATCGTCGATTGCACGTTTGGCTGAGGACCGTCCGTGGATAAAGCGGCCATCACGCCAGAGCTCGTGTCCCGCCTGGTCGCGGATCAGTTCCCTCACTGGGCTGACCTTGCTGTGACGCCCGTCGAACTCGATGGATGGGACAACACGACCTTCCGGCTCGGCGAGGACCTGGCGGTTCGACTACCGAGCGCCGATTGGTACGTGCAGCAGGTCGACAAGGAGCACCGGTGGTTGCCGATCCTCGCGCCACAACTGCCGCTTCCGATCCCTCCGCCGCTGGCGAAGGGCATCCCCGGGAGCGGGTTCGGAAGGCCGTGGTCCGTGTACCGGTGGCTCGCGGGCCGGCACGCGACGATGGATCGAGTCGGGGATCTCAACAGGTTCGCGACCGACCTGGCCAACTTCCTCGCCGCCCTCTACAAGATCGATCCCGCAGGTGGCCCGGAACCCGGGCAGCACAACTTCTTTCGCGGCGGGCCGCTGACCATATATGACAGCGAGACGAGAGAGACGATCTCGGCCCTGAAGGGCGAGATCGACACGGACGCGGCGACCGAGGTGTGGGAAGAAGCCCTCGCGGCGACATGGCACGGCCCTTCCGTCTGGATCCACGGAGACGTCACCGCTGCCAACCTGCTCGTCGTCGACGGCCGCCTGAGTGCCGTCGTCGACTTCGGCTGCTCGGGCGTGGGTGACCCCGCCTGTGATTCGACCATCGCGTGGACCTTCTTCTTCGGCGACAGCCGAGAGGCGTTCCGAAACCGGCTGCCGTTGGACGAAGGCACCTGGGCGCGTGGCCGCGGCTGGGCGCTCTGGAAGGCGCTGATCACGCTCGTGAAAGCCTTGAAAGTGGACGATGCCCAGACAGACCTCGCCAGTCTCCGCTTCGGATGGCGACTGACCTCTCGACACGTCATCGAGGAAGTGCTCGCCGACCACCGCCGCGTGGCCTGACGAACTTAGAAATAGCCTCGAGCGAAGGCGGGCTTTGCCCGACTTCGCTGGAACTGCTCGCCTTCGGGGCCGCGTCGGAAAATCATCATGGCCGCGAAGCGGCCGGATTTTCCGACGTTACTGGGCGTGGACATCGCAGCCGAGGACCATCAAAGCCTCAACCGCTTCGGTCATGAACGCCGTCGCCTGGTGGACGTCGGCAAAGGTGTACGGCCCAGGTCGCGACGGCTCGGCGCTACGGCCGCCGGCCGGATAGACCTCGGCCTCGACCACACAGGAGTCGCCGTAGTCGACGGCGCGGAGGATCGCTACCGAGCGTCCGTCGCGTCGGGCGTGCCGGACGAAAAGCTCGCGTGCCCCAGCACCCTCGGGGGCCGCGCCCGTCACGTCCCGCGGGCGGCGTTCTGGGCGGCCTGCGCGACGGTCTCCTTGTCGGCAAAGCCGCTGATCCTGGCGACGAGCGTTCCGGGGCGGATGTAGACGAGCAGGCCTGGATCGGGAAGCATGCCCAGCATCTGGGTCAGGTTTCCGACCTGGGCCTCGCTGAGGACGCTCAGCGGGACGAATCCGACACCGGCGATCTTTGCGCCGGCACGAGCCTCCGCGAAAGCGATGCCGTCTACTTCGGAGTATGGGTTGTAGAGCGCCACGACCACGGTCTGGTGCCGACCGAGCGCCGCGGCGATCGGGGCGGGGAGTCCTGCCGCGAGCGCGGCGATGACGGCCGACGGTTGCTCCGGCGCCTTCGCGACCGCCGGGACGGTCGGCGTGACCTTCGGCGTGGCCTTCCGCTTGGTGGCAGCGGTCGAGTGCTCCTTGGGGGGCGTCGCCTGTTTCTTCGCGCCGCCAAAGGGATGGTGCTTGATCACGTGCGGGGTGGCGGCCACCGAGCTCTCACGGTGACCCAACACGGTCATCCCGCCGCCGACGAGCAGGGCGGCGAGGAGCCCGAGCAGGGCGGCATATCGGACCGGGGGCGAAAGCGTGAAGGTCACGGAATCTCTATCGGCAGCAAAAAGGGGCGACTTGAAGGACAAAGGGCGCGGTTTCCCGCGCCCTTCGAACCCTCACGTCCAGCTCTTATTTACGGACAGAGTCCGGAGACGATGTCGGCGCCGGGGCCGGCCTTGTTCCAGGCCTTGCCGCCGACGGTGGAGTCGACGCAGTAGGTCACGGAGGTCGCCGTCACGATGTTCAGCTTCGTGGGGACGATCGCCGAGTCATAGGCCTGCAGCAGTGAGACCGTCATGCCCGCATAACCAGCGGAGTTGGCGGTGCCAAGGTTGTCGGCGTTGAAGGCCTCGACGGCCGGAATCGCGGCGCGAACGTTGGCCTTGGCGGCCGAGTTGTTCGCACGATCCCTGAAGCTCAGGTACGAGGGGATCGCGATCGCGAGCAGGATGCCCAGGATGATGATGACAACGAGAAGCTCGATCAGGGTGAAACCGCTTTCCTCACCGTGCA
>DAINSN010000127.1:0-7459 GCA_036741295.1 Gaiellaceae bacterium
CTTGAGCATGTCGCGGAGGAAACGGACGTCTTGTGGCCCGGCCTGGCGGATCACAACGTTGAGTTTAAGCGGCAGTCACTCGAACGAGTGATTCTTCGAAAAGCAGGCAAGAAGGTCGTACCTGCGGCATCTTCAAAGTTATGAAACGTGACGATGATCGGCGGACCGAGTTTGGGACCGGCCTGCGGGCCCGCCTGCTCCGGCGCCGCGCGTTGCGACTAGGTCCAGGCCGCGTACGTCTTCCTGCGCCGCTTGTCCAACGTCCCTCCGCCATCTAGCCAGCCGCCAATCCAAGCTCTCGCGCGGCCCACGGCAGCGCCACTTCGGCCTGCCTGCGTTGGAACACGCGTACCGCAGGCGCCGTCGCCGGCGCCGGGAGCCCTGCATGCGCCGCAAAGTACCCGGCGATGAGGGCGGCGAGCCCGCCGCTCGCCGGCACGAGCTCCCAGGGATCGGGGCCTCCTTCCAGACGGAGGCTGGGCGCCCACGCGACGGCATCAATCGCGGGATTGCCGGTGGACGCGTGGTTCCAGTCGACGAAGCGGACCGCCCCGTCGCGAATGCACAGGTTGTCGCTGCGCACATCCAGGTGGAGGAGCGCCTCCCCCTCGAGCTCGCACTCTGCCGACGCGTGCGTAAGCGACGGCAGCGCAGCGGCGAGCCATTCGCGCGAGCAGACGCCGGTGGAGAGAAACGGCTCTGGATCGGCCGCCACGACCGGCCAGCCGTCGAGAGCCTCCCGCAGGTCGGTCAGGGACGGCAGCCCCGGCGGCGGCGTTGCGGCATGTACCTCGTCGAGCGTCTCGAGCACGAGCGACACGTGCCCCGGCAGCCACGGCGGCGGCCAATGCGCGTCGGCGAGATCCTCGATGGCGAGGAACGTCGTTCCGCCGGTGTCGTACCACGCGACGAGCTCCGGCAGGAAGGCCGCGTTCAGCGAGCCGTAGACGCGCGATTCGTTCCGCAGCCAGCGCGACGCGAGCTCGTCCAGCGCCAGCTTGACGAACGCGCGTCGGCCGTCGTCGAGCTCGACGCTCCACTTCGCGGTATTCGTCCCGTACCCGCCGCCGCGAACGGCCTCCCACCGCACGGGCGTCGCGCCTGTGGCCGCAGCGAGCTCAGCCTGGGGAAAGCTCTTCGGCAAACTGGAGGCGGTTGCCCTCAGGATCGAACACGTCGAGGAGACGCATCTCGCCGTGCAGCTCGAAGACGACGCCGACCTCGACCCCTTCCTTGCGCAATTCCTCGGCCACGGCCTTGACGTCCTGCACGTCGACGTGGGCGACGCCCGAGTCTTCCTGCGGGTCGCCCTCGGCGAGCCCTATCTCCATGCCGTCGCGCTCGAGCTTCACCCAGGTCCCGTCCGAGTCGACGTAGGTCTCGGTGAAACCCAGCTTGCCCTTGTAGAACGCGCGGCCCGCGTCCAGATCCTTGACCTGGTACCAGACCGGGGCCACTACAACGCGAGCCCGGGCTCTTCCAGGAACGCCTTCAGATCGCGCAGGAACTCTGCACCCGTGGCCCCGTCGACCGCGCGGTGGTCACACGTGAGCGTGATCTCCATGCGCGGACGGACGGCAGGCCGGCCGTCCACCGCAACGACCCTGTCCTCGATCGAGCCGACCGCGAGGATCGCAGCCTGCGGCGGGTTGAGGACCGCGATGAACCGCTCGATCCCGTACATGCCGAGATTGGAGATCGTGAAAGTCCCACCGTCGAGATCGGACTGCTGCAGCTTTCCCGCGCGTGCGCGCTCGACGATCGCAGCGCGCGCGGCTGCGATCTCGGCGACGGACTTTCGCTCGCAGCCGGTTATGACCGGGACGACGAGCCCATTCGGAATCGCCACCGCGATGCCGATGTTCGCGGTCGGGTACAGCTCGACGGCGTCGCCCTTGTAGAGCGCGTTCACTGCCCGGTGGCGCATCAGCGCGGCCGCGGAGACCTTGGTCACGAGATCGGAGATCGTCGGCTTGACGCCGTCGGCGTGCAGTTCCACGAGGCGTGCGCGCAACTCCAGCGCGCGCGCCATGTCCACGGTGACGCCGAGCTGGAAGACCGGCGCCTGCCAGGCCTCCGTGAGCCTGCGCGCGATCGTCTTGCGCATCGACGACAGCTGCTGAACCTCGACGCCTTCGAGAGGGAGAGCCGCGGTGCCGGCCGGCGCGGGGCCCCCCGATGCAGCGGTGCGCTCGACGTCCTCCGCGACGACGCGGCCTTCGGGACCGGTTCCGGCGACTGCGCTGAGATCGATCCCGCGTTCGCGTGCGATGCGGCGCGCCAGCGGGGAGGCCTTGATGCGACCGCCGTTGTCGCCGGACGGTTCCCTGATCTCGGCCACCTGCTCGCCCATGTCCCCCGCCGAGGCGCGACGCCCACGCTCTCGGTCCTGTTCACGCGCGCGCGCGGGAGAGCCTTCCTCCTGGGCGGCATCGTCGTCCACCTCCTGGGCCGCCGAACCGTTCCCGGCAGGCTCCGTCGGCTCGGCCTCGACCTTCTCGCCCTGCTCGCCGATCACCGCGACCGTCTTGCCGACCTCGACCTCACCCGAGGAGATCGCGATCTTGAGCAGGACGCCGGACGCCTCGGCCTCAACTTCCTGCGTGACCTTGTCCGTATCCAGTTCGTAGAGCGGCTCGCCCTTCTCGACCTTGTCGCCCTCCGACTTGAGCCACTTGACGATCGTGCCGGACTCCATGCCCTGGCCGAGGCGGGGGAGCTTGACCTCAGTTGCCATCGTTGCGCCCCACGGTCCGGCGAATCGCTGCGAGCACGTCGGCGGCATGGGGGACGACGAACTCCTCCATCACCGGCGCGAACGGCAGCGGCGTGAACTTCGCGCCGACGCGCTCGATCGGCGCGTCGAGCCAGTCGAACGCGCCGTACTGGATCACGGCGGCGACCTCGGCGCCGAAACCACCGCGCACGACGGCCTCGTGCGCGACGACGCAGCGGTTCGTCTTCTTCACGGAGGAGATCAATGCGTCCTCGTCGAGCGGGAGCAGCGTGCGCGGATCGACGACCTCGACCGAGACGCCCTCCTCCTCAGCCTCCTTTGCCGCCGCTAGGGCCTCGTGGACGAGCCGGCCGGTTGCGATCACCGTCACGTCCTCCCCCTGGCGATGCGTTCGCGCCTGACCGAGCGGAATCGGCTCGAGCTCGTCGGGCACCTCCTCCTTGATCCCGTACAGCGTGCGGTGCTCGAAGAAGACGACCGGGTTGTCGTCGTAGATGGACGACCAGAGGAGCCCGCGCACGTCCGTTGGCGTCGACGGGAAGACGACCTTGAGCCCCGGGATGTGGACGAACCACGATTCCAGCTGCTGCGCGTGCTGCGCGCCCGGCGACCAGCCTGCGCCACCTTGCGTGCGAAACGTCACCGGCACCGTCACCTGGCCGCCGGACATGTAGCGGTGCTTCGCAGCCTGGTTGACGATCTGCTCGGCCGCGAGCGTGAGGAAGTCCTCGTACATGATCTCCGCCACCGGGCGCATCCCCTGCATCGCGGCGCCGATCGCTGCTCCCGCAAGCGCCATCTCGGAGATCGGCGTGTTGCGGACGCGCTCGGGCCCGAACTCCTCGACCAGCCCCTGCGTGACGCCCATCGAGCCGCCCATCTCGGCGATGTCCTCGCCCATGATGAAGACGTCCTCGTCGTCACGCATCGCCCGCGACAGCGCGTCCCTAACTGCTTCTCGGTAACTCAACTCAGGCATTTGCGAGTCTCCCGAGCGAAGCGAAGGGACTAACCCTCCCCGCGAAAAATGCGCAGCATTTTTTGCGGATATCAGGCATAGATGTTCTTCAAAGCGTCTTCGGGCTTCGGGTCGGTGCCGTTCTTCGCGAATTCGACCGAGGCGTCGACGATCTCCTGCACCTCGCGGTCGATCTCCTCGACCTCGTCGCCCGAGAGATCCAGCTTCGTGCGCAGGTGCTCGATCGGATCCTGTGTCTTGCGCGTCTCTTCGAGCTCTTCCTTCGAGCGGTAGACCTGTGGATCGCCGATGTAGTGCCCCACGAGGCGGTACGTGTTGACCGCGAGGAAGACCGGGCCCTTGCCGCTGCGGGCGTGCTCCAGCGCCCGGCGCGTCGCCTTGTACACCGCCTCGACATCCTGACCGTCGACCTTGACCGCCTTCATTCCGTAGGCAACCGCGCGCTGGGAGATGTCCTCAATCGGCATGTGCTGCGAGCTCGGCGTCGACTCGGCCCAGTGGTTGTTCTCACAGACGAAGAGCGCGGGAACCTGCCAGAGCTGGGCCAGATTGAGGGACTCGTGGAAGGTGCCGATGTTCGTGGCGCCGTCGCCGAAGAAGCCGACTGCGACCCGCGGCTCGGCGCGCAGCTTGAAGGCCAGCGCCGCCCCCGTGATCGCCGGTAGACCGCCCCCGACGACCGCGTTGGCGCCCATGTTGCCGCGCTCGATGTCGTACAGGTGCATCGAGCCGCCGTAGCCGTGCGAACAGCCTTCGAGCTTCCCGTACAGCTCCGCCATCAGCTCGTTCGGCGTTGTCCCTTTCGCGAGCGTGTGTCCATGCGCGCGGTGCGTCGAGGCGATGATGTCGCTCTCCTCCAGCGCGCGGCAGACGCCGACCGCGACGGCCTCCTGGCCGATCGCCACGTGCAGGAAACCGGGAAGCTCCCCGGCCCTGAAACGCTCCTCGACCTTCTCCTCGAACCGCCGGATCAGCAGCATCTCGCGGAAGAACTCGCGCAAATCCGACTTCGAGAGCGTCCCTTTCTGCTCCACCTTCGCCATGAGCCTCAGTTTATGCTGAGGCTCTTGCGACTAGTCGAACAGTTCAGCGAGCTCGAGCGCGGCCTGGTGGACGAATGGGCCGAGCTGCGATTCCAGCTCACGGTGGCCGACGAGTCGCGGGCCGAACGGGCCGCGGCGCTGCTCGCGCCGGCGAACCCAGGGCGGCTGGCCAAAGTGATCCGCCTCGCGGTCGAACGCCGAGGGCCGGGCATCGGGCCCGAGGCGCTCCGCCGCCTGCTCAAGCGCCTCGACGACGAGGGGATCGCGGGAAGGTTGGAGCTGCAGGGCGTCCAGAAGGCCCCTCCGAAGGAGCTGCGCACGAAGCAGACGCTGCGCGCCCAGTGGGAGCTGCGCCTCGCGGCGGTCCCGCCGGACTGGAGCGACATCTACGCGCAGGTCCGACTCGACTCAACCGATTACCTCGAGCGTGCGGCGCTGCTGCTCGCTCCGATCAACCCCGGGCAGCACGGGGGCCCGACGGCCCTACGCTTCCGCAGCGCCCAACACTTCGGCTACGGCGTTTCCCCGGGGATGGCGGCGCGCTGCTTCGAACGCTGCGACGACGAGGGGATCACCGGCGAGGTGGAGATCCTCTACGTGCTCTCGGATACGAATCCCGTCGCCACCCAAGGCCCCGTCTGGCAGCTCGGCGGCCGCACCGTATGACCGAGGGCGATCCCGTCTCGTGGCTGATGATCGAGCCCGGCTGGAAGGTGGTCGACGCGCAGGGTGACGAGGTCGGCTCCGTCGACGAGCTCGTCGGAGATTCGAGCAACGACATCTTCAACGGCCTCTCGATCTCGACGAGGCTGCTGGGAAAGCCTCGCTACGTCCCGTCGGAGCAGGTGGGAACGATCACGCCGGGGCACGTCCATCTGAAGCTCACCAAAGACCAGGTCGAACATCTCGGCGAATTCGAGGAGCCCCCGACGAGCGCCGAGATCCTTCCGGACGGGGCCGGCGCGGTGCGGCGCGCCGAGGCCGCCGTCGAGGCGCCGATTCATTCGCACGCGGAACGTCTCAACTTCCTGACGCGAGTCCGCCACGCCTTGCGGCGCACGTTTGGCCGCTAAGCGAGTACGTCGCTGAGTTCCCTCGCCAGCGACTTTGCATCCCGCTCCGAGGGCGCAACGACGAGGACGGTGTCGTCCCCGGCGAGCGTGCCCACGATCTGTTCGTGCTCGAGCTGATCGAGTGCACGCGCGATCGCGGGCGCGGAGCCGAGCTCGGACTGCAGCACGACGACGTTCCCGGCCGGCGTCACCTTGCGACCGAACTGACCGAGGATCGAGTTGAGGACCTCGGTGGGATCGGTCCGTCGCGCGGCGTGAGGCAGTACGTACCGCGGCCGGCCGAAGGGGTCGTGCGTCTTCTCGAGACCGAGCTGGCGAATGTCGCGCGAGACCGTCGCCTGCGTGACGACACAGCCGGCGTCCGCGAGCGCGTCGAGCAACTCGAACTGCGTCCCGATTCTCTTTCGGGAGACAAGGCTCTCGATCAGGCGCTGCCGCTCGGACTTCCCCAACTGCATAAGGCCAGCATACGTATGCAGGTTTGGCAGAGCCAGGGCTTGGTAGAACTCGAAGTCATGCTTCGGAAGCTCCTCTGGTCCGCGCTCTACGGCGCCCTCGCGGCTCTCGCGACGATCGTCTCGCGCCGCGCAGCCACGCGGATCTGGCGTACGCTCACGGGCGAGGAACCGCCCACCAAGAAATGACAGCCGATCAAAAAGTCGAGCGTGCAGCGAACAAGCTCCAGCGGCTCGCGAATCAACGGGCGGGCGAAGGCGGCTTGAAGTCGAAGCTCGCCCAGCCACTCGCCGAAGACGCCGACCTGATTCGCAAGATGAAGCCGAGCCTGATCAAGGCGCGGGCCAAGGGCGAGGCTCCGACGAACCTGAAGCCTGGGCAGGGGACGGTTGCGCCGTCGAGCCCACAGCTCGGCGCCCGGCCGAAGGCAAAGAAGAAGAAGGGTGCGGGTCCGACCCCCTGGATCGTGGTCGGCGCCGCGCTTGCCGCCGGCATCGTCCTGGCGAAGTGGATCGACTGGAGGGGCCATGCACACCCAAGGGACTGACGGCCGCCAGACTCACGGTCTCGGCGCTGCGGTCAAGGAGGTCGCGGAGCGCGCGAGCTCGATCGTGCGCCTGGAGCTCGAGCTCGCCGCCATCGAGCTCAAACGCAAGATCATCTCGCTCGGGCTGGGGATCGTGTTCGCGCTCGGCGCGGCGATCATGCTCCTCTTCGTCGTCGGCTTTGCGTTCGCGACGATCGCCGCAGCACTGGCGACCGCCGTGTCGACGTGGCTCGCGCTGCTGATCACCACCGGGATCCTTTTCGTGTTTACACTCGCGCTGGGCGCGCTGGGAGTGGCGAAGATCAAGAAGGGGTCCCCTCCGGTCCCTGAGCACGCGATCCGCGAGGCGAAGCTGACGACCGAGGCGTTGAAGAGCGATGGCCGGTAGCAACAACCGGACACTCGAGCAGGTCCGCCGCGACATCGAGTCCGAGCGGGAACAGCTTGCCGGCGCGGCTGACACCCTTCGCGAAGAGATCGGCGAGGCGACGAACATCGGCGCCAAGCTGCGCTCGAAACTCCCCGTCGTAGCGGTCGGCGCGCTCGGCGCGGGCTTCCTCCTGGCTGGAGGCGTCGGCGCAACCGCTCGGCTCATCTTCCGGCGCGGGCGGGAGGGTTAGTGCC
>DAINSN010000128.1:0-7332 GCA_036741295.1 Gaiellaceae bacterium
TTGTCGATCTGGTACACGGCGCCGATCGTCGAAGGGCCTTCGGCGCAGAGGCTTGCGAGCAGCATCGCCATCCCGGCACGGATGTCAGGGCTTTCCATCCGCTGCCCGCGCAGTTTCGCGGGCCCGGTGACCACGGCACGATGCGGATCGCAAAGGATAATGCGGGCTCCCATGCTCACGAGCTTGTCCGTGAAGAACAAACGGTTCTCGAACATCTTCTCGAACATGAGGATCGTCCCCTGCGCCTGAGTCGCGACCGTTAGCGCGACGGAGGTGAGGTCGGACGGAAACGCCGGCCACGGCCCGTCTTCGATCTTCGGAACGTGACCGCCGAGGTCGTCCTGCACGACGAGCTCCTGGCGTGGTGGCACGCGCACGTGATCGTCGCCGAGCTCGACCTGGACGCCGAACTTCTCGAAGCCGTGCAGGATCGACACCAGGTCGGCCTGGTTGACGCCGTCGATCGTCACGTCGCCGCCGGTGATCGCGGCGAGACCGATGAAACTCCCCACCTCGATGTGATCGGGGCCGATCTCCCACTCCCCGCCGCGGAGCGCCTCGACACCGTGGATGCGTAGCACGTTCGACTCGACGCCCTCGATCTGCGCACCCAGCGAGCTGAGGAAGCGACAGAGGTCCTGGACGTGAGGCTCACAGGCGGCGTTGCCGATCACGGTCTCGCCGGGCGTGAGGGCGGCCGCCATGAGCGCGTTCTCGGTTGCCATGACGCTCGCCTCGTCGAGGAAGATGTGCTTGCCGCGCAGCGAGCCGCCGCGCATCTCGTAGCGGCTGCCGATGTCGATCTGCGCCCCGAGCTCGGCGAAAGCGTGGATGTGTGGATCCAGCCGGCGGCGGCCGATCACGTCGCCGCCGGGCGGGGGCGCGCTCACACTCCCGACGCGCGCGAGGAGTGGACCAGCGAGTAGGAACGATGCCCGCATCCGGCTGCACAGCTCCTGGTCGAGCTCGGACTTGACGACCGTGGCGGCGTGAACCTGGACGTCGTTGGGCCCGACCCACTCCGCCTCGACGCCGATGTCGTTCAGAAGCTCGATCATCGTCTCGACGTCGACGATCCGCGGAACGTTGTGCAGAAGGACAGGCTCGGCGGTGAGGAGACAGGCGGCAAGGATCGGCAAGGCGCCGTTCTTGTTGCCGGACGCGCGAATGCGTCCTTGGAGCGGCCGTCCGCCCTCGATGACGAAGCTCTCGGCCGCCCGCCCGATCACGGCGGTCTGGGACATCGCGGTAGCCTACCCAGGCGGTGGAAACGACACGAGAGCAGGCCTGGGAGACCCTCACGAAGTACACGCAGAGCGAGGCGCTGCGGCGCCATGCTCTCGCAGTCGAGGCATCGACGGCGTGGTACGCCAGGCACTTCGGCGAGGACGAGGAGCTCTGGCGCATCGTCGCGCTTCTGCACGATTTCGACTACGAGATCCATCCGACGCTCGACAAGCACCCACAGGACGGGGCGCCGATCCTGCGGGAGGAGGGCTATCCGGAGGAAGTGATCGACGCCGTGCTGTCACACGCAGAGCATCTGGGGATGCCGCGCGACACTCCGTTGAAGAAGACGCTGTTTGCCTGTGACGAGCTGTCGGGGTTCGTGCACGCGTGCGGGCTCGTGCGACCGACGGGCATCGACGGGCTCGAGCCCAAGTCCGTGAAGAAGAAGCTCAAGACGCCGTCGTTCGCGGCAGGAGTTCATCGCGACGAGGTGTATGCGGGCGCCGAAGGGCTGGGGCTCGAGCTCGACGACCACATCCGCAACGTCGTCGAGGCGCTGCAGCCGATCGCGCCGGAGCTCGGGTTGCGCACCGCAAGCACCGAGGCGGCGGAGGCATCGTGAGCCCGCAGTTCGACTTTCTCGGGGTCCCCGTGAGCGACATGGCCCGTTCGGTCGCGTTCTACCGGCTGCTCGGGCTCGAGTTTCCGGAAGGTGCGGAGAACGAGCAGCACGTCGAGGCGCCGCTGCCGGGCGGCATGCGCTACGCGCTCGATACGGAGGACGTCATCCGCTCGTTCGACCCGGACTGGAAGCGGCCGTCCGACGGTTACGCGGGCGGCGGGGCGTTTCGCTGCGACTCGCCGGACGAGGTCGACCAGGTCTGTCGCGCGCTACTGGCAGCGGGCGGATCCGCGCACAAGGAGCCGTGGGACGCGTTCTGGGGCCAGCGCTATGCGCAGGTCAAAGACCCGGACGGGATCGTGATCGATCTGTACGCAGCGCTGCCCGGCAGCTAGGCGAGCGCGGCAAAGAGGCGGTCGATGTCCCCGCCGCTCGTCCACCAGCCGCACGACGCGCGTAGCCACCCCGTCCCGGGCAGGTCGCGCACGATCACTCCGGCGTCGTAAAGCCGCACAGCTTCCGTTGCGGCGTCGCCTGCCGGAACGAACGAAACGAGTGTGCTCTCGCCGCCCTCCGCGACGAGCTCGAAGCGCTCACGCAGTGCGCCGCGACAGACCTCTGCCATCTCGGCGGCGCGCTCGAAGCGCCACTCCGGCGCACCGGCGAGCGCCGCCTCCAGGCCCGCGAGGCTGGGTGAGGCCAGCCAGCCGGAATCGAATCGCCCTGCGCCCTCTGCCGGTACGAAGCTCCCGTCCGGTTCCAGCGACTTCTGCGCGAAGTAACTCGGGATGCCGATGCCGAGCTGGTCCGCATCGCGCACGTACAACGCGCCGAGCGGCTCCGGGCCGCAGAGCCACTTCTGGCACGACACCGTGTAGTAGTCGAGCTCGCCAACGTCGACCGGAATCGCGCCGACTGACTGCGCGCCGTCCACGAGCACGGGCACACCGCTCTCGCGCTTCAGCTCGTGCACCGGCATCACCTGCCCGGTCGTCCAGAGCACATGCGACAGCGCGAGCAGCCGCGTGCGCGGCGTGATGCACGACAGGATCGTCTCCAATGCAGCCGCCGTCGGCAGCGCCGCCACCTCGGCAACTCGCACGCGCACGCCGGAGACGTGCAGCGGCAGCAGTAGGCCGGGATGCTCTGAGTTCGTCGTCACGACCTCGTCGTCCGGCCCGAGCTCCAATCCGGACAGGACGATGTTGCAACCGTCGGTCGTCGAGCTCGTCAGCGCCACCTGCCCCGGCGTCGTGCCGACGAGGTCCGCAATCTGCTCGCGCACGCGGGTACGTAGCTCGAGCACGCTCATGAACCAGTCATGACCGCCTCGCCCGTGCTCCTGGTCGAAACGAAGGCGTTCCTCGATCGCTGCAAGCGTCGGCCGCGACAGCGGGCCCAGCGTTCCTGCGTTGAGATACGCGAACCGTTCCAACACCGGGAAGAGCGCGCGGGCCTCGTCGAACGTCACGTGACCTCCCGTTCGACCGGTGCGTGATCGGAGAGCAGACGCCCTTCGTACAGGTGCCGCTCCACCGGCCAGCGTACGGCGGGCGATGCATCGAGGCCCCGGACGAGGATGTGATCGATTCCCGCCGGCGTCGGGCCGCCGAATCCCCATTCTGCAGCGGTCAGATCGGCGAGTGTCCGCGAGTTGTGCACGCTGACGTTGAAGTCACCGCAGAGCAGGACAGGCTCGCCGGGCTTGGCCATACCGTCCACGAACACGGCTGCGCGCAGCAATTCGGCATCGGGCACCCGCTTGTCCGCAAACCCCGTCGCGTGCAGGTTGCCGACGACGAGCGTCTTGTTTCCGCGCTGAACGCGCACCGCGTGACAAACACGCCGCTCCTTGCTCCAGGCAAGACGCTCGACGGTTCCCAGTCCCAGCCGCCGTGCCTGGGCGCGCCGGAAACGGAAAGGGTTGAGGATCACGTGCCGATGCTCTCGGACCTGGAGGTCCGAGCCGAGCAGGATCGCATTCGCTTGTCCGGTGAACGCCGAGCGCAGGAGCCCGTGGTGAACCTCCGTGAGAACGCGGCCGACCTCGGCTGTCGAGGGGAACGGGCCGACACTCGGGCGCTGCGCGACGGCCCCGATCGCCGGCATCCCGCTCCAGTCGTCCAGCCGGCCGAGCGCCCAGGCGGGCACTTCCTGCAGGCAGAGCACAGCGGGGCGGTCGGCACTCGCAAGCCGCACCATCTCCGTGAGGAACGCTTTCCGTCCGGGCGGCTGCGTGTTCCCGTGGAAGAGGTTCCAAGTCCGGACAAGCAGGCGCTCTACTGTACTGCCGATGCGAGTCGTCATCTCGGACCCCCCCGCCTTCACGCCGGCGTACGACCACGAGCTCGCCGCCGCGCTCGCCCGCCGCAAGATCGACGTCGAGCTCGTCACGTCTCGGTTCCGCTTCGGCGAGACGCCCGCCCCGGTCGGCTACCGGCGCAGTGAGCCCTTCTACCCAGTCTCGTCGAGGCTCTTCAGACGCTCGCGGTTGCGCATCCCGCTCAAGGTGGTGGAGCACCTTCCCGGCACGGCGGCGCTGCTGCTTCGCCGTCCGGACATCCTGCACCTGCAGTGGCTGGCGGCGCCCGAGCTCGACCGAGTGTTGCTGCGGCCGCGCGTGCCGACGGTTTTCACGGCACACGATCTCCTGCCGCGGCGGACGGTCGGAAAGCAGGGGCTCTGGAGAGACCTCCTCTCCCGGTTCGACCGCATCGTCGTCCACAGCGAGCGCGGGCGCGAAAGCCTCGCCGACCTCGGCGTCGACGCGACCGTCATTCCGCATCCCGTCTTCCCCAGCGATCCCGAACGTGTCGACGACGGGCACACACTCCTCTGTCTCGGCACGATCCGCCCCTACAAGGGGATCGGAGACGCGATCGCGGCGACAAAGCAGATCCCCGGTGCGCGATTGCTCATTGTCGGCGATCCAGTCGAATCCGTGAACGGCTACCGCGCCGAGGCCGGCGACCTGGCGGAGTGGCGGCTCGGCTACCTCCCACGGCACGAGCTCGAGCGGGCGCTCGGCGAGGCAACCGTCGCGCTCTTTCCTTACCTGCCGCAGCTCGATCAGAGCGGCGCGCTCCTCCAGGCACTCGGTGCCGGAGTGCCGGCCGTCGCGTACGACGTCGGCGGAATCGCGGAGCCGATCGAGCGGTTCGGCGCGGGCCGCGTCGTGCCGGCAGGTGACGTCGAGGCGCTCGCCGGCGCCGCGCGTGAGCTGCTCGACGACGACGCGGCGCTGGAGCGCGCCCGTGCGGGTGCACGGCTCGCACGAGACACGCTCACGTGGGACGCGTCGGCCGACGCGCACATCCGCCTCTACGAGGAGCTCCTGTGAGGGTCAGGCGCGCACGCTTCTCGGAGCTGATCGATCGCCAGCTCGACATCTTCGAACGGGAGCAGCGCGGGCTCATCGAAGACTGTGCCGCGGCCGAGCGGGCGTACAACCAGGCGCCCCGCGACGAGGCCGAGGAGCGCTACGGCGACTACGTCGACCTCGTCGAGACCGGTACGGAAGTTCTGGCCGACCTCCGCGACAACTTCGCAACCACGCTCGAAGAGGATGCGGCCGACGAATACGAACGAGCATTCAACGAAGCCGTGCTCCGGCGCTTTAGGCGCTTCGCCCTCGAGATCGAGGACCGCTGATGGCACGGATCGAGGACTACGGGATGATCGGCGACCTCCAAACGGCGGCGCTCGTGGGACGCGACGGGTCGATCGACTGGGCGTGTTTCCCGCGCTTCGACTCCGGCGCCTGCTTCGCAGCGCTGCTCGGTACGGCGGAGCATGGCCGCTGGCTCCTCGCACCACGAGCTGATGCGTGGGAAGGCCAGCGCCGGTATCGCCCGCACACGCTCGTACTGGAGACCGAGTGGGAGACGGACACCGGCGCCGTGCGCGTGCTCGACTTCATGCCGCCACGCGGAAAGGCGCCGGACATCGTGCGCATCGTCGAAGGCTTACACGGTCACGTCGAAATGTTCTCCGAGCTCGTCATCCGCTTCGACTACGGCGGCACGATCCCATGGGTCAGGCGGACCGAAGACGGCCGCATCGCAGTCGCTGGGCCCGACGCGCTCTGCTTCCGCACGCCCGTCGAGCATCGCGGCGAGAATCTCCGCACGCTCGGCGAGTTCACGGTGAAAAAGGGCGAACGCGTCCCCTTCACGCTGACCTGGTACCCGTCGAACGAGCGGCCGCCGCGAGCGATCGACGCGGAGCACGCTCTGAACGAAACAGTCAAGTTCTGGCAGGACTGGGCCGCCCGCTGTGTCTACACGGGGAAATGGAAGGAGGACGTCCTGGCGTCGCTCGTCGTCCTGAAGGGCCTCACCTATGCCCCGACCGGCGGAATCGTGGCCGCGCCGACGACGTCGCTGCCGGAGAAGATCGGCGGGGAGCGGAACTGGGACTACCGCTACTGCTGGCTCCGAGATGCGACGCTGACCTTGCTGGCATTCCTCAATGCGGGCCTGCTCGACGAGGCCCGCGCCTGGCGGGCCTGGCTGCTCCGGGCTGCTGCAGGTGACGCGTCCGCCTTGCAGATCATGTACGGCGTCGCGGGCGAGCGGCGGCTACTCGAACTCGAGCTCGACTGGCTGCCCGGCTACGAGGACTCGAAGCCCGTGCGCGTGGGCAACGCGGCGGCCGGGCAGTTCCAACTCGACGTGTACGGAGAGGTGCTCGACGCACTCCACCAGGCTCGAGTCCACGAGCTGGAGTTATCGAAGGAGGCGTGGGCACTGCAGCGCAGGCTGCTCGGCTTCCTCGAGGACGCCTGGAAGGAGCCCGACGAAGGCATCTGGGAGGTCCGCGGCCCGCGCCGGCACTTCACACACTCGAAGGTGATGGCCTGGGTTGCCTTCGACCGCGGCGTCCAGGCCGTCGAGCGCTTCGGGCGCAACGGCCCCGTCGAGCGGTGGCGCGCGATCCGAACCGAAATCCACCGGGAGGTCTGCGAGCAGGGTTACGACCCGGAGCTCAACTCCTTCACACAGTTCTACGGCTCGAAGCGGCTGGACGCGAGCCTGCTGATGATCCCGCTCGTCGGTTTTCTCCCTGCCGACGATCCACGGATGGTCGGCACGGTCGCCGCGATCGAGCGTGAGCTCGTGCGCGACGGATTGGTCTACCGCTACAGCCACGACGAGGAGGCGCGAAGCGTCGACGGGTTGCCACCCGGCGAGGGCGCGTTCCTCCCTTGCACGTTCTGGCTCGCCGACAACCTCGCCCTGCAGGGCCGGCTCGACGAGGCCGAGGAGATCTTCGAGCGGCTGCTCGACCTCCGGAACGACCTCGGGCTGATCGCCGAGGAATGGGACCCGCACGCGCGGCGCCAGCTCGGCAACTTTCCTCAGGCGTTCACGCATGTCGCGCTCGTCAACACCGCGTTCAACCTCAATCAGCAGGAGCAGCGTTCACCAATGGAGCAGCGCGCGCCGCACGAGGAGCCCGCGAAGTATTCAGCCGGCTAG
>DAINSN010000129.1:0-7316 GCA_036741295.1 Gaiellaceae bacterium
AGACGCGTCAGGGGCATCGCGTCGGTCGGGCTGAACGCCATCGCGTTCGTGAGCGACACGTAGAAGTAATCCATGAGGCGCGGCGCCCAACCCTCCCGCGCCAACTGCGGGTTCTCGTCCTGGGGGAACTGGAAGTCGGGCTTGCTTGTTGCCGTTGCGAGGGCACGGGCAACGGGCCCGCCGGAGTCGAGTTCCCAGAAAGCAAGACCGAACGCGATCACGTTGGTGAGCCACACGACGCCGCCGCTGAGCAGTAGTTGCTGTCCCGTGATGTGGATGGCCGAGTGGGACACCAACGAGATCACGAGCACCGCGACACCCAGGACGTTGAAGACCCAGACGAGACCGAGGAGTGCAATCACGATCTCCCGCCTACGGTCATGCCGGACGAGGCGGCCCAGCATGAACAGCAGCGTCGCGGAGAGGAGAACGTACGGAGCCGCGAGGAGGAGCCAGATCCACCAGAGCCGGTGCCCAAGCAACTCCCAGTGCGCGTGCAAGCTCACGAGCGCCAACCCAAGGAGAATCACCGCAGCCGCGAGCGCGAAGGGCGCTGCATCGTCGCGTGCCTCGCGCACCGCAGCGTGGAGGCGAGCCGGGTCGGATGAACCCACGCCTGCCAGGATGCAAGCGCGGTCGGACAGCGGACAGGAATAGGTATCCGCCAGGTGGGTAGGTCTCCTCTAGGCCAGAAAACAAGGAGGGGGTATGAGGAGGCAGTACAGGAAGTACGCAGTGTGGGGGGCCGCATTCGCCGTGCTGATCACGCTCGGCGCGGCGACGGCCGCATTCACTGCCGGCGCGGCGCCTTTCCGCGCGGAGGCGACGACGACGATCGTCACCACGATCACGACCGGCAGCACGACCGTGGTCACGACGATCACGACGACCACGCCGGACTCCACCTCGACGGGCTCGACGGCGACGGACACGACGTCCACCGACACGTCGACCTCGACGACGACCACGGACAGCGGTGGCGGCGGTGGCGGCGGCACAGCGCCTGCTGCGACGCCGAAGAAGGCGCAGCCGAAGTTCACGGGTTAGCCGTTGGCGACAGCGCGAGCAGCTAGCTGGGTCCTCGTCCCGATCCTGGCCGCCGGCTGCGCCGGCGGCTCAGGCGATCGTGCGGCGAGGCCGGCGCCCGTAACCGTGCAGAAGCAGGGGTCGCCGCAGGCGCGGCCGGCTGCTCCGACGAAGGTGAAGAAGGTCGCGCATTCGCCGGCCGCCGCTGTACGTCCGAAGACAAAGCCGTCACGTCCGCAGCGGGCCTCCAAGCCGGAGAAGCAGCAACATCTGTTGCCGTGGCGGCCGGACGGGATGAGCGAGGTCGCGCACGTCCGCGTCCGGCACATCGCGATCTATCGCTCGCCGCGTGCCAAGCACGCAGCGCTCGTGCTCGGGAAGCGTGACGAGAACGGCACGCAGCGAACGTTCCTCGTCCGTGCGACGAAGGGCGACTGGGTGCGAGTGTTCCTGCCGACTCGTCCGAACGGGAGCCAGGGCTGGGTGAAGCGCCGGGCCGTCCGGGTATACACGAACGGTTACCGGCTGGTCATACGGCTACGGAGCAACGAGTTGCGGCTGTGGCGTGGCGACCGCATGCTGGCCAAGTATCCGGTTGCGGTCGGCACGCGTTCGACGCCGACGCCGCGCGGGCTCTACTACATCGTCGAGCTACTGCAGCCGGGCAATCCGAACGGCTCGTACGGGCCGTTCTCGTTCGGTCTGTCGGCGCACTCGAATGTGCTGAAGCGTTTCGCCGGCGGGGACGGCCGCGTTGGATTGCACGGGACGAATCAGCCGGGGCTGGTCGGCTCCGATGTCAGTCACGGCTGCATCAGGCTGCGGAACGGTGCGGTGCGGCGCCTCGCGAAAATCCTGCCGCTCGGTACGCCGGTCTATATCCGCTCGTAACGCAGCGTCGCGTGGTGCGCTAGCTCGCCTGCCGAAGCTGGCGCGCGGCCTTGCGCAGGCTTTGGACAACCCGGGCCCCGGACTCATTCATCCGCTTCCCGGCCTCGCGTGACGCTTCGAGTTGCTTCTTTGCCGGATCGTTCGTTGTGCGCTTCATCTGTTTCCTTTCGGACATAGGCGAGGCAGTTTGGCAGTTATTCGTCGCCGGGGTCGGCACCCCGCCTAATCGTCGTATTTGTCTTATCAGCCTCGAGGGTCTTTATTCGATTAACAACGTTGTCGAGCGCGTTTTCAATCCCCTTAAAGCGCTTGTCAGCCTCCTTTCTGTACTCGTCGAATTCCGTCGCTGCCCCTTCGACCTGAGTCGCGGCCGCATCGATGGGCTGTGGGTCACCGCCGCCTCCCCCTAAGCCACCGGGCAGCTGTAGCTGCCCGAGGTACTGGCCGTTCCATGCAAGCCACGCACCGATGCTGACGAGATAGACGAGGCCGCCGACGGCCACACCGATCTCGCATCGGTGGATGAACCCCGAACCAAGTGCCCAAGCGGGCGCCGAGCCTGGCGCGAGGCAAGCGGCGACGATTCCGACGACCAAGATGGCAAGGTAGAGCCAGAAAAACGCGTGTGGTCTTCTCTCCGACGCCGGCTTCGCTGACACGCGCCTGAGCTTCAACGGAAGCTGGTGTGAAGTCAATCGGCGCTAACTGACCCCACCACCGGCGTCACATTTACGTCACGGTGTCCGACACCGGGACGTTGTCGTAGTTGGACAGGGGTCGCTCGTGGCGCGGTGCGGGTTCGCGTCCGACCTGTGGAAAGTTCGTCACACTTTCGTCACGGTGTCCGACACCGGGCCGTGGTTTTGTTGGCCCCGGCGAATTAGGTCAGGTCGGGATGCCTTTGGCGCGGAGCTCCGCGAGCGCGCTCTCGGATTTCTCGAGGCCGTCGAGGCTCATCGCGCGCAGTACTTCGTCCGTCTTCGTGAACTGGACGTCGCGGTAGTCGACGACCTGGATCAGGTTGCCCCACGGATCGCGGAAGTCCACGCCGCGGCCGAAGACCGGGATGCCGAGCTCCTGCAGTCGCGCGCGCACGGCTTCCTTGTCGTCGACGACGAGACCGAAGTGGCGGTGCTGGTCCGGCGGTTGCGTACGGCCGCGCGCGAGCGCGAGGAACTGGTCGCCCATGTCGATGAAGGCCATCTGCTTGCCGCGGCCGCGGAGCTCGAGCTCGCCGAAGATCGACTCCCAGAACGCGAGCGCCTCGTCGATGTCGTCGACCTCGAGCGCAATGTGGTTCATCCCCACGAGCCTCGGCATGGCTTCAGCGTAGACGCGGGGGCACGGGCTACGGGAACTCCAGACTCCCGGACGGTGTAGAAGCAGGCGGTGGTGGGCCGACCACTCGACGAATCCGACCTGATCGGCCGCGCGAAGCGCGGCGACACTCACGCCTACGAGGAACTCGTGTACGCACACCAGGGCATCGCCTTCCGCACCGCCTACGTCATTGCAGGCAACGCTGCCGACGCGGAGGAAGCCGCGCAGGACGGATTCGTCAAAGCGTGGCGCGCGCTCGCGCGCTTCCGCGAAGGCGCACCCTTCCGTCCCTGGCTGCTGCAGATCGTCGCCAACGAAGCCCGCAACCGCCGCCGCTCGGCGGGACGGCGCGCGCACCTCGCGCTGCGGGCGGCGACGGAGGAACCCTCGGGGGACGCGGCTCCGTCCCCCGAGGCATCGTTGCTGTCCGCGGAAGCGCGGGAGGCGCTGCTCGCAGCGGTGAACGAGCTGCCGCACGATCAGCGCACCGTCATCGCGCTGCGGTTCTTCGTCGGACTGTCGGAGGCCGAGGTCGCCGAGACGCTGAGCTTGCCCACGGGAACGGTGAAGTCACGGAGCGCCCGCGCGCTCGAGCGGCTGAGGGAGTCGTATGACTGAGCTCGAACGCGCACTCGTCGCGCTGGGGCGCGAGCTCGACCTTCCGCCCGAGCCGGATCTGCGCTCCCGCGTGCGCGAGCGGATCGAACGGCGGCCCCGCTATCGGCGCGCACTCGTGCCGGCGCTGGCGCTTCTCGTCGCGCTCGGGATCGCACTGGCGGTCCCGGACGCCCGCAGCGCAATCCTGCGCTTCTTCCACATCGGTGCGGTGACGATCGAGCGCGTCGAGACACTGCCTCCTGGGCGCGAGCGTCCGCTCACCACCGGGCTCGGGCCGGCGCTCTCGCTGCACGAGGCCGAGGCGCGGTCGGGCGTGCCGCTCGTCCTGAAGGGACCGCGGCCGAAACGCTTCTACGCGCGGCCCGGGCTGATCGCGACGCTCCTCCAGTACCGCGGAGAAGCGGTCCTCGTCGCCGAGCTGCAGGGTGACCAGATGGGAATCACGAAGAAGCTCGCCGCCCCCGACACCCGGGTCGAGGTTGCGCGAATCGGCTCCTTCGGTCTCTGGCTCGAGGGCGGCCGGCACCTCCTGATCTGGAAGCCCGGCCTTGGGGAGGTCCGGCAGATCGAGCCCCGGCTAGCGGGGAACGTCCTGATCTGGACGGACGGGGACCGCACGTTCCGCCTCGAGGGCGGCTTGAACAAGGGGCAGATGCTGACGCTCGGGCGACAGATCACCCGGTAAGGGGAGAACCGCAGCCCCGCTTCGTCCGAATAGAGAAGCGATGACTGTGGCGGAAACCGAGATTCGGGAAGAATTCGAGCTGGTCGAGGCCTGGCGGGCCGAGCAGCTCGAGACGGCGGGTTACGCGGCCCAGACTGCGGCGGAGATCGCAATGCGCCAGGACATCGATCTGCACGTGGCGATCGATCTCCTCTCGTCGGGCTGTTCGGCCGAGCTGGCAGCCCAGATCCTGCTCTAGCAAGCAGGCTCCCGTCGGTCAGGGCAGAATCCACTGCCCTGTGACCTTCCTTGCGTCCATACCGTCGCCGTCGAGCGGCACGATCGATCTCGGGCCGTTCACGATCCACATGTACGGCCTCATGCTCCTGCTGGCGATCGCGGCCTGCTGCTGGCTGACGGGCTACCGCTGGGTGCGCTGGGGCGGCGACTGGGATCTCGTGTTCCGCGTCGCGGTGTGGGGTGTCGCGGCCGGGATCGTGGGCGCGCGTCTCTACCACGACGTCACGAGCTGGAACGAAGTGCCCAAACCGTGGTGGGGGCCGTTCGCGGTCTGGCAGGGCGGGCTCGGCGTGTGGGGCGGAATCCTCTTCGGCGTCCTCGCCGGCGCGTGGATCGTGCGCCGTTCTGGCCAGAGCGTGCGGCTCTTCATGGACGCCGTCGCTCCCGGGCTGTTGCTGGCTCAGGGGATCGGACGCATCGGCAACTGGTTCAACCAGGAGCTCTTCGGCAAGCCGACCGATCTGCCGTGGGGGCTGAAGATCGATCCACAGCACCGGCCGCCCGGCTACTTCGACCACAACACGTTCCACCCGACCTTCCTCTACGAGCTCACATACGACCTGATCGGAGTGGCGATCCTGCTCTGGGTCGACCGGCGCTTCAACATCCGGCGGCCGGGGCTCTTTGCCCTCTACGTTTCCTACTACTGCTTCGGCCGCTTCTTCGAGGAGCTGCTGCGCGTCGATCCGGCGCACGAGTTCCTCGGCCTGCGCCTGAACGCGTGGGTCTCGATCGTAGTTTTCGTGCTGTCGACGGCGTTCTTCATCTGGTGGCAGTTCATCCGGAAGCCGAGCGGCGACGAGCGGCCGCGCGCGAGCCGGACGATCGTGCCGACGGGACCGGCGATGGCCGTTCCCAAGGGCCGCGTCCGCTCGGGACGCTAGGTTGGCCCACGATGATCGTGCGTGAGCTCGACCTGGACCTGGACGCCTTCGAGGGCCCCTTTGACCTGCTGCTGACGCTCGTCCTCAAGGAGGAAGTCGACCTTGCGGACGTGGACGTCGCCGGGATCGTGGTGCGCTTCCTCGAGCGGCTCGCCGAGCGGGATGCGCTGGATCTGGATGCCTGCGGTGAGTTCCTCGTTCTGGTCGCGGCGCTGCTGGAGCTGAAGGCGCGTGGGCTCTTCGAGGACGAGGCGGCGGAGCTGTCAGAGCTCGAGCCCGAGGAGGCCGCGGAGGAGCTGGCACGGCGGCTGGCCGAGTACCGGCGCATGAAGGAGGCGGCGGGGTGGCTGGCCGAGCGGCTCTCGTCGGAGCGCGACCGGTTCTTCCGGGTCGGGCCGGCGCCGCTGGCGCCCCAGCCGGAGCGGCGGCTCGCGCCGCAGGATCCGGAGCAGCTCGCGAATGTCGTTCGCCTGCTCGCCGCAGAGCCGCCAACTGTTTCGCTGGCGCACATGGAACTGCGGTTCCCGCCGGTGGCGCAGTTCCTGGAACGCTTCCGCGCATTGCTTGCGCGTCGCTCCGTCTTCGACTTCGATGCCGAGCTCGACGGGCTGTCGCGCGCCGAGCAGGCGATCGCGTTCTTGGCCCTGCTCGACCTGCGCCGTTCGGACGAGATCAGGATCAGCCAGGCGGCTCCATTTGCTCCCATCCGTGTCAGTAAGGTGGAGCAGGAAACCTCCGCCGTGAACGAAAGGACCCACGCGTGGACCGTCCGCTCCGCCTAGTCACCGCCAATCCGCTCGATCAGCTCGCCCGGACGCTCGAGGCGCTGTTCGTCGTAGCGAGCGCGCCGCTACCCGTGGAGGAGCTCGTCGCTGCGGCGGACGACGACCGCGAGCGGGTCGAGCTGGCGCTGGGGCTGCTGGCGGAGCGCTATCACGAAGGCCGCAGCGGCATCGTGCTGGAGTCGGTGGCCGGTGGCTGGGCCTTCCGCGCGTCGCGGGACGCGGCGGAGGCCTGTGGGCGGCTGTTCGAGCGGCCCGTGCAGCGCGGACTGTCGCAGGCTTCTTTGGAGACGCTGGCGATCGTGGCGTACCTCGGGCCGTGCACGCGGCCGGAGATCGCGCGGATCCGCGGCGTTGCTGCGGACTCAGCCGTTGCCGGGCTGACGGAGCGCGGGCTGATCACCGAAGCGGGCCGCGAGGACGGCGCGCACGGTGGCGCGGTGAAGTACAAGACGACGCCGATGTTCGAGCGCGTGTTCGGGTTGGAGAGCCTGTCGCAGTTGCCGCGGCTGGACGACCTGCCCGGCGAAGTCGACGATCTGCGTGAGCGTTTGCACGCGGTCGCCGAACAGCGCAGCGCTTAAGTCACACTTCCGGTTCTCTTTCGTTTACCACGCGTGCGCTTTTCGGCATTACGCTGAAAAGCGCGGGGAACCCTCGTGGGGGTCCCCCGGGGGAGAGCACACGCGCGTGTAACTAAGAGACGCGCTTGCGACCTGTTGCTTCGACCCAGCGGTACCCGGGAATCGGGACGCCGAGCGCGCGGCGTGCGCCACGCAGCCGGCGCGGCAAACGCAGATAGATCTCCGGCAATTGCTCCCGCTTGATCAG
>DAINSN010000130.1:0-7144 GCA_036741295.1 Gaiellaceae bacterium
AGCCGACGCGAGCCGGAACGGCGACAGCACCCGGCGGAACGCGGACACGGACTAGAACAGGCCCCGCGAGAGTCCGCCGTCGACGACCACCGTTGTCCCGGTCACATAGCGGGCGCGGTCGGAGGCGAGGAAGCACGCGACGTCGCCGAACTCCTGCGGGGTGCCCCAGCGTCCTACGGGGATCGCTTGCAGGTCGGCTTCGGTCGGTCCTTCTGGGTAGAGCTGCGCGAGACGCGCGGTCTCGATGCGGCCCGGCGCGATGCAGTTCACCGTGACGCCGCGAGGGCCGAGCTCCCGGGAGAGGGTCTTCGCCCAGCCGTGCACACCGGGCCGCACGGCATTGCTGAGCGCGAGATGGTCGGTCGGCTCTTTCGCAGCGACCGAGGTGAAGATGAGGATTCGGCCGCCGGCGCTCTGCACGAGGTAGGGCAGGCAGAGGTCGACGAGCCGCAGCGCCGGGAAGAAGAGCAGTTCGACAGCCTCCTCGAGAGACTCCGGGCTGATCCCGACCCCCGGCCCGGGCGGCGGACCGCCGCTGTTCCAGACGAGGATGTCGATGCCGCCGAACGCCTCGACCGTCTGTCGCACTACAGCCTCGAGATCGCGCGGGGTCGTGACGTCACCGCGTACGGCGAGGGCGCCGATTCGGTCGGCCTCGCGCTGGAGCACGTCGCGTCTCCGCGCGAACATGGTCACGTTTGCGCCCTCGGCGCCCAGGGCCTCGGCCGTCGCCAGGCCGAGCCCGGCGGATGCGCCGCTGACGATCGCAGTCCGGCCTTTGAGACCGAGATCCATAGCTACGAGTCGAGCAGGCCGACGACTTCGCGCACGGCGCCGGCCGACTCGTTCAGCATTGCCTGCTCGTCCTTGCTCAGGTCGAGCTCGTAAATCGCCTCGATGCCACCGGCCCCGAGTTTGACGGGGACGCCCATGTAGAGACCGTCGATGCCGTACTCGCCTTCGAGATAGGCGGTACAGGGAAGCACGCGTTTCTCGTCGAGCATGATCGAGTCGACCATCTGCGCGGCGGCGGCGCCCGGTGCGTACCAGGCGGACGTTCCGAGCAGCTCGACGAGCTCTCCGCCGCCTTTTGCGGTGCGCTGCACCATCGCGTCGATCTTCGCTGCCGGGACGATCTTCTGCAGCGGGATGCCTCCGACCGTTGTCGCGCTCACCACCGGCACCATCTGATCGCCGTGCCCGCCGAGCACCATGGCGGTGACATCCTTGACGGAAGCCTGCGTCTCCCAGGCGATGAAGGTCGAGAAGCGTGCCGTGTCGAGGATCCCTGCCATCCCGAACACCCGCTCCTTCGGCCGGCCGGAGACGTTCTTGGCGACGTGACACATCGCGTCGAGCGGATTGGAGACGACGATGAGAATCGCGTCGGGGCTCTTCGCGATCGTCTTCTCGGTCACGTCCTTGACGATCTTCTCGTTCGTCGCGACGAGGTCGTCGCGGCTCATGCCGGGCGAGCGTGGCAGGCCTGCCGTGATGACGACGACGTCGGAGCCCGCAGTCTCGTCGTAGCTGTTCGAGCCGGTCACACGCGGCTCGTAACCGAGCACCGCGCCCATTTGGTTGATGTCCAGTGCCTTGCCCTGCGGCAGGCCTTCCTTGATGTCGACGAGTACGACCTCCGCGTAGTCGCGCGCCGCCAGGACCTGCGCGCAGGTCGCGCCTACGTTTCCTGCGCCGACGACCGTCACCTTGCGTCTCATACGTGTACCCCGAGCTTCTCGATGATCGCGTCGGCGACCTGGCTCGTACCGACGGCGCTCGGGTCCGACCGGGTGGGCTTCATGTCGTAGGTGACGCTCTTCCCTTCCCGGATGACGTCGGCGATCGCACGCTCGAGATTGTTCGCAGCGTCCTGCTCGTCGAGGTGACGGAGCATCAGCATTCCGGAGAGCATCTGCGCCATCGGATTGACCTTGTTCTGGCCCGCGTACTTCGGCGCCGAGCCGTGCGTCGGCTCGAAGATCGCGATGCTCTCGCCGAAGTTCCCGCCGGGAGCAAGCCCGAGCCCGCCGATCATTCCGGCGCAGAGATCGGAGAGGACGTCGCCGTACAGGTTCGGCAGCACGAGCACGTCGTACTCCTCCGGGCGCTGGACGAGCTGCATGCACATGTTGTCCACGATGCGGTCGTTGAACTCGATGTCGTCGTTCTCGGCGGCGACCTCCTGCGCGACGCGGAGGAACAGGCCGTCGGAGAACTTCATGATGTTCGCCTTGTGCACCGCCGTGACCTTGCGGCGACCGTTGCGACGCGCGTAGTCGAAGGCGAACTGGACGATCCGCCGCGTGCCCGTGATCGAGATCGGCTTGATCGAGATGCCGGCGTCGTCGTGCGCGAGGTCGCCGCCGTGCGCCTTGATCCACTCGATCAACTCGCGCACCTCCTCGGAGCCTTCCTCGTATTCGATCCCCGCGTAGAGGTCCTCGGTGTTCTCACGGACGATGATCAGGTCGACGTCGTCGAACCGGGTGCGTACGCCGGGATAGGTCTTGCAGGGACGCACCTGGCCGTAGAGGTCGAGGCTCTTGCGCAGCGCGACGTTGACCGAGCGGAAGCCGCCGCCGACCGGGGTCGTGATCGGGCCCTTGAGCGCGACGCCCGTCCCCCGGATGGCCTCGAGGACTTCGTCAGGGAGCGGATTCCCGCCGTACTTGTCCATCACGTCGGCGCCGGCTTCCCGGACGTCCCAGTCGAACTCGACTCCCGTCGCCTCGAGGACCCGGCGCGTCGCCTCGGTCAACTCGGGCCCGGTGCCGTCCCCCGGAATGAGCGTCACTCTGTGGGCCACGGCGCCGGACTCTATCCGCGGGCGCTAGAGTGCCGCGCCGCATGTCCCTCGTCGAGGCAGCAGCCCAGGCCGACGAGCTCGCGCAGTCCGGAGCCGAGCGTGAGCTGGCAACGCTGCGCAAGCAGTGGGAGGACGAGCTCGAATCCGCGGCCCGGAGTAGCGACTATCGGGAGCGTGCAGTTGCATATCGGGCGATCGGCCAGTTCCGCTTCCGGCAGAAGCTCGAGCTCCTTCGGCGCGGGCTCGACGACGAGAGCCCGGCGGCGCGCGGGTCAGCGCTCCTCTCGGTGCAGCTCCTGTCGAAGGACAGCCCGGGCGTCGTCAACGCGATCCGGCCGGTGCTGCACACGATCGTGTCGTCCGACGCGAATCAAGCCGTGCGCCGTCTCGCGGTCGTCTGTCTGCGGAATGGATCGGCCCAGCGCGAGACGATCGTCCTGCTGACCGGACTGGCCGAGGACGACGAGCAGGAGACAGAGCTACGCAACGCCGCCCGCACCGTCGCGGCCGACCTGAAGAAGCGGGCGGCAGCGAAATCCTAGGCTGCTACTTGGTTTTTCGGCGCGCGTGCGGATGCGCCTGGAAATACAACTCGCGGCGCCGCCGATCGGAGATGTGCGTGTACAGCTCGGTCGTCGCGAGGTCCGCATGTCCGAGCATCTCCTGAACCGAACGTAGGTCGGCCCCGCCCTCGAGCAGGTGCGTGGCGAAGGAGTGACGGAGGAGGTGCGGATGGACCCGTCCCGGCTCCAGCCCCGCCTTGGCGGCCAGCTTGCGGAGGATCAAGAAGGCGCCCGCGCGCGTGAGGCCGCCGCCCTTCGCGTTGAGGAAGAGCTCCGGGCGGTGCCGCACGTCCAGGAATGGGCGTCCCCGTCCCAGGTAACGCCGGAGTGCCTGCGCGGCCTGCCGGCCGATCGGCACGATCCGCTCCTTCGAGCCCTTGCCGATGCAGCGGACGATGCGCGCGTCGAGGTCGACACTCGACTTCTGCAGGCCGACGGCCTCGCTGACCCTTAGACCTCCGCCGTACAGGAGCTCAACGAGAGCACGGTCGCGCAGAGCGCGCGGCGTCGTCCCGTTCGCGGCCTCGACGAGCCGCTCGGCTTCCGCTGGAGAAAGCGTGCGCGGCAGTGTGCGCCGACGTCGCGGTAGGTCGAGCTCGGCGGCGGGATTGTCGGTGCGTGCGCCGAGCAGCGCCTGGTGGCGGAAGAAGGAGCGGATCGCGGCGACTCTTCGCGCGATCGTCGACGGAGACAGGCCGGCGGCGCGCAGCTCAGCGAGGTACTGCTCGAGTTGCTCCGTCGTGATCCGGCCCACGGGCCGGTCGAGCCAGGCTGCCAGTGCGGAGAGGTCGCGGCGATACGCGTCTACCGTCTTCGGCGCGCGGCGAGTCGCGAGCAGCGCGAGAAAGCCTTCGACTTCGGGGTCGAGCGCAGAAGGTTCCACCGCGCCGGTTTCGTGGCGAGCGCCGAATCGCCTGCCCGAAGCCGTTTTGCGCGCAGGGGTAACCGAACGAAATCACGGCCATTCTTACGCCGTTTTCCCGCCTGGAACGCCGAAACGATGCACGAAACTGTCGCCGGCCGCCAGGTCTGTGGAAGAAAAGTCACACTTCCGTTACAGAGGACCTGTTCAGGCTCGTCTAAAGGACAGCGCTACGGTGGCCATGCCGGGGACCTGACCCCGACGTGTCCCGACGCGATTCGCATTCAGGAACGGGGGTGCGCCTTGTCGTAGACGCGGCGCAGGCGGCGGCCGTCTACGTGGCTGTAGAGCTGCGTGGTCGAGAGGGAGCTGTGGCCGAGGAGGTCCTGGATCGTGCGCAGGTCGGCGCCACCCTCCAGTAGGTGCGTTGCGAATGCATGGCGCAAACGATGCGGGTGCGCGAACACGCGGCGCAGGGTCGACGTGTCCAGCCGCTTCCCTCGCGCCGAGAGGAACAACGCGTTCTCGGCACCTGCCGCAAGTTGGGGGCGCGCTTCATGCAGGTACCGAGCAACCATGTGCCCCGCTTCTTCCCCGAGTGGAACGATTCGCTCCTTCCCGCCCTTGCCGCGCACGTGCAGCTGCTCGCGGTCGAAGTCCACGTCGGCGAGATCGAGGCCGACCGCCTCGGCGCTGCGCAACCCTGCCGAATAGACGAGCTCGACAAGGGCGCGATTGCGCAACGGCAGCGGCCCGTCGCCCACCAGCGCCTCCAAGGCGGCCTCGACCTCTGCCGTCTTCGGCGTGTCGGGAAGCAGTTTCGGGCGCCGTGGCGCCAGAGAGATGTCCGGCACGTTCGTCGGCCCGAGCGTGAAGCGGAGGAAGCTGCGAATCGCCGCGACTTTTCGCGCGATCGTCGCCGGGGCAAGCTTCCGCGGCCGTGCGCGCCCGAGCTCGGCCGCGTAGTCCGTGAGCACTCTCACGTCCACGTCACCGACGCTGAGGTTGCGTCGTTGCAGCCAGCGTGCGAACTCCTCGACGTCATGGCGATAGGAACGCCGGGTCCCCTCGCCCAGCCCGGGCGAATTCAGGAAGCGTTCGATCGCCTGCATAGTCTTCATGCAGAGCCATTCGCGGCCCAGCTAGCATCGCCTCCCCATGGCTTCACGTCTCGAACGTCTCGCCGACCTGATCGTCAACTTCGGCTCCAACGTGCAGAAGGGCCAGATCCTCGACGTCGGCTCCGGGCTCGGGAAAGAAGAGCTCACGCGCGCGATCACGGCGAGCGCGTACAAGCGCGGCGCGAAATTCGTCGACGTCCACTACTGGGATCCGCACCTGAAGCGGGAGCGCGTGCGGTACGCGCCCGACGACGTCCTCGACTTCGTCCCGCCCTGGTTCGGGGAACGAACGTTGCAGCTCGGCGAGGAGCGCGGCGCGGCGATCTCCCTCAGCGGCCCGATCGAGCCTCATCTCTTCGACGATTTGGATCCGAAGCGGCTCGGCCGCGACGTCTATCCGCGTGTGAAGGAATGGGTGACGGTCATCAACGAGCGCACGGTCAACTGGTGCGTGGCGCCGGGGCCGTCCGAGAAGTGGGCTCAGCTCGTCTTTCCTGATCTCGGGCCGCAGGCCGCGCTCGAGAAGCTCTGGGATCAGGTGGTTCACATCTGCCGCCTGGACGAAGACGATCCCGAGGCCGCCTGGCGGGAACGAAGCAGCGTCCTGAAAGGGGTTGCGCAGCGACTGACCGAACGTCATTTCGACGCGATCCACCTCGAGGGGCCGGGCACCGACCTCACGGTTGGGCTGCTGCCGACCTCCCACTGGATCGGCGGAGGGGACGCGACGATCGACGGGATTCCGCACATGGCGAACCTCCCCACCGAGGAGGTCTTCACCTCGCCCGATCCCGAACGCACCGAGGGAGTCGTTCGCGCGACGAAGCCGCTCACCACGCAGGGCCGGATCATCGACGGGTTGACCGTGCACTTCGAAGGCGGCCGTGCCATGCAGATCGAAGCGGAGTCCGGAGCCGAGACGTTGCGCGCAATGGTCGAGCAGGACGAGGGGGGCGCGCGACTGGGCGAGCTCGCACTCGTCGACCGAGAGGGGCGTATCGGCCCTCTGGAGACGGTCTTCTACGACACGCTCCTCGACGAGAACGCAGCGAGCCACGTTGCACTTGGCTCGGCCTACGACGCGGCGGTGGGCGACGAGGATCGCGGGCGGCTGAACCGCTCCTCCATCCACATCGACTTCATGATCGGCTCGGCGGAGGTCGACGTGACCGGGATCACCCGAGACGGCGAACGTGTCCCCGTCTTGCGCGATTCAACTTGGCAGCTCTAAGTCGCGAGGCGGCGATCACGCCTGCATCTAGCGCTCGTCTGAACCGGCGGAACACGGATTGGGCCGAACCTGACCATCGATGTCGTTGGCAGGGCAATCTCCCGGACTTCCGGCTCCACTTGCGGGCGAGCCGGCGGCCAGGTGGTAGTCGAAGCCGCCGCCGCTGACGTAGCCAAAACTGGTGACCTTGCGGTCAGTGGAGCCACACGCGGTCACGCCCCAACCTGTCGGATTCAACGGTATGAAGAGGTTGTAGGAGTAGCCGACTCCAGCGACGCAGGGGAAGTTCATCATCAGGTTTCCTACGAGGCGCGTCCCCGAGAAGTTTCCGTTCCCGAAGATCACGCCGGTGTTCTCGGCAAAGGAGTTGTTGCGGATCAGCAGGTTCTGAATGGGGTTGTCGACGTCGATGGCGTCGCCGCGCGGGCTCGACCCGTCCCGATCGAGCGGTGCGGAGAACCAGTTGTTCTCGAGGGTTACATTCTGTGAGGCCGGAAGGCCGCAGCAGTCCTGGATTCGAACGTGTGTGACCATGTTTCCGCGGAACTTGGTGCGCCG
>DAINSN010000131.1:0-7139 GCA_036741295.1 Gaiellaceae bacterium
TGCTCGAGGCAGATGGTGCAAGCCCGCATACCGCGCACACGACGAACCCCGTCCCACTGATCGTGACCGACCCCGAAGTGACCCTCAGAGACACCGGCCAACTGGCTGATTTAGTGCCCACTGTGCTGGGGTTTTTGGGTTTCACGCAACCCTTACAGATGACCGGTAAACCCCTAACTACCCCGGGCTGATCCGGGCTATACTCCGGAACCTTTTGTCACTTCAGCAACCTGATTTTGGCGTCCTGCGGAAGGCACAGAAAGGCGACGAGCGAGCTTTCTCGCTCATCGTCCGTGCCTATCAGGTGCCTGTCTTCAACTATGTCCTTCGGCTTGTCGGCGATCGCTCGCTGGCAGAGGACCTGACTCAGGAAGTCTTTTTGCGGGTCTTTCAGGGCCTGCCGCGTTTCTCGCTCCGCTCGAAGTTCACGACGTGGCTGTTCCAGGTAACGAAGAACCGCGTGCTCGACGAGCTGCGTGCGAACGAGCGGCGGCCGCGAGCAGTAGTCACGTTGGACGACGTTCCAGCTCTTGAGGTCGTGGACGCGCCGCTGGAGCGGCTCGAGGCGATCGACGCCGTCTGGCGTGCCGTCGAGGGACTGAACGTCGATTTGAAGATGGCACTGCTCCTCCGCGACATCGTCGGACTCTCGTACACCGAGATCGCCGACTCGCTGGAGATCACGCTCGCCACGGTCAAGTGGCGGATCTACAAGGCACGCGAGGACGTTCAGCTCTCGATGGCCCGCGAGGGCATCACCTTCGGCGACGAGAAGCGGCCCGCCGCCGAGCGCGCAGCTTCGTCGCTAGCTGGCTAGCGAGAGTGAGCGCGTAGCCAGGCGCTGAGATTGCGCGCCTCAGCCGCCGGCGTCGCTCCGCGCGCAGGTGCCTGAATCCGCACGGGTTGTGGCTGTGGCTTCGTTGAGGAACTGCCGCCGCCGAGGCTGAAAAGGCCGAGGATCACGGCGACGATCGCAGCGGCCGCCGCGCCTGCGAGCAAGAGCCACGCGCCGCTTCCGGGCACGCTCTCGTAGATACGAGAGTGCAGCGGCTCCGTGACGGCGGTGGCGGGCAACGGCTCGGTCGGTAACTGGGAGGCAGCCGCGAGCTCGTGCGCGAAGTCGGCTGCGGAGGCCGGCCTGAACCGCGGCTCGCGCGCGAGTGCGTGCATGACCGCCGCTTCGACGGGCTCTGGGACGGACGGCTCGAGATCGCGCAGCGGTGTGATCACGCCGCCCGTTTGCTGTGCGGCCAGCTCCGCGAGCGATTCGAACTCGTAGGGCGCACGGCCCGTCAGAAGCTCGTAGACCACCGCACCGAGCGAGTAGATGTCCGTCGCGGCGGTCACCTCCTCGCCGGCGGCCTGCTCGGGCGACAGGTAGGCCGCGGTGCCGAGCACCGTTCCGTGTTGCGTCAACCGGGTCAGCTCGGCGGCCCGCGCGATTCCGAAGTCCGCGATCTTCAGCACGTCGTCCTCACGAACGAGCAGATTCGCCGGCTTCACGTCTCGATGCACGAGGCCGGCGTTGTGCGCATGTTGCAGCCCGGCACATGCCTGGAGCGCGAGTGGCACGGCTTCCGCGTGCGACAGCTTTCCCCGCTGCGCGACCGTCTCGCCCGGGACGTACTCCATGACGATGTACGGGCTGCCTTCCGTCTCGCCCGCGTCGTACACCTGGACGACGTTCGGATGCGAGAGCCGGCTCGCGAGCCTCGACTCCTGCAGGAAGCGGGCACGGAAGCTGTCGTCGCCCGCCAGGTGGTCCGCAAGCACCTTGACCGCGACCCGACGGTGCAGCTCTTCGTCATGCGCGAGATAGACCACCGCCATGCCGCCATGGCCGAGCGTTCGCTCGATGCGGTAGCGACCCTCCGCGAGTGTTCCGGTCAATCGTTGCTCTCGTGCTTCTTCTTGCGCTTGCCGTTGTGTTTGCCGCTGTCGTGTGGCTTCACAACGGGGACGCACCGGATGCGGGAAACCAGGTCGCCGACGGTCGAGCCGAGCTGCTCCTGGAACGCCGCTGGGACACGGCCGGCATTGATCGCCGCCACGGTTTCCTGCTGGAGCTGCTGCGCGAGGCTCAGTGCCCGGCAGGAATCGCCGGCGGCCAGCGTCTGAGCGACCTCGTCGCTCCGAGAGGCCAATGCTCCGGCAGCCGGCGGGGAAAGCTTGGGCTGCGGGGCGGCTCGCTGCTCGGAGCCGCTCCCGCAACCGGCCAGGCAGAGCGCGGCCGCGAGGGCCGCGCCCAGCTCAGGACGTCTCGTTCGGGTCTTCCTCGGCTGCACTTCGATTACTCGCCGCGCTGGAGCCGAGCCGCGAGTACTTGGGGAAGACCCCGCTCTCGCATCTCGGCCTGCGTGCGCTCAATCGAATATGGGACCCGGCGGAACTCAGCAAACCTTTCCTCGAGATCGAGCAACATCCACGCCGCGCGGGGATCGCCGTCGCGCGGCTGCCCCACGGAGCCCGGATTGAGCAGTCTCCGGCCGTCCAGTGTCACCTTCGAGCCGCCCGGTGCGGGGCCGCCGCCGACCCGGCCGTCGTCCGCCGTGATCGCCAGGGCGACATGACTGTGTCCGACTAGGACGAGCGGCGCAGCCGAGAGCTCGAGCGTCGCCAACGCTGCGTCTTCCGTGAGTATGTACTCCCAGACCGGGTCGCGCGCGCTCGCGTGGAACAGGTCGACGCCCTCGACCTCGCCGAAGGGCTTCAGGCTCGCGAGAAACGCACGCGACTCGGGTGTCAGAACTCCTGTCGTCCAGATGGCCGCTTCCGCGGCCTCGTCGTTGAAGTCGCTCACCGACAGCTCCCCGAGGACGACCAGGTCGTGGTTTCCCACGAGACAGTGGCCGGCCCGATCCTTTACGACGTCGCAGCACTCGTTTGGACGGGGCCCGTAACCGACGGTGTCGCCGAGACACCAGACGGCGTCGACGCGCGCGAAGTCGATCTCCTCCAGCACCGCCTCGAGCGCGTGATAGTTAGCGTGGACGTCCGATATGACCGCGACCCGCATCAGCAGAGTCGCGACCTTAGCCGTCGCGGCGCTCGTGTGGGCACTCGCCGCCTCGGCCCTGTGGCGGACGAAAGTGCCCGCCGACCTCCACTTGCCGCGGCTCGACCCGCAGACGGTGTTCGGCGCCGGGGCCGTCCGGGCGGGTGAACGGTACGAGCGGTTCCTCGAGTACGAATGGCTGCTCGGGACCATCGTCAAGCTGCTCGCACTGGTCGTGATGGTTCAGCGCGGCCCACGGCTGGCCCGTTCGCTCGGCCTCGGCCGAGTGAATGCGGGGTTGATCACTGGGGTCGTCGTCACGACGGTCCTGTGGGCGGTGTCGCTGCCGTTCGACATCGCGGCGGGGTGGTGGGAGCGGCGCCACGGCATCTCGACCGAGGACTGGGGCACGATCGTCTTTTCGCCGTGGGGAACAATTCTGAGCACGACTTCCGGCACGGTGATCGTGCTCGCGATCGTGCTGTTGCTCGCGAAGCGATTCGCTCGGAACTGGTGGATCGGCGCGGCGATGATCCTGCTCGGTCTCGGCCTCCTCGTCCAGTTCGCGCTGCCGTACGCGAACCGAATCGGGACGCATCCGATCCGATCGCCGGAGCTCGCCGCCGCGGTGCAGCGCCTCAAAGCGCGTGAGCACGCCGGCGACCCGGTCGTACGCGTGCAGCAGGTGAGCGACCAGACGACTGCCGCGAACGCCTACGCGATCGGGATCGGCCCGAGCAGCAGTGTCTTGATCTGGGACACGATGCTGGACGGACGCTTCACGCCGCGGGAGGTGCGCTTTGTCGTCGGCCACGAGCTCGCCCATCTCGCCCGCCTGCACCTCTGGAAGGGGATCGCGTGGGGCGCGCTCATCGGCATCCCTCTGCTCGCCGGGGTCGCCTTCGTGACCGGTCGGCGCGGCGGATTGCGCAACCCGGAGACCGTCCCCTTAGCTCTCCTGACGATCACGCTCCTGCAACTCGCTCTGACGCCGCTCACGAACACGGTTTCCCGGCGCTACGAGGCGGAGGCAGACTGGGTGGGCCTACAGGGAACGCAGGATCCGGAGGCCGCAAAAGGGCTGTTCAAGGGGTTCGTGAGGACCGACCTGCAGGATCCAGATCCCCCCGGCTGGGCGCACGTCTTTCTCGACGACCATCCGCCGCTGCTGACGCGGGTCGAACAGGCCGAGGCCTTCCAACGGCAGTCGCGATCGTCAGCCGTCGGACCTGGGGGGCGCTTCGGGGAGGTTCCGAATTCCTTCCTGCGTCGACCACTTCGAGAATGAGTCCTGCATCGCCGCCAGCAGCTCTTGGAAGAACTGCGAGGACATGTTCACGCGCGAGACCACGACTCCGGGCACGTCGCCTTCTTCGATCTCGTGGTCGATGCGCGCGAACGTGAGGGTGAACTCGTACGGCGAGAACGTGACGTTGGCGAAGTTCGCGTAGACCCCGGCCATCTGCTCCGGATCGAGATGGATGTTGAGCTGGCGCTCCTGGGCCTCGTCGTCCACGGCCCAACGATACTACGGGCGTGGAACACGCCTTCAGCTTCCGCAGGTTTGCGTACGCCGTCACGGCGATGGGCCTGGTTCTGGCGATCGGGACGGTCGGATTCCGCCTGGCCATCCACGAGACGTGGATGCAGTCGTTCTACCGGGCGGTCGTCTCCAGCACGCTGACCGGGCTCGACACCGTTCCCAGGAACGATGCGGCGCGCCTCGTGACGATCTTTCTGGTTCTGGCGGGCATCAGTATCTTTGCGTACATCGGCTCGCTCGTCGTCGAGGCGATCGCGCGCGGGGTGGTCGGCGGGCTGTGGGCGGAGCGAAGGAGGCGAAAGGCGATCGAGGCGTTGCGCGAGCACTACATCATCTGCGGCTTCGGCCGGGTTGGTCAGCGCGTAGCCGAGGAGTTTCGCCACGAGGGGGCGCAGTTCGTCGTGGTCGACTACAGCCCCGAGGCGAAGGCCGCCGCCGAGGAAGAGAGCGTCCTCTTCATCGAGGGCAACGGCACCGATGACGACGACCTCCGCAGCGCCGGGCTCGAGCGGGCCCGTGGCCTCGTCGCGGCTTCGGACGACGACGCCGACAACCTCTACATCACGCTCTCCGCGCGCGCAGCCAAGCCCGGCCTGTTGATCGTCGCGCGCGCCTCGAACGAGGACGCATCCAGGAAGCTGAAGCTGGCCGGGGCCGACCGGATCGTGCAGCCCTATCAGGCGGCCGGACGGGTGATGGCGAACCTCTTGCTGAAGCCGCAGGTGACGGCCTTCGTCGATGTGGTGACGAGCGCGGGTGGCGCCGATCTCCGCTTCGAGGAGATCGAGGTGACGGAGGCGTGCGGGCAGGGCGGCAAGACGATCCGGGAGCTCGAGATCCGCAAGGCAACCGGTGCGCTGATCGTCGCGCTGCGCAAGCGCGACGGGAGCTTCGACACGACGCCGACACCCGAAGCCGTCATCGAGGTCGAGGACGTGCTGATCGCGGCCGGGACCGAAGAAGAGCTCCGTTCCCTCGAAGAGCTCTTCGCTCCACGCGAGACGCTTGCCCGCTAACGCCGTCGACCGGCTGGCCGCAAGGCTGTCCGAGCTCGCCGGTGCGCCCGTCGAGCTCGAGCGCCCGAGCGATCCTGCGCACGGCGACTACGCGACGAACGTCGCGCTGCGGACCGCGCCCCAGCGGAAGCGGCCGCCACGCGAGCTGGCGGCTGAATTGGCGGCGCAGGCCCAGGAGCTCGAGGAAGTCGAGCGCGCCGAGGTCGCCGGCCCCGGGTTCCTCAACCTCTGGGTGACGACGGGTTGGCTCGCCGACGCGCTGCAGGAGATCGGCCCGGATTACGGCGCCGGATCTGCAGCGGAACAACCCCAGAAGATCCAGGTCGAGCTGATCTCGGCCAATCCTGCCGGACCGCTGACCGTCGGCTCTGCGCGCAACGGTGCCTACGGAGACTCCGTGGCGCGTCTGCTCGATTACGCGGGGCACGATGTCGCGCGCGAGTACTACTTCAACGACGCAGGCCGGCAGGTCGATCTCTTCCGCGCCTCGGTCGAGGCGCGGCGGAGTGGGGAGGAGATTCCGGAGGGCGGTTACCAGGGCGAGTACATCAACGAGCTCGCGGCGCTCAGGGTCGATCCTGTCGAGTACATGCTCGGCGAGATCCGCCGGGAGGTCGCCGACTTCCGCATCCAGATCGACACGTGGCGGCACCAGGGGGAGATCGAGAAGGAAGTTGCGGACGTCTTGCCCCGACTGGACACCTACGAGGCCGAGGGGACGATCTGGGCGCGCACGAGCGCCTACGGCGATGACAAGGACCGCCCGCTGGTTCGTTCGTCCGACGGGTCGTACCTCTACTTCGCCGCCGACGTCGCCTACGTACGCGACAAGCTGGAGCGCGGCTTCGACCGCGCGATCTATGTGCTCGGCGCTGACCACCACGGCTATGTGGGACGGCTCAAGGCTGCCGCGGCGATGCTCGGCTACGACCCGGAGCGCATCGAGGTGCTGATCTACCAGCTCGTGCACATCGTCGAGGGCGGCGAGACGAAGAAGATCTCCAAGCGTCGCGGTGACGTCGTCTTCCTGCACGAGCTCGTGGAGAAGATCGGCGTCGACGCTGCGCGCTGGTACCTCGTCTCACGAGGGCACGACCAGCCGCTGGACATCGACGTCGATCTCGCGACCGAGCGCACTCCAAAGAATCCGGTCTATTACGTGCAGTACGCGCACGCACGGATCGCCGGGATCCTGCGCAATGACGAGGTTGGGAGGGGCGACGTAGCCGTGCCGAAGGAGCTCGCGCGCGAGGAGCGTGACCTGATCAAGCGGCTGGCGGAGTTTCCCGTGGTCGTTGCAGAAGCGGCCGATCGGCGCTCTCCTCACGCGGTTCCCATCTACGCGATCCGCGTCGCCGATGACTTTCACCGCTTCTACCACGAGCACCGCGTCGTGGGCTCGGAGACGGAGCCTTTCCGGTTGGAGCTCGTCCGCGCGACGCAGAACGTGATCGCGCGGGCCCTCGACCTGGTCGGGGTCGAGGCGCCCGAGCGGATGTAGGCTCCCGCCTCACAGATGAGCGTCCCTCGCCTTCGGCTCGCTTCCGCGAGGGAAACCATGTTTCCCTCACGAGCTCCCTTCTTT
>DAINSN010000132.1:0-7139 GCA_036741295.1 Gaiellaceae bacterium
TACTCTACGAACACATGTTCCCTCGACTGGCAGTCCTCCTCCTGGTTATCGCCTTCGTGGTGGGCGTCGTCGCCCGGCCCTCCGGCGGCGCGGGGAAGCCCGTGGGCTATGTGGTGAAGCCGACGGACACTCTCTGGTCGATCGCGGCCACCCACTACGCCGGCGATCCGCGGCAGGGGATCTGGGAGCTTCAGCAGCGGAACCACCTGCACAGCACGACACTCGTGCCGGGACAGCGGTTGGTTTTGCCTTAGTAGGAGTGGCTACTGCTCGATGAGCGGTAGGCCGGCGGTGTAGACCTTCTCGCCTCGGAACAGGCGCCGCGCGGGATCCCACGGGAAGAAGATCACGACTTTCCAGGCGAGCTGCTCGCCCGAAGGGGGAAAGCCGAGCCATTCGGCCTGGTGCGTTCCGGTCACGTCGGCCTCTTCGCAGACGCCCTGCGGTCCGATGACGATGTCCGTCAGGTCGAAGTGGATGTCGGGGAACGCGGAGAGCAACTCCATGTAGAAGCGCGTCGCTCCCTCATGGCCCTCCCAACGGTGCCCGCTCTGCGCGAGCTCGTACACGCAGTCGGGTGTCAGCGTCGAGATCAGGCCGGGCAGGTCGCGATCGTCCTCCGCAATCGAGTGGCGCTGCCAGAGCTTGCGGATCTCGTTCTGCTCCTCACCGGAGGCTTCGCGCTTGATCAGGTCTCGAATGTCTTCGGTCACGCGCCGAGCCTACAACTCAGGCTGTGGCCGCCACCTGGTACGGCTCGTCCGGCTCGTCTCGCGCGGGCAACGCGTCCGGTTCGAACAGAGCCGGCTGTCGCCGGAAGGCGGCGAAGAACGCGTCCACCACCGCCGGGGAGAACTGCGTCCCGCGGCAGCGTCGCACCTCGGCCGCCGCCTCGTCGACGCTCAATGCGAGCCGGTAAGGACGATCCGACGTCATCGCGTCCCAAGCGTCCGCCAGCCCGACGATGCACGCCTCCTGCGGAATCGCGTCGCCTGCAAGGCGGTCGGGATAGCCCTCGCCGTCCCAGCGCTCGTGGTGGTGCCGGATGATCGGCACCGCATCGTGCAAACGGCTGAAGTGGGAGACGATCTCGGCGCCGTCCGCGGGGTGGCGCTTGATCGCCTCGTACTCGTCCCGGTCGAGTGTGGCCGGCTTGGTGAGGATGCTGTCGGGGACGGCGATCTTCCCGATGTCGTGGAAGAGCCCGCCGAACCGGATCGCGTCGCGGTTGTCGCGCGCCAGCCCGAGCTCCTCCGCAACCGCGAGTGCGATGCCCTGCACGCGTGCCGAGTGTCCGGCGGTGTACGGGTCCTTTGCATCGACGGTCGCGTTCAGGCTTTCGATCGCCTCGAGCGAGCTCTCCTCGAGCCTCCGGTACGACTCCATCAGCTCCCGTGACCGTGTCCGAAGCGTCACCGCCTGCCGCTTGATCGTCCACGAGGCTTTACGGACGAGGAGCGCGAGCGCGGTGTACAGCGAGAGGAAGACTGCGATGACAACCATCCAGATCACGCGCTTGCCCGACGCGATGAAGCTCTCCGTGTGCTGCGGCTTCGCATAGATCTCGTAGGCCCCAAGTGCCTGCTTGCCGTCGGCGCTCATGATCGGCGCGTAGACCTCGAAGACGTGGTCGACGCCGAGCCCGTGCTCGACCGCGTCCTCTGCGCCGCCGAGCTTGCTGATCGAGGCATGCGCGCGTCGCTTGTTGATCGTCTCGCCCAGGTCGCCCAGCAGCGCGGACGAGAAGCGCCGGCCGATTCGCTCGGGGGCGCGATTCGTCCACACGAGTGTTCCGTCCGGCCGCCACACTTTGACCGTGAGGAGGTCAGGCTGGCGGCGGAGCTGTGCCTTGAGCTGGAGCGGGAGATGCGGCGAGATGTGGAGCTTGTCGCCGCGAACGAGCTGGGGCCGAAGCACACCGTCGACGTACTGCGTCAGGCTCGTGCTGGTGTCGTCGAGGGCCTGGCGTTCCAGTGATGTCGTGAGCAACCAGCCGAGCGTCGTCGCGCCGATGAACAGGATGCCGGCGCTCGCCAGCAAGAAGACATGCAGCAGCGTGACCGAGCGATGGAGCGCCCAGCCACCGGTGACCCCTGGAGCCGCGTGAGAAGGCATCTCGTCCTCAGGCCGCTATCGGCCGGGCCTCAGGATGACTTGAGCGTCCCAAACCTAGAATCGACCCATGGACCTCGACCTCGTCTTCCTGGGCACCGCGGGCTCGATGCCGACCGCCCAGCGGGCCCCGGCGGCCCTCCTCGTCCGCCGGGGCGGCGACCGGCTCCTCTTCGACTGCGCCGAGGGGACGCAGCGTCAGCTGCTGCGGTCATCGGTCGGCCTCGTCGAGCTCGGCGAGATCTTCGTGACGCACTTCCACGCCGACCACATCCTCGGGCTCCCGGGGCTGTTCAAGACCTTCTCGCTCCGGGGGCGTGAGCGCCCGCTCGAGGTGCACGGCCCGCGTGGGCTCGTCGACCTGCTCGGGTCGCTGAAGCGCGTAGTGGGAAAGCTGTCGTACGAGCTGCGAGTGATCGAGCTCGAACCGGGCGGAGTGCTCGAACGGGACGGCTATCGCCTCGCAGCCTTCGCCGTCTCCCATGGTGTCCCGGCCGTCGGCTGGTCGCTGATCGAAGCCACGCGACCGGGGCGCTTCGACGTCGACGCCGCCGATGCGCTCGGCGTGCCGAGCGGCCCGGCGCGCGGCGCGCTGCAGCGAGGGGAGTCGGTGACCCTCCCGGATGGGAGCATGGTAAGCGCCGATCAGGTGCTCGGGCCGCCGCGACCCGGCCGCAAGATCGTGATCACCGGCGACACGGCGCCCTCCGAGACGATCGTCGAGGCGGCGTGGGGCGCCGATGTCCTCGTCACCGAGGCGACGTTCTCGGAAGAAGAGCGCGGGCGCGCGGAGGAGACCATGCACCAGACGGCCGCGCAGGCCGCCGGCATCGCACAGCGCGCGAACGTCGGGCTGCTTGCCCTGACGCACCTTTCCAATCGCTACTTCGGCCCGGAGATCGCCCGCGAGGCGCGCGAGATCTTCCCGGACACGGTCGTCCCGAAGGACTTCGACGTCGTCGAGGTGCCGTTTGCCGAGCGGGGCACACCCCAGCTCATGAAGGGTGGGGCGCTTCACCCGCGCGAGCCTGAGGCCGTATCATCGGCGCCGCAATGACGGGCATGGTCCGAGTCGCAGTCGCGGGCGATGTGGCCGAGGCGGAGGAGATCCAGGAGATCCTGCGCTCGGCAGGCATCGACGCGGAGATCACCGACGGCGAGGACGATTCGGTGGCAGTGTCGGTCCCCGAGTCGTCGGTCGAACAGGCACAGGACGCGATCGAGGCCATGACCGAGCCAGAAGACGTGATCGGCGAGCCGTAGGACTGGAGGCAGTTATGGGCGTGGTGGTTTTCCGTGGCCGTTCGACCGCGATCTCGCGGGCGCGGCCAGCACTTTCTCCGTAGTAGCAAGCTCGCCGCGGAACTCGTTCGCGCAGCCGGTATCCGACCGGGCGACCTCGTCTTCGACCTCGGCGCCGGGACCGGTGCTCTGACCGCTGCACTCGTGCGCAGCGGAGCGTCCGTGGTCGCGGTGGAGATCGACACGGCACTGGCTGCCGCGCTGAGAAGGCGTTTTACCGAGGTTCGAGTTCTCGAGGACGACTTGTTGCGAGTTCCGTTCCCGCGCGTGCCCTTCAAGGTCGTCGCCAATCTGCCCTTCGAAGGCGGAACGGCAGCGCTGCGTCGCCTGCTCGACCCTCGAGTGCCGCTGGAGAACGCCGACGTCATAGTCGACTGGGGCCTGGCGTCCAAGCGCGCCTCGGTCTGGCCTGGAACGCAGCTCAGCGCCTACTGGGGCGCCTGGTTCGAGCTCTCGCTCGTGCGTCGGCTGCCACGGTGCGTGTTTGCCCCACCGCCGTCGGTTGATGCCGGCGTGCTCAGAATCGTGCGCCGAGCCCAGCCGCTCGTCCCGCCATCGGACCGCCGCGCCTACGAGGCGTTTCTGGCGTGCGGCTATCGAGACGGTCTGCGGTCGGCCGTCACGCCGCAGCGGTTGAAGCGCTATGAGGCGGAGCTCGGCTTCGCCCGCCAAGCGCGACCGCGCGACCTCGACGCGGCGCAGTGGGCGGGCCTCTGGCGTGCCGTCCGGCAAAGCGTCTAGAGTCCCACTCGACCCGTACCCCTTTAAGCCGGTCCAGTGAGGCCGGGAAGGAGTCGCATGAACCTGCCTGCCCGCAAACCGTCGACCCTGCCTGCGCCGTGACCACGGTGGAGGCCCCGGCGGGAACCGTCCTGCTCGATGCTGATGCGCTCCGCCGGACGCTGTCGCGGATCGCGCACGAGATCATCGAGGCGAATCCGGATCTCTCCCGCGTCGCGCTGGTCGGGATCCAGACGCGCGGTGTTCCGCTCGCGCACCGTCTGCGGCGGCTGATCGAGGAACGGGCCGGCGCCGCGCCCGATCTCGGCGCGGTCGACATCACGTTCTACCGCGACGACGTCCAGGTCCGGGGCGGGGGAGCGCCCCGGCACCCGCAGCCGGTCGTCCGCTCGACGACGCTCGACTTTCCCCTCGAGGGCAAGACCGTCGTCCTCGTGGACGACGTGCTCTATACCGGGCGCACGATCCGCGCGGCCATCGAGGCGCTCTTCGACTACGGGCGCCCCGAGCGCATCCAGCTGGCGGTGCTCGTCGACCGCGGCCACCGCGAGCTCCCGATCCGTCCCGACTACGTCGGCAAGAACCTTCCGACCTCACGCGACGAGCGCATTCAGGTGCAGCTCGTCGAGGTGGATGAGGTCGATCGCATCCTGCTCGTTCCCGCACCAGAGGAGGCCCACGAGGATGGCTGAGATCCGCGTCATGCGGGAGGACCTGCGTCCGCCCGCGTCGCCGCCGAGGCGGCACTTCATCTCGATCAAGGACGTCACGCGCGACGATGTCGAGCGGCTGCTCGCAACCGCACGCACGCTCGAGCGCAGCATGGAGCGGGAGGTGAAGAAGCTCCCGACCCTGAAAGGGCGGCTCGTGATCAACGTCTTTTACGAATCCTCGACGCGAACGTCGTCCAGCTTCGAGCTCGCCGCGAAACGACTGTCCGCCGACACGATGTCGATCAAGTCGTCGGGCTCGTCGGTGGACAAAGGGGAGTCGCTCAAGGACACGGCGATCACACTCGGCGCGTACGACCCCGACGTGATCGTCATCCGCCATCCGCAGATCGGGGCACCGAACCTCGTCGCGCGGGTGACGGAAGCCCACGTCGTCAACGCCGGCGACGGCAAGCATCAGCATCCCACGCAGGCGCTACTCGACCTGTACACGATGCGCGAGGAGCTCGGCCGGCTCGAGGGGCTGCACGTTGCGATCGTCGGCGACGTCCTGCACTCACGTGTTGCGCGGTCCCTGATCCAGGCCCTCGCGCTGATGGGCGCGCACGTCACGCTCGTCGGCCCGCCGGCGCTGCTTCCGCGCGGCGTCGAGGCGATGGGCTGCGAGGCGACCACCGACATCTCGGTCATCGCCGGTGCGGACGTCGTCTACATCCTGAGGATGCAGCGCGAACGGATGCAGGAGGGCGCCAACTACGTCCCGTCGCTGCGCGAGTACACGGCGCGCTGGGGCGTGACGCCGGAGCGCCTGCGGCCGGGCCAGAAGGTGATGCACCCGGGGCCGATGAACCGCGGCGTCGAGATCGACCCACGGGTAGCCGACCACGCGGACGCGCTGATCGAGACCCAGGTACGGGCAGGTCTCGTGACGCGCATGGCCGTCCTCTACGACCTGCTGACGAGCGGACCGATCGAAGTCAAGACCGAATCGGTGCTGGAGGTCGCGTGATGCTGTTCGCCAAAGACACTCCGAGGGAGAACATCGTCGTGCGCGGGGCGCGCGTGATCGACGCCGCCGAAGGCGTGGACGCCGTGCTCGATGTACGGATGGATGACGGCGTGATCGCGGCGCTCGGCCAGGACCTCGACACGAACTCGCATCGAGTGATCGACGCCGAGGGGTTGGTGCTCGCACCGGCCTTTTTCGACCCGCACGTGCACCTGCGCACACCCGGCCGCGAGGACGAGGAGACGATCGCGTCCGGCACCGCGGCCGCCGCCGCGGGAGGCTATTGCGCGATCCTCGCGATGCCCAACACCGACCCAATCGTCGACTCCGCGGCAACTCTCGGCTCGCTGATCGAAGCCGCGCGGGCCGAGGCCGAGATTCCCGTCGGGTTCCTGGCGGCGATCACGAAAGGCCAGTCCGGGGCCGAGTTGACCGAGATGGGCGAGCTCGCCGCCGCCGGCGCGGTCGGCTTCAGCGACGACGGTGTTCCCGTCGCTGCGCCGGGGCTGATGAGGCGCGCACTCCAGTACGGCGCCGTGGCCGGCAGGCGTATTGCGCTGCACTGCGAAGAGAGAACGCTCTCGCGCGACGGTCAGATGCACGAGGGCGAGGTCTCGGCGGAGCTCGGCTTCACGGGCTATCCGTCCGTCGCCGAGAGCCTGATGGTCGAACGTGATCTCGCGCTGGCCGCGTACGAGCGCCAGCCGCTCCACCTGCTCCACCTGTCCGCGTGGGAGTCGGTGCAGGCGCTTCGTCGCGCCCGCGCAGACGGCGTGCAGGCGACCGCCGAGGTCACCCCGCACCATCTGTGCCTGACCGACGAGGCAATCCGGTCGCTCGATCCGAACTTCAAGATGAACCCGCCCCTACGTTCGGGCTCGGATCGGACCGCGCTGATCGAAGGGCTGAAGGACGGAACGATCGTCGCGATCGCCACCGACCACGCGCCGCACGCGCGGCACGAGAAGGAGGTCCCGTTCGAGGCGGCCCCGTTCGGCGTCACAGGCCTCGAGACGGCGTTCGCCGCGCTCTACACCCACCTCGTCGAGCCCGGCCTCATCCCGCTCGAGGTCGTGCTCGAGCGGATGTCCGCCGGACCTGCGCGTGCGTACGGGCTCGATGAGCCGCGCATCGCCGTCGGCTCCGCCGCGAATCTCGTCCTGCTCGACCTGAACGCGAGTTACCGGATCACGGAGGAGACATTCCGGTCACGCTCGGTGAACTCGTGGCTCCTCGGCGAGACAGTGAAGGGGAAAGTTCGCGCGACGATCGCGGCCGGGCGGCTGGTGTATTCGGCGTGAACG
>DAINSN010000133.1:0-7112 GCA_036741295.1 Gaiellaceae bacterium
ATTTCCCGTAGGCCAACTAGGACACGGCCTGGTGTCGGACACCGTGACGAAAGTGTGACTTAGTTTCCACAGCCGGCGGAAGGGCACTTCCCCGGAACGGGCGTGTCAGCTGTGGCTGAGGTCGCGCTCGGCCGGGCCGACGTAACGGGCGGAAGGCCGGAAGAGGCGGCCCGTCTTCTTCTGCTCGAGTATGTGCGCCGACCAGCCCGCGACGCGCGAACACGCAAACATCGCCGGCGCGAGGGGCGGTGGGATTTCGGCGATGTCGAGGACGACCGCCGAGTAGTACTCGACGTTCGTGGCGAGGACACGGTCCGGGGAACGTTTCTGGAGCGCTGCGAGCGCCGCGCTCTCGAGTTGCTCCGCCACCTCGACATACGGCGACCCAAGTTCCTGAGCCGTCCGCTTGAGGATCCGTGAACGTGGGTCTTCTGCACGGTAGACACGATGACCGAAGCCCATGATGCGCTTCCCTTGCGCGAGCGCGTCCTCCACCCATTGCGCCGCATCGCCCGTGCGCTTGACCTCGTCGAGCATCGGCTTGACGTAGGCCGGCGCGCCACCGTGCAACGGGCCCGAGAGTGCACCCACAGCTGAAGAGAGAGCGGCGCCGCAATCGGCGCCGGTCGACGCGACGACACGAGCTGTGAATGTCGAAGCGTTCAAGCCGTGCTCGGCCGTGCAGATCCAGTACGTGTCGATCGCCTGCACGTGACGAGGGTCGGCCTCGCCGCGCCACCTGAGAAGGAATTTCTCGGCGGCAGTCTTGCCGCGCGAAACCACATCGTCGGGGACGACGTCGCTCTTTCCATCGGCGAGACGCGCGGAGCGCGCGACGATCGACATCATCTGCGCTGACAGCCGGCCGAGGTCCTCGCGCGCTTGCTCGTCGGAGATCTCGTTCAGCTTCCCGAGCTTCCACTCGCCGGAGAGCCGCGCCGTCTCAGCCTGGAGGTCCGCGGGCGCATTGCCCGTGAGGCGCGCCGGCTCGTACGGCTCGGGATCCGGCATCTTCGACTTCAGGTCGTTGTCGACGAGGAGACCCCAGACGTTCTCGTAGGGGACTTGCCCGACGAGCGGCTCGACGTCGACACCCCGGTAACGGAGCGACCCGCCCTCGCGGTCGGGCTCCATGATCTCCGTCTCGACGGCGACGACGCCTTCGAGCCCAGGTCTGAAGTCGTTGTTGCTGCTCATGTCAGTTCCTCCAGCTCGATCGCCCGCCCCACCGACCGTCCCCTTGCGGCCGCGAGCACGAGAGCCGCTGCGGCGACATCCTGGACGGCGACACCGACTGACTTATACAGGGTGATCTCATCCAGGGAGCTGCGCCCGGGCTTGGTACCGGCGACGAGCTCCCCGAGCTCGGCGTGGACATCCGCGGGGCTGACGCCGACCAGTTCGGGCGCTCCCGCCGGAGGCGCTGCCAACGCTGACTCGCGCGACTCGACGACGAGCAGCGCGTCCGTGACGGTTTTCTCGTCCACCTCGCGCCCCGCAGGATTGAGACCGACCGAGTTCACGTGGACACCTGGCGACAACCACTCACGCCGCACGATCGGTTCGGTCGAGTGCGTGGTCGCGGCGACGACGTCGGCACTTCGGATCGCTTCCTCGTACGAGCTCACTGCGCGCGCGTGCGGGCCGATTTCCTCCGCCAGCGCCTCGGCCTTCGCCCGGTCGCGGCTCGCGATGCGGATCTCCGTGAACGTGCGCACTCGCGGGAGAGCGCGGGCATGTGAGCGAGCCTGAACTCCGGTACCGAGGAGCGCGAGCACCTGGGCGTCCTCGCGCGCAAGAAGCCGCGTCGCCAGCGCCGAGGCCGCCGCGGTCCGCGTCGCCGTGATGTAGGTCCCGTCCATCAGCGCCAGCGGCGTGCCGTTCTCCGGGTCGAAGACCACGATCACCGCCTGGTGCGTGTGCCGATCGGTGTTCTGCGGGAAGAGCGTCACGAGCTTGCAGGCAAGTCCCGCGGAGGGAAGGTACGCCGGCATCACGCCGAGCAGTCCCTGCCGCTCTTGCACCATCGCCGCGATCCGCGGCGGCATCGATGCCTCGCCTGCGCTGAGGTCTTTATGCGCGTCGGCGAGCGCATCCACGAGCTCGTCCAGATCGAGCAACTCGCGCACTTCCGCTTCCGACAGGAAGATCACGAAAGGCGCTTCAACAGGCCGAGGGCCTGCTGGTTCCAGGGGACGCGGTGTGTGACACCGGCCCCACCGACGCGCCCGCGATTCGCGAGGTACCAGTCGTAGGTCTCGATCAGCGCGTCGCGGTTCGACAACCGGGGCTGCCAGCCCAGAAGTTGCTGCGCCTTCGAGACGTCGACGAAGGAATCCTTGTGCGCTGTCTTGTAGTGCCACTCGGCGAGCGGCGAGACGCGCAACAACTCCAGCCCGCGCAGAGCGATCTCCGCCGGTTTCACGGGGACGGGCTGCAGCCGCGACGACGAGCCAGCATGGTCGATCAGCGCCTGCAGGTCGGAACGCACCGTGCCGAACTCGGTGGCGCCGATGTTGAACGTCTCCCGCGCCGCCTTCGGCTCGTCCCCAACCCGCACGATCGCGTCGACAAGATCCTCGACTGCGAGGAGCTGGTAGCGGTTGTAGCCCTTGCCGAGCGTGTAAATCCGTCGTCCCTCTCGGATCCAGTCGAAGAGGATCTCGAACACGCCGAGGCGTTCCGCCCCGATGAAGGTCTTCGGGCGCACGATCGTCGTCTCGACCGCCGCGACTCGGCACAGTCCCTCTGCGTCGATCTTCGACTCGCCGTACGCACCCACGCCGACGAGGGGATCGCCCTCCTCGATCGGATGCTTCTCCGGGACGCCGTAGACCGCTGTCGACGAGATGAAGATGACGCGCCGGACGCCGGCGTCGTCTGCGGCGAGAAGCACTTTCTCGGTTCCGCCGACGTTCACCGAGCGAATCGATCCGCGGGACGCCTGGATCGGCAGCGCCGCGGCGGCGTGCACGACCACGTCGGCGCCTTGCACGAGCTTGCCGACGCTTTCGCGATCGCGGACGTCGCCGCGCAGCTCGTCGACGGAGCGCTCGAGCTCAGCGTCGTCGAGCGGGGCGACGTCGAGAGTTCGCACATCATGCCCGTCGGCAAGCAGTCGCCTAGAGAGGTGCAGGCCGAGAAAGCCCGCGCCGCCGGATATGGACCAGAGCATCTACCGGGGAACGCTACTCGCCGCGGGCGGCGTGGGCGCCGGCTGAACCGGCGGCTTCGCATCCACGAGCACCGCGGCGGCCAGCAGCACCGCCATACCGACCATGCTCTCGCCCAACAAACTGCCGCGCAGCCGCGGTAGGGCGCCCTCGCCGCCGCGGGCAACCGCCGGCACGGCGACGAGCTTGTGCCACCCGCCCCACGTAAGCGCGAGCGAGACGAGCCCGATCTTGACGAGCAGCACTCGGCCGTATCCCGTCGTCCAAAGGTCGTTCACCTGCGGTAGCCGCACGATGCTGAGATAGATGCCCGCAAGCAGCAGGACGCCGATGCACACCGTCGCAAGGCGCGAGAACGCGAGGAAGGCGGCGCGCCGAGCTTGCGGCATCAACGGCCACACCACGACCGCGAGCTGGACGAGGCCGCCGATCCAGAGACAGGCCGCCGACAGATGCACCCAGTCGGCGAGCTCCGACTTCCACGACGACCCGGCGTCGGCGGCCGAATGGCCCGACAGCGAGAGGCCGGCCGCAAACGCCAAGCCCAGCAGGAACGCCGGCCACAGCAGGGCCGCGCGGTCGGTCAACCACGCCAGGAACAGGAACGCGGTCACGAGCGCGAAGCCGAGCGTCATCACGATGAAGGCCGTACCGAACCTCGACCGCGCGATGGGCGACAGGTCGCCGTAGAGCAGGCGACCGAAGGGAAGTTGCAACGCGTCCTCGGCTCGAAGGATGAAAGCGGCGATCCCGACGTTGAGCGTCATCAGCGCGCCGATCCCCGTCACGGCGTAGAAGCGCCGCTCCGCGCGAGCGGGCAGGGGCCGGCGCAGCACCAGGAGCCGGAAACCCAGCCCGCCGACGAGCAATGCCAACGCGAGGAAGTAGAGCCAGCGCACGACGTGCTCGCTCGTCGTCGGCCCCGAAGCGCCGAACGCCTCCGTCGCCAGCGGCGCGCGCGCACGGACGCCGAACGTGAACACGCCCGACACGACGTGCCCGTCGCCGGACATCGCGTGCCAGCGCACCGTGTACGCACCCTTCGACAGGCGTGGTAGCCAGGCCGTCAGGTAGCGCCCCTTTGTCACGACTCGTTTCACCCCAACGCTGCCGCTGGACGAATAAAGATGAACGGAGCCGGGCAGCGGCTGCACGTACTGGTCGAAGACCAGCACGATCTTCTGGGGCGACGACGGGAGCCGCTCACGAAATCCCGGCGTCGTCTTTTCGAGCGTCGCGTGCGCGAACGCCTGCGCCGGAAACACGAGCGCCAGCGTCGCCGCAGCCAAGAGGATCCGTTTCACCGACGTGGTGTCCCCGCGAGCGGCGAGATGTGCCCGAAGACCGGAGCTACGTCCCGATCGCTGTAGAGCATGACGGAGATGACCACGAACGTCAGCGCGAACCCGGTCGCCACCGCGTACGAGCGCGGGCGCAGACAACGCGCGAGCGGGAAGATCGCACCGACGAGCAGCGTCCAACCAAGCAGATGGTGCAGGAACGCGGAACGCTCGAAGAACCAAGCATTCTGCTCGTGAACGAGGAACGCGGCGCCGGAGACGACGAAGGCAGCAGTCATCCCAAGGCGCCACCAGTCGCTCCGCAGCTTGCCGCGAACCAGTGCAAGCTCCGTCGCGCCGCCGAGCATCAACACCTGCGCCCACGCGCCGTGCGCGAGCATGTGGATCGCCGAGTTCGTGTAGAAGGTCATCACCGGCCACAACAGGACTCCGAGCGCGAACGCGATCCCGGGCCACAGGTATGCGCGCCACGCCCGCCGCCGCCACACCTCGGTCCCCACGATCGCCTCGCCGAGCAGGCAGAGGCCGAGCAGGAGGAATCCGGTCGCGAACAGCCAGTGAACGTGCTCACTGGCGGGTTGCATGTTCCTCCTCTAGGTCCTCCAAGAGGCCCGGCACGACGACGAAGTGGAAGAAGAGCCCCACTGCGACGACGAGCAGAGGCGCCTCGACGACGAGCCACCAGAATCCTTGCCCCCGCGGATGCAACAGCGTGATCCGGTACGGCTGGACCAGCGCCCAGATGACACCGCCGAGCGCGGTCACCGGCCCGACCGCGGACACGATCCGCGTCCGCGCGGTGGCTCGTTGTAACGGTGCTTCGAGTTCGCTGACGAGCTCTGCGTTCACGACGTCCTCCTCCCGTAGTCGAGGTCACCACACAAGGACCTGCAAACGCGGAGAGCGCCGCAGGCCTAGGCGGGGGCGGGAGGAGGCCTGACTTCGAACGCGAGCCCGAACAGGCTGCGCGGAGTGACGAGCTCGCCGACCGTCGGACGGGGAGCGGGCAGGCTCCCGTCCAGGAGACGCGACGCCCGCGCGGCCGTGTCACGGGCGTAGCTTTCGTAGTCAGAGAGCCAGTTCTCGACCGCGCGATAGACCAGCGCGACCACGACGGAGAGAACTGCGAACACCGGCAACGCGGCGGTGTGCAGCCAGGGCGCCAGCAGCGGCCAGCGGCCGACCGAGATTCCCTCCGCGTCGACCTGGAACAGATAGATGAGCGAGGTGACGAGGAAGGACCCGAGCCAGAGCCGCGGCGAAACCTCGATCCGCACGCGCGGCGCGGACCGCGCGACCGGCGACCCGTGCGCGGCGAGCAGTCTGCGTGCGGCGCGCGCCACCGTACGGGCTTTGACGAAACGCCACGCGACGCGCGCCAGCATCAAGGCGACTGCGACCTTCACGACGACGAGCAGGATCGGGTAGTACTCGGCGCCGGAGTACGGAGTCTCGACATGGCGGCCGAAGTCGAGCCGGTGCGCCAGGCTGCGGCCGGTGAGCTCGGCTACCAGCGCAAGCAGAAGGAGCGCGAGTCGCGCGAGACCACGTTGGTGACGCCGTGCGCGCTCCATCGCCACCGACAGTTTGCGCTTACCGGCGCACCCTGCGCAACTGGACTAGGAACCAGCGGGTTACGCGACTACGGTCAACATCCACTCGTTGCTGCAGCGATCCTCGAAGGCGACGAGGAAGATCCGCTGATATTGGCCCAGACAGAGGGAGCCGTCGCTGAACGGGATCTGCTCCGTCCGAGGGCCGAGCAGCATCGAGACGAGCCGAGCACGCTCCTCTGCCTCGAGGGGGATGAGTCGCTCGAGCAGGCACTCGAGATCGGAGAAGAAGCCGCTCTCGCGTTCCTGCACGCGGATCAGTGACGGATCGCCGTTCGGCGAGACGAAGGCGATGCCGCTGCCTCCGGTCGAGGCGACCTCGCGCCGGACCTCGTTCGTGATGTCGAGCACCGTCAGGTTCGGCAGCGCAGCCGCGATCGAGACGGGGATCTCGACGGACGTCACGCGGACGCAACCTCTCGCGGCAGACGGAAGTGCACGTCCTCGCGCGCGACCGTCACCTCGACGACCTCGCCGCAGCCCAGCGCTGCGAGCCGCTCGATGGTCGCATCGACGAGCTCGCCGGGAGTGGACGCGCCGGCCGTGAGCCCGATCACCTCGTGCCGTGAGACCGTGTCGCCGTCGAGCTCGCTCTCGCCGTCGATCAGGTCCGCCTCGGCGCCTGCGATCCGTGCGACCTCGACGAGCCGCTGCGCATTCGAGCTGGTCTCCGAGCCGATCACGAGGATCAGCGTCGCCTCCTCGGCGAGCCGCTTGACCGCATCCTGGCGGTTCTGAGTGGCGTAACAGATGTCATCCGCGCCCGGACGCGTGAGCGTACCGAAGCGCTGTTCGAGAGCGTCCACCGTTGTGCGCACGTCGTCGAGCGACAACGTCGTCTGGCTGATCACGGCGACGGGCCTGCCGTCCGAAACGAGCCGGGAAGCCTCCTCCGGCGACTCGACGACCACCGTCGAGTCCGGGCGCTCGCCGCGCGTGCCGATCACCTCGACGTGGTCGGCGTGCCCCACGAGCGCGACGAGATGTCCCGTGTCCGCGTAGCGTCGCGCCTCCGCATGGACCTT
>DAINSN010000134.1:0-6898 GCA_036741295.1 Gaiellaceae bacterium
GCGAGCAGGACGTGAACGAGGGCGCAGACGTCTTGATGATCAAGCCCGCGCTTCCGTACCTCGACGTGATTCGCGCCGCGCGAGAGCGCTTCGACCTGCCGCTTGCGGCCTACAACGTCTCCGGCGAGTACGCGATGGTGAAGGCCGCAGCGGCCAAGGGGTTCCTCGACGAACGGCAGGCTGCGCTCGAGTCGCTCACCGCGATCAAGCGCGCCGGCGCGGACTTCGTCATCTCGTACTGGACGAAGGAGCTGGCCTCCTGGCTTTGAGGACGCGCAGCGAGCTGTATCGCCGCGCACTCGACCTCATCCCCGGCGGTGTGAACTCTCCCGTGCGCGCCATGCGCGCCGTCGGGCTCGACGAGCCACTGTTCGTGGGCCGCGGCGAGGGGGCGTACCTCGAGGACGTCGACGGCAATCGTTACGTCGACTGGGTCATGTCGTGGGGCCCGTTGCTCTTCGGTCACGCCGATCCGGACACGGTTACGGCGGTCCGCGATGCGGCCGAGCGCGGGACGAGCTTCGGCGCGCCAACCGAGGCCGAGGTCGAGCTCGCCGCGGAGATCGTCGACGCGGTCCCGTCAGTCGAGAAGGTCCGCCTCGTCTCGTCCGGCACCGAGGCGGCCATGAGCGCTGCGCGTCTGGCCCGCGCGTTCACTGCGCGCGACCGCCTCCTCAAGTTCGCAGGCTGCTACCACGGCCACGTCGACGCGTTGCTCGCGAGTGCCGGCTCCGGTGTCGCGACGCTTGGCCTGCCGTCGAGCCCCGGCGTACCGCCGGCGACCACGAAAGACACGATCGTGTGCAAGTACAACGACGTCGACGCGGTCGCGTCCACGGTGGCGGAGTACGGCGAGGGCCTCGCCGCGATCATCGTCGAGCCCATTGCAGGGAACATGGGCGTCGTCCCGCCGGAACCGGGTTTTCTCGAAGCTCTTCGCCGCCTCTGCGACGCGTCGGGAGCCCTCCTCGTGTTCGACGAGGTCATCACAGGTTTCCGGGTGGCCCGCGGCGGCGCGCAGGAGCTCTTCGGCGTCACGCCGGACCTGACGATCCTGGGCAAGATTGTCGGCGGCGGGCTCCCGCTGGCTGCGTTCGGCGGCCGAGCCGAGATCATGGATCGCCTGGCGCCGAGCGGTGACGTCTACCAGGCCGGAACCTTGTCGGGAAACCCGGTCGCCACTGCGGCAGGGCTTGCGATGCTGAGGCGCCTCGGCGATCCGGCCGTGTACGAAGAGCTCGAGCGGCGCGGCGAGAGACTCGAACGCGGGCTTGCGCCGTACGGCCGCGTCCAGCGCGTCGGCGCGATGGCCACGCTGTTCATGATCGACGAGCCCGTGCGCAACTTCGACGACGCGCAGCGTGCCGACACGGATCGCTACGGCGCCCTTTTCCGACATCTGCTCGAGCGCGGGATCTACATCGCGCCGAGCCAGTTCGAGGCCATGTTCGTCTCGCTCGCCCACGGCGACGAGGAGATCGACCGGACCATCCAGGCCGTTGCCGACTTCGACGGCTGATCTCTGGGAGACGATCGCCGCCGACGCGGGGCACGAGAGCGCCCTGTGGAACGCGGCGCTGCGCCCGCGCGAGGAGCAGGAACGAGATCCGGTCTTCTCCCCGCTCGGTGAACCGCGGTACGCGCTGGGGATCGAGACGATCTACGAGGGCTACCTTCTGCACTACGGCCGCCCGCGGCTGTTCTCTCCGGAGGACCAGGACGCCGCGCTGCTACTCGGGGACTACCTCTATGCGCACGGGCTCGTGCGCATAGAGGAGTTCGGCACGGTCGAGGCCGTCAGCGACCTCGCCGAGCTGATCGCACTGTGTGCGTACCTGCGTGCGGAAGAAATCGCCGGTGACGGGCCCGTGTGGGCGGCAACTGCCGCGGTGCTTGGCCGCGGCGAGTTGGAGGAGGGACGGTCTTCCCTCAGGCTGGACAACGATCCCAATCCGCTCGAGCGGCTGGCCCGGACCCAGGCCGGCGACGCGGCCGTCGAGAATGCCCTGGCGACCCATCGCGGACGCCTGCGTTAGAGTCACGCCGATGCTTGCGCTGCTCCAGTTGCTTGCAGTCGAGGATGCCGCGACCGAGGGCAAGAAGGTCATCACCGGCATGCTGATCGTCGGCCTGATCTTCGTCGGGGTGATCGTCCTTGGCGAGACCTCGCACTGGCTGCGCCACCGGCGCCGCTAACCCACCCGCCCGCGCAAGCCTAGACTGACGTCGTGGCTCCGCCCGCTGACCTGCGCGCGTGGATCGCGCTCCTCGAGCGTGAGGGCGAGCTCGTTCGCATCGCCGCTGAGGTCGATCCCGAGCTCGAGATCACCGAGGTCACCGACCGCACCGTGAAGGCGGGCGGGCCCGCGCTGCTGTTCGAGAACGTCAAGGGCTCCGAGCACCCGCTGCTGATCAACCAGTTCGGAACCGAGCACCGGATGTGCCTGGCCTTCGACGCTCCCTCGCTCGACGACGTCGCGTCCAGGCTCGCCGACGTGCTCGAGATGCAGCCGCCGTCGGGGCTCATCGACAAGGTGCGCGGGCTGCAGAAGCTGAAGTCGATCGCCGACTCGCGGCCGAAGACGGTCCGGCGCGCGCCGAGCCAGGAGATCGTGCTCGAGGGCGACGATGCATCGCTCGACCTGCTGCCGATCCAGAAGTGCTGGCCGGACGACGCTGCGCCGTTCATCACGCTCCCCGCCGTCATCACCAAAGATCCGCGCACGGGAACGCGCAATGTCGGCATGTACCGCATGCAGAAGCTCGGCCCGCGCGCGACCGCGATGCACTGGCAGATCCACAAGGACGGGCGCGCGGACTATCTCGCCACCGACGGGAGGATCGAGGTCGCCGTCGCTCTCGGTCTGGACCCCGTTACCGCGTACTCGGCGAGCGCGCCGCTGCCCAAGCACATCGACGAGTTCATGCTCGCCGGCTTCCTGCGCGGCGAGCCGGTCGAGCTCGTGCAGGCGAAGACCGTCGACCTCGAGGTGCCCGCAAACGCCGAGATCGTCCTCGAGGGCTACATCGACAAGGACGAGCTCACCGAGGAAGGGCCCTTCGGCGACCACACCGGGTACTACACCCCGCCCGAGCCGTTCCCCGTCTTCAGGCTCACCGCGATCACCATGCGCCGTGACGCGATCTATCCGTCGATCGTCGTCGGCAAGCCGCCGCAGGAGGACGCGTGGCTCGGCAAGGCGACGGAGCGGATCTTCCTGCCCGCGATCCGAATGACCGTTCCGGAGATCGTCGACTACGACCTGCCGGTCGCAGGCGCCTTCCACAACTGCTGCATCGTCTCGATCCGCAAGGCCTTCCCGGGCCATGCCCAGAAGGTCATGCACGCGATCTGGGGCCTCGGGATGCTCAGCCTGACGAAGGCGGTGGTGGTCGTCGACGAATGGGTCGACGTCCACGACTACGAGGAGGTCATGTTCCGCGTCGGCGCGAACGTCGATCCGGCCCGGGACGTGCTGCTCACGGAGGGGCCGCTCGACCATCTCGACCACGCGCCGACGCGGCAGTTCTACGGCGGCAAGATCGGCATCGACGCGACCCACAAGGGGCCCGAGGAGGGCACCAGGGAGTGGCCGCCGGAGATCCAGATGACGCCCGAAGTCCAGGCCCTCGTCGACCGCCGCTGGGAGGAGTACGGGATCTCGCTCGACACCACAGCAGGGAACGGGCGAATCCGTCAGAGTTCCGGCCCGTTGCGCCGATTGATACGTCGTTGACACGCGGAACAGGGCGGGGATTGAATCCACTAGTGGTGACCCACAAGGGGGAGGCTCGGTGACGGAACCCCAGCACGGGGACCGGCCGCATTCCCCGGGCCCCTCGCTCTATCCGATCGGATTTGCAGCGGGGATCGCGTGCATCCTCGTCGGGCTGATCATCAACCCGATGGTGATCGTGCCCATCGGCGCCGTGATCGCGGTCACCTGCGGCTTCCTCTGGGCCCGCGATGCGACGAAGGAGTTTCGGGGCGAGCCGGTCGCGGCGATCGAGCCCGAGCGCGCCCAGGTGAGGGAGTCGACCGACGCCCCCGCCATCCCGGCCGATCAGGGCGAAGCCGCGATGGCCGAGGCGGAGACGGGCGAGCGCTTTCCGCGCAGCCGGTTCCTGGAGGGCGCGACGCTGGGACTGGGCGGCGTGATCGGCGGTCTCGTGACCGTCCCGGCGATCGGCTTCATGATCGTTCCCGCGTTCCGTGGCCAGGGGTATCCGACGGTTGACCTGGGCCCGCTGGAGAACTTCACGGAAGGGAAGTGGTTCGTGACGAAGTTCTTCATGAACCCCGAAGCCGGCGTGGTGTCGCACCGCACTGCGTACATCCGCAACAACGGCCTGCTGGACGGCAAGCCCAGCTTCACGATCATCTCGAACCGCTGCGCGCACCTCGGTTGTCCCGTCCAGCCGAACGGCCCCGTGCAGGACAACCAGAGCAAGGAGATCGACGGCAAGAAGGGCCAGCGGATCACGATGATCCCGGCGATCCCCGCAGGCGGCTACGGCTGTCCGTGCCACGGCGGCCAGTACGACGTCGAGGGCAACCGCGTCTCCGGCCCGCCGGTTCGCGCGCTCGACCGCTACGAGTTCGCGGTGGTCAACGGCAACCTCCATCTCGGCAAGCCGTACAGCGTGTCGCACGTGCAGGGCGTGGGGAAGGACGCCCTGATCCACAAGTACAAGCTCGCCGGGCCCGGCCAGCATGTCGACGGCTGGGAGCAGATCCTCTACCCGTTGCAGCCCCCGCACTAGTGGCCACCGCCGCGCGTACCAAGAAGTCCGCCCGCCGCCGGCAGCTCGAGGCCGCGATCAACTATCCGATCGACTGGCTCGAGGAGCGCTCGGGCCTGGTCGGCGCGATCAAGTACTTCTTCTTCCGCAAGGTTCCCGGCGACGCCGGCTGGTGGCACACACTCGGGTCGGCGACGCTGACGGCCTTCCTCGTGCAGGCGCTCACAGGCGTGATCCTGGCGATGTACTACAAGCCCGATCCGCAGAACGCATACCAGTCGATCCAGCACATCACCAACGACCTCACGCTCGGCTGGCTGGTGCGCGGGATGCACAAGTGGGGCGCGAGCGTCTTCATCATCCTGATGTTCTTCCACATGGCGCGTGTGTTCCTGTTCGGCGCCTACAAGTACCCGCGCGAGCTCAACTGGATCATCGGCGTGACGCTGCTCGCAGTCGGGATGCTCGAGGGCTTCACCGGCTACCTGCTCCCGTGGGACCAGACCGCGTACTGGGCGACCGTCGTGGGCATCAACCTCAACGGGACCGCGCCGTTCCTCGGGCCGTTCCTCGCCGACTTCTTACGCGGCGGCTCCGAGATCGGCGGCGAAACGCTCGCCCGCTTCTACTCCATGCACATGCTCATGATTCCCGGCCTGATCTTTGCGCTGATCGGGCTCCACCTCTATCTCGTCATCCGGCTCGGCGTGTCCTCGCCGCCCTGGTCGAACGAGGCCGCCGGCTCGGACTACGACGCCGAGCCTGCGACGAACGGACGGAGTGGGCTGACGCAGCCGGCCGCGCGCAGCGGCTTCCGCCGCAATGGAGGTGACGACGCCTAATGGCGACCACCGACGAGTGGCGCAAGCAGTTCACGAAGTACAAGGCAGACGTCAAGAAGCGCGGCAAGCCCTTCTATCCGTACGCGATGTTCCACGACACGGTGATGAGCCTCGTCGTCGTTTCGGTGATCATTGGGCTCGCGGCCGTCTGGTACTACACCTCCGGCCCGGATCCCAACACATGCGGCAGCGGCGATTCCTGCCTGCTCGGGCCGCGCTACTCCGAGCCCGCCGATCCGGCGACGACGAACTTCGTCCCGCGGCCCGACTGGTACTTCTACTTCCTCTTCTATCTGCTCCGCATCTTCAAATGGCCGGCCTCGGTCATCCTCGGCACGGTCGGCGTCCCGACGATCATGCTGATCATCGCGTTCCTGCTTCCGTTCCTCGACCGGCGGATGGAACGGCGGCTCACGCGGCGGCCGGTTGCCGTCATCGGCGCGATCCTCGTCGTGATCTCGATGGGCGTACTGACGTACAAAGGCGCAACCGCGAAGGAGGCGCTCGCGAGCGAGGTCGTGCAGGCCGTGCCGACCTGGGCGCAGCGGCAGGGGTTCACAGGGAACGCGGAGGCGATCGCGGGCGCGAAGATCTTCGCGAGCTCGGGCTGCACGGCCTGTCATACGTACCTCGGCACCGGCAGCTCGAACCAGGGCGCGCCCGACCTCAGCGCCGAAGGGACGAAGGGCCGGACGAAAGACTTCCTCACGAGCTACATCCGCGACCCCTCGAAGTTCGGTAACAACGTGATGCCGAAGTTCGGGTTCGACGACCAGCAGCTCTCGCAGCTGGCGGCGTTCCTCCTCGCCTCCAAGGGCCCGAAATAGGCCCGCGGTGCGAGTCTTCCTCGGCATAACGGGCGCCTCCGGCGCTCCCTATGCGGCTCGCCTCGTCGAGACGCTCGCCGGTGCCGACGTGGAGCTCGGCATCTGCGCATCGAGTGCCGGCATCGAGGTCCTCGCAACGGAGCTCTACGGCAACCCGCGATTGTCCCGCGACGAGACGCTCACGCGACTGCTCGAGCATGCGCAGGGCGGGAACGTCACGGTGTACGAGCCGAACGACTGGAAGGCGCCGTACGCCAGCGGGTCGGCGAAGGTCGACGCCTACGTCATCTGTCCCTGCTCGATGGGCACGCTCGGGACGATCGCCTCCGGCGCGATGTCGAACCTCATCCACCGCGCCGCATCGGTTGCCTTGAAGGAGGAACGCAAACTCGTGGTGATGCCGCGGGAGACGCCGCTGTCCCTGATCCACCTGCGCAACATGCTCGCCGTCAAAGAGGCCGGCGCGACCGTGCTGTTCCTTGCACC
>DAINSN010000135.1:0-6884 GCA_036741295.1 Gaiellaceae bacterium
AAGATCTTGTCGAGCCCTTCGTCCTCCGCCTGCTGCTTGACGCCGGCCGAGCCGGGCACGACAAGCGCGCGCACGGCCGGGTGGACGTGCTTGCCGGATACCACTGCAGCCGCGGTGCGCAGATCCTCGATCCGCGCGTTCGTGCAGGACCCGATGAAGACGCGGTCGACGGCGATGTCCTCGATCTTCGTTCCCGGTGCGAGACCCATGTACGTGAGAGCCCGTTCGACTGCGTCGCGCTCCGCCGGATCGTCGTAGTCCGCCGGGTCCGGCACCTCGCCGTGCACCGGAACGACCATCTCCGGATTCGTTCCCCAGGTCACCTGCGGGGCGAGCTTGGAGACGTCGACGGAGAGCTCGCTGTCGAACGTTGCGTCCGGAGCGGTGGCGAGCGAGCCCCAGTGGTCGAGGGCGCGCTCCCAGTCCGCACCGGCCGGCGCGCCGGGACGCCCTTCCATGTAGCTGAAGGTGGTGTTGTCGGGCGCGATCATTCCGGCGCGGGCACCCCACTCGATCGACATGTTGCAGACCGTCATGCGGCTCTCCATCGAGAGGCTCCGGATTGCCGGGCCGTCGTACTCGACGACGTAGCCGACACCGCCCGAGATGCCGGCCTGGCCGATCGCGGCCAGGATCATGTCCTTCGCAGCGACACCTGCCGGCAGCTCGCCGGCGAAGGTGACGCGCATCGTCTTCGGCTTCCGCTGCGGCAGCGTCTGCGTCGCGAGCACGTGCTCCACCTCGGAAGTGCCGATGCCGAACGCAAGCGCACCAAACGCCCCGTGCGTCGAGGTGTGGCTGTCACCGCAGACGATCGTCATCCCCGGTTGTGTGATTCCGAGCTCGGGACCGATGACGTGAACGATCCCCTCGCGCCCGCTCCCGGTGGCGTACAACGGCACACCGAACTCCTCACAGTTCTGCCGGAGCGCGTCGAGTTGGCGCCGTGCCAGCGGATCGGTGATGGGACCTTCCTCGGTCGGGACGTTGTGGTCCATCGTCGCGACGGAGAGGTCGGGCCGGCGGACTCGCCGTCCGGCCAGGCGCAGGCCCTCGAACGCCTGGGGCGAGGTCACCTCGTGGATCAGGTGCAGGTCGACGTAGAGCAGCGCCGGCTCGTCGGCGGGCTCTACGACGACGTGGCTGGTCCAGATGCGCTCGAACAGTGTTTGCGATGCCATGCGGGTCTTCTTAGCCGACGGACTATGAGAAGTAAAGCTGTGATCGGTAACGCGCCCGGAATCGATGAGTTCCGGGGCGGAGCGCAGTCTTCCCTTTAGACACCGAAGCGAAGGGAGCACATCACCATGGCAAGACTGATCTGCGATATCTCGATCTCGCTCGACGGTTTCGTCGCCGGGCCGAACCCAAGCCTGGAGAAGCCGCTGGGAGAGGGCGGCGACCTCTTACACGAGTGGGCCTTCGCGGCCACGAGTTGGCGCGAGCGCCACGGCCTCGAAGGCGGCGAGACGAATTCCGACTCCGAAGTCATCGAAGAGTCGCTTCGCGCGACCGGCGCCGTCGTGATGGGCAGAAAGATGTTCAGCGGCGGTGAAGGCCCGTGGGAGAACGATCCGCGGGCAGACGGTTGGTGGGGAGACGATCCCCCGTTCCACGTCCCGGTGTTCGTGCTCACTCATCACGCTCGCGAGACGAAGCCGATGGAGGGTGGTACCGCGTTCATTTTCGTCACCGACGGCATCGAGGCGGCTCTCGAGCAGGCTCGCGCAGCGGCCGGCGACAAGGACGTTGCTGTGGCCGGCGGCGCGAGCCTCGTCCAGCAATATCTAAAGGCTGGCTTGCTCGACGAACTGCAGATCCACCTGGCCCCTGTGCTCCTCGGCGATGGAGTGTCCCTGTTCGACCGGCTCGGGATCGACGCGACCGGGCTCGAAGCCTCGAGGGTGATCGCCTCTCCTTCTGTCACCCATCTCAGGTTCCAAGTGCGGATCACCTGATAGGGGTACACACGAAGTTGCCATAAGTTGCGGCCGATCCATGTGCTTGCTAGCCTTTTCTCCTGCACAGCGAGCGCAAGCGACGCGAGCGCTGTTGCCAGCCGGAGCCCAAGCCCAGGCGGCTCCATCGCAGTAACCACCCCAAACCTCTGGTGGCGACGCTCCTAGACGAACGGCGGAGGTTCATGGGCTCGCTTGCATCCAACGAGGTACCAAGGCTCGACGGCAACCTCGAACACATTTTCGGTGGCCTCATCGACGGCACGGCCGTCGCTTGCCTTCCGCTTTCGGCAACGCCTCAGCGGCACGAGCACGGACGGCGCGGTCCCCTCCCCCGCGTCGTCCGGTGAGGCGTACGAGCCCGCGATGAGTAGTCACGCCGTCCGCGCCCAAGTCTCGATGGGCCGCAAGCGCACGCCGGCCAAGCAGCAGGTTGACGAGCTGCTCGAGCAGCAGGCGGCCCTGCGCGAGTTGGCAGTCGCCGTGGCCGAGATGCGCGCCCCCGAGGTGATCTACGAGCTCGTTGCGATGGAAGCAGCGAAAGTCGCCGGCGTCGATTCCGGCGCCGTGGTTCGCTTTCGCGCGGACGGCGTCGCCGAGGTCGTCGGCTCCTGGCGCATGGCCGGCAGTCGGGTCGGGAGCCTGCTCCCGCTGGAAGGCGCGGAAGGAGTAGCGCTCGTGGCCCGCACGGGACACTCCGCACGCACGAATGGTTCCCAGCCGTCGAACGGCCACGCGATTTCGGCGTCGTCGCCCGGCGTCGCCGTCCCGATCCGCGTGCGCCGGGAGCTGTGGGGCTCCCTGCTCGTTGTCGCCCGACCCGAGGAGGAGCTTCCACCTGATCTGGAGGAGCGGCTCGGCATCTTCGCCGATCTCGCCGGGCTTGCAATCACAAACGCCGACACGAGCGCGCACCTCCTGGCCCAGGCCACCAGCGATCCGCTGACCGGTCTTCTGAATCATCGTGCCTTCCAACAGCGGGTCGAGAACGAGGTTCAGCGTGCGCAGCGTTACGAACGGCCGCTCGCGCTCGTACTGCTCGACCTCGATCACTTCAAGAGCATCAACGATGCCTACGGCCACCAGGCGGGAGACGCCGCACTGATGCAGGCTGGCAACCTCCTCGAGGCGGGCGCCCGCGCCGGCGACGTCCTCGGCCGGATCGGCGGCGACGAGTTTGCGCTACTGCTCCCTGAGACGATTGCAGAAGGGGCGTGCCATATCGCCCAACGCGTCGCGGCGGAGTTCCGCGCCGCGCCGGTCGGCGTCGCCTCCCACCTGACGATGTCGGCCGGAGTCTGTGACCTCACCGAGGCAAAAAACAGCAAGGAGCTGCTGAAGCTCGCGGACGGCGCGCTCTACTGGGCGAAGAACCAGGGCCGTGACAACGTCGTCGTCTACTCGCCCGAGATCGTGCTCGAGCTCTCCGACACCGACCGAGCCGACCGCTTGCACCGCTCACAGTCATTGACGTCGATCCTGGCCCTGGCCCGCTCGATCGACGCGAAGGACTCGCCGAACGAGGAGCATTCCGAGCGAGTCGCCGGCTTCGTCCATCGACTCGCCGAGGCCGCCGGCTGGCCGGCCATACCTGTCGCCCAACTCGCAGAGGCTGCCCGGATTCACGACGTCGGCAAGATCTGTATCCCAGATGAGGTCCTGCTCAAGCCGGGAGAGCTCACCCCGGAGGAGTACGAGCTCGTCAAGGCGCATGCCGCTCTCGGCGCACAGATGGCTCGAGAAGCCCTCAACGACGAGCAAGCCCTCTGGATCGAGCAGCATCACGAGCACTTCGACGGCACCGGCTATCCGAAGGGTTTGACCGGCACGGAGATCTCCGAGGGCGCCGGTCTGCTCGCGCTTGCGGACAGCTGGGACGTGATGACGACGGTCCGCAGCTACTCCCCGGCCAAGTCCGAGCCGGAGGCGCTCGCCGAATGCATCTCGCTTGCAGGCGCACAGTTCAGCCCGACCGCCTGCAAGGCGCTCGCGAGTATTTTCTAAGGAGAGCCGGCTAGGCGGTCAGCTCGGCTGCTGCACGATCCGGATGTAAGGCTTCGGCGACTCCCAGCCGTCCGGATAGGTCTCTTTGGCCTCGTCGTCGGAGACCGAGCCCGCGATGATCACATTGTCGCCCTGCTGCCAGTTCACCGGCGTTGCGACCTTGTGCTTCGCGGTCAACTGCAGCGAGTCGATCACCCGCAGCACCTCGTCGAAGTTCCTCCCGGTCGTCATCGGATAGACGAGGATCAGCTTGATCTTCTTGTCGGGGCCGATGACGAAGACGTTCCGCACCGTCTGGTTGTCCGCCGGGGTGCGTGCGGTCGGATCGCCTTCGACCGAGGCCGGCAGCATCCCGTAGAGCTTCGAGACGTTGAAGTCGGCGTCGCCGATCATCGGATAGTTGGGCGCGTTACCCTGCGTCTCCTCGATGTCGGCCGCCCACTTGGAGTGGTTGTCCACGGGATCCACCGAGAGCCCGATCACCTTGACGTTCCGCCGGTCGAACTCAGGCTTGATCTTCGCCATGTAGCCGAGCTCGGTGGTGCAGACGGGGGTGAAGTCCCGCGGGTGCGAGAAGAGCACCGCCCACGAGTCGCCGATCCAGTCGTGGAAGCTGATCGAGCCTTCCGTCGTCTCCGCGGTGAAATCAGGTGCCGTATCGCCGAGCTGCAGAGCCATGTCTCCTCCTCAACGCAGGTACTCGCTTGCTTAATCCCGCGTAGACCTTGACGTACCGGACGAACCGTGTCTACTTGGAGCCTTTACACATAGGACTCTGCCACAGGAGGCACGCATGGCACCGATCAGCGAGAGCATCGAGATCAATAGAAGGCCCGAGGACGTCTTTGCGTACCTCGACGACGTCGAGCGGCACGGCGAGTGGCAGGAACAGATCGTCGACGTGCAGCCCGAGGGTGACCAGCCGATGGGAGTCGGCAAGCGCGTGCGGGAGACACGCCGGGTACCGGGCGGCGACCGCACGATGACCTACGAGGTCACCGAGCACGACCCGCCGCGGCAGTCGTCGTTCCGTGTGCTCGACGGGCCGATCCGTGCGGTCGGGACGGTGTCGGTCGAGCCCGTCGGCGATGGATCACGTTCGAGGCTCACGTTCACACTCGACTTCCAAGGGCACGGGCTCGGCGGCAAGGTGCTGTTGCCAGTTGCGAAGAGCCAGGCGCGGAAGCAGATCCCGAAAGACCAGGCGCGGATGAAGGAGCTCCTCGAGTCGAACTAGAGGCCTGCCTCTAGTCTGCGTAGATGCGGGGGATCCAGCTCAGGGCGCGCGCAGGGCTCCGTTCGGGCCGGGGTCGCTGGCTCGTGCCACCGTGGATCGCCCCGGCGTTCGTTCTGTGCGCACTGATCCTGATCGTCTGGGCCGCGTTCCTGATCTTCTCCCTCCCCCCGAATTACACGGCCAACAACTGGCGGGTTGCTTGGGGCGGGTTCGACATCGGCCTCGGCCTGGCGCTGGTCGCAACCGCAGTTGCCGTGTTCCGTCGTTCGCCCTTTGCCGAGGTTGCCGCGGCCGTCAGTGGAACGCTGCTGGTATGCGACGCCTGGTTCGACGTGCTGACGTCACACACCACCGGTGAGGTCGTTCAGGCCTCCCTCGAAGCGGCGCTCGTCGAGCTGCCGCTTGCCGCGCTTTGCCTCTGGATGGCCGCCAACCTCGCGCGTGCGGTCGAGGTCGCACGGCCGTTCCTGCGAACGGCGGGCTTCAGGATCGAGGGCAACCGCCTCCTGCCGCCCGAAGACTCGAGCGGTTCTTAACCCGAGCGCAACCACTTCCCGGGACCACGATGTCGATACTCCGCCCATGATGCTGCGCAGGCCAGCACGGTCCCTGTGGCTGTTCCTCGGTCTGCTGGTGGCTGTCGCCACGGTGCTCGGTCACATCTGGGACGGAGTCGCCTTCGGCGCCTTCTTCCTCTTCATCTCGTCAATCGACGCGAAGCCGGCCTTCAAGGCTCAATTCGATGCACCGGGAAGCCAGGACAGCGGTCGGGGAGCCGGGCGCTTCCTGAGTTGGCGGCGCGTGCTGCCCCAGTCGCCGCACGAGCAGCGGCGCATGCCGCGACTCGACCAATAGGCCAGGCGGCTCGGCCCGTCGGGCTAGGGTGCGCGGCTCGATGGACATGTCGGATCTGATCCGGTCGCGGCGGACGCACAAATCCTTCGGGCCGGAACCCGTGCCTCCCGAGGTCGTCGACGAGTTGCTCGAGCTCGCGCGCTGGGCGCCGAACCATCACCGGACGAACCCCTGGCGCTTTCGCGTGCTCGGCCCCGAGACCCTGGAGCGCCTCAAGGAGGCGGCCGGTTCCGCGGAAGCCCCGAAGCTCGAGCGTGCGCCGACGCTCGTCGTTGCCTCTGCTCTATTGACCGGTGACCTCGAGCAGGACGAAGAGGACATCTGCGCGACCGCGAGTGCGATCTACGCAGTCCTGCTCGCAGCGCACGCGCGCGGGCTCGCAAGCTACTGGCGGACACCGCGGGTGCTCCGCACGAAGGCGGGGCGCGATGCGGTCGGCTTGCCGGACGGCGAGCGGTTCCTGGGTCTGATCCACCTCGGGACGCCGCGCAGCGATCCTCCACCGCCGGAGCGCGCACCGCTCGAGGACTTCCGCTTCTACCTGCCGTAGGACAGGTAGCGTGGCAAGATGACCGAGGTCCCCGCCCACGAGCCGGCGCACGAGATCGTGTGCCCCCACTGCAAGAAGGCGTTCACGGCCGAACTGATGGCGGGCCAGACCGAACGCCACCGGGGCTTCAAATGCCCCCACTGCCGCCTCTTCGTGCCGGCTGACCGCGCTACGCGGTAGCGCTCCTACGCGAAAGCTTCGCTTTCGCTTCGGATATGGGGACGGCGCTCCGCGCGGAACGTGCGCGGGCGGAGCCCGCGCACTCTAGGTTGGGCTACCG
>DAINSN010000136.1:0-6838 GCA_036741295.1 Gaiellaceae bacterium
TCGTGGTCGCCCTCGACGACATCCACTGGGCAGAACCGACGCTCCTCGACCTCGTCGAGTACCTCGGCGAGTGGGCGGAGGGGCCCATCCTCGTGGTCTGCCTAGCGCGAGACGACCTGCTCGACACGCGCTCTGGCTGGGGCGGGCCAACGTCCACCGGATTCCTCGTCGGGCTCGAGCCGCTTCGCGAGCAAACGCTGGAGGCGCTCGTCCGACAGCTGGCCGACAAGCCGGTCGACCCGGAAATTCAGGAGCGGATCATCGAGCACTCCGGCGGCAACCCCCTGTTCGCCGAGCAACTGTTTGCTCTCGCCGAGGAAGCTCCGGAGCTCGCGCTCGACAGGACGCCGGCGACCGTGGAAGCGCTGCTCGCCAGCCGTCTCGACCGCCTCGATCCCCGAGAGCTCGGAGTGGTGCGCCGGGCCTCAGTGGTCGGCCGTCGGTTTACGCGCGCCGAGCTGGAAGACCTCTCACCGGACGACAATGTCGATCGACACCTCGTGAGCCTCACCGAACGGGGTCTGGTGCATCCCGTGCAGGGCCTCTTCCGCTTCCACCATGCGCTGGTGCGCGACGTTGCGTACCGCGGCATCCCGAAAGCGAACCGCGCCGAGTTGCACGAGCTCGCGGCCAAAGGCCTTGATCGCCGCGACGGGCCGGACGAGCTCGTGGGCTACCACTTCGAGCAGGCCTACAGGTACTTGATCGAGCTCCAGCGCGAGGACGAGCACGCGCGCGAGCTCGCTGCCGCCGGCAGCGAGCGGCTGGGTCGAGCGGGTATTCGCGCCTGGAAACGCGCGGACGCGCCCGCGGCCGTGAATCTGCTCTCCCGAGCGGTCGACCTCGTTCCCGAAGCCGCCGAGCTCGCCTGCGAGCTGGGTGCAGCACTCCGCGTGCGCGGTGACTTGGCCCGCGCGGAAAAAGTCCTGGTCGGTGTGTCCGAGGCCACCGAGGAGCGCCTCCGGCTCCGTGCCCGGATCGAGCTGGCCCTGATGCGCTCGCTCGTCGAGCCGGATCGTGCCGGTGAGCTCCTCGAGGTTGCGTCCGGGGCGATCCCGAAACTCGAAGCCGAGCACGACGATCGAGCATTGGGCAGGGCATGGCTCTCCGTCGGGCATGTGAAGGGCGGCTTCTACTGCGAGTTCGCTGCATGGGAAGAGGCCGCTGCACGGGCGGCCGAGCACTACCGGCGCGCAGGCTGGTCACCGTCGACGAGCCTCGGCGATCTGGCCTGCGCGCTGTATTACGGCCCGCGCGACGTCACCAGCGCGATCGCGCGTTGCGAAGCACTCCTCCTCGAGCACGACGGCGACCGCGCCAGCGAAGCGAATCTCCTCGTCTGGCTCGGGGGCCTCGAGGCGATGCGCGGCCGTTTCTCTGACGCACGCGATCTTGTCGATCAGGCTGAACAACGCTACGAACAACTAGGGCTCAGTACCGATCCCTACCTCAGGCTTCGCGGCGCCGTCGAGATGTTCGCCGGGGCTCCGGACCGCGCCGAAGCAGCGCTGAGGACAAGCTGTATCGCACTGCAGCAACAAGAGCAGAGCCCGGTCCTGGCAACGCGAGCCGCAGACCTGGCAGAGGCCATCTACGAGCAGGACCGGTACGAGGAAGCCGAGACCTGGCTCCGTATCGCGCGCGAGTCAGCAGGAAGCGATGATCTAGATGCAGCATTCGCGTGGCGCTACGTGCGCGCGAAAGTTCTGACGCGCCTCGGCGCGATCGACGAAGCGCAACAGCTTGCGCTGGAAGCGCTCGACCTCGTGGCCCGTACAGATGCTCTCAATCGCCACGCGGACTCGCTCCTCGCCCTGGCAGAGATTCTCCGTGTGCAGGGTGAGGAAGACGAGGCGCTCGAGAACATTCATGAGGCGCTTCGGTTGTACGAGCAGAAGGGCAACGTCGTCTCTGCCGAACGAGCGCGGGCGATGCTGCTCGAGGGAGCCATTCCAGAATGAGGAAGAGCCCCAACAGGGGCTCTTCCCGTTAGCGTGCAGACGGTTTACACGCAACCGCTGCTGTTACTTCCGCAGGCCAGCTGCACGGCCTCGCCCGAGCCGCTGAGGACGATGCTCGTCGACGGGACGGCCGCGAGCGAGACGATCGCCAGTGCTGAGGCGATCAGCTTCTTCGTCTTCGACATTTGAGTCACCTCCCTTCGCTTGAGCCGTTGCGCATTCGGCTCGAGCGTCTGGGGGTGCACTCACGGCGACCTACCGCGGCGCCAACGGGCGACTAATTGGTCGGCGTGCGCGGATCGTCAGTCAGGGTTCGACGGCCGGGGGCCGGGTAAGATCCCCGAGTCCCGGCCGTCGAAAAGGAGCTGACCAGCTTGGCGAAGATGCTGTTCCGACTGCCGCGGGCGAAGCGGGCGATCGAGAACCCGAGCCCTGAGGCCGTCAAGGAGCTCACTGCGAAGATGCCGACCGCGCGCCCGACGAAGTACGGGAACCTGAACGTGCAGACGCAGGTGCTCGCGCGCTCCAAGCGCTCCACGTTCCTCGTCACCGACGAGCCGGACGGCCAGAACCAGGCGCTTTCAACAGACGACGCGGCCAAGTGGGCCGAGCGCCAGGACGAGTACATCGCCGGCAGGGAAATGGTCGTGATCGACGGCTACATCGGAAACGACCCGGAGTTCCGCACGCCGACGCGCCTCTACGTCGAAGCGGCGAACGCGAACATCGCCGGGATGCAGCAGCAGCTCTACTTCGGACCGCCCGAGGAGGATTTCGAGCCGGAACTGACGGTGATCTACACGCCCAACCTGAAGGCGGACGGCTTCCCGGACGACCGGCTGATCCTGGTCGACCTCGAGCAAGGTGTGACCCGCGTCTTCAACTCGGACTACTTCGGCGAGTCGAAGAAAGGCGGACTGCGGATGTGGAACAAGCTCGTCTACGACCGCGGCGGCCTCCCTCTCCACGCGGGTTGCAAGGTCATCCCGACGGCTGACGGCGACAAGGTCTGCCTGACCGTGGGCCTCTCAGGGACGGGCAAGACCACGACGACGTTCACGAAGCAGAACGGCTCGCTCCCCGTGCAGGACGACTTCGTGGCGTGGATGGCGGACGGTCGCGTCTACGTGACCGAGAACGGTTGCTTCGCAAAGACCTACGGGCTCAATCCGGAGGACGAGCCGACGATCTACGGCGCGGTCACGCAGCCGGATTCGTACCTCGAGAACGTCTCGCAGAAGGGCGACGATGTCGATTTCTACGACGAGAGCTACACGCAGAATGGTCGTGCGACGTTCCCGTTCGGCTTGATCGAGTCCGCGGCCGAGCGCGAGATCGAGGACGCGCACTTCCTGCTGATCCTGAACCGCAACGAGAACGTCATCCCGGCTGTGGCGAAACTCGAAGGGCCGCAGGCAGCGGCCTATTTCATGCTCGGCGAGACGAAGGGCACGGCGGCCGGCGGCGCGGACGAGGCCGGCAAGTCGCTGCGGGTGCCGGGAACGAATCCGTTCTTCCCGATGCTGCACGACCTCCAGGGGAACCGCTTCCTCGAGTTGCTCGAGGAGCACCCGCTTGAGGTGTATCTCCTGAACACCGGCCGGGTGGGCGGTCCCGAAGAGGACGAGCGCTCGAAGAAGGTGCGCATCAAGCACTCGTCCGCGATCGTGAAAGGCATCGCCGAAGGAACGATCGAGTGGGAGCGCGATCCCGACTTCGGCTATCTCGTGGCGTCGTCGGTCCCGGGCATCGAGGATGTGGAAGTGCTGCAACCGCTCAAGCTTTACGAGCGCACGGGCCGCGCGGACGAGTACCGCGCGCGCGCGGAACAGCTGAAGGCGGAGCGCGCCGAATTCCTCGGCAAGTTCAGCAGTCTCTCCGCCGAGATCGTCGCCGCAGTCGGCTGAACGCTGACCCTAGGAGCCCGCCTTCGCCGCAGTGGCGGCGGTTAGTACGAACGTCGACTCGACGATCGGTGGACCGTAGCGCGGCTTCGCGGACGAGCCAGCGACTGGTATGACCCTCCAGAGGTAGCGGCCGGCCGCGAACTTGAAGGAAGCTGGAAGCTCAAGGTGCGGCGTGGTCGCGCGCGCTTGGATGACCCTCCGGCCGTTCCGGAAGAAGCGCACCACGTACGAAGTCGCGCCTCGCTGGGCGGCCCAAGTGAAGACACGCGAGGGGACGAACTTCGGAGATACATTCGCCGGCAACCGGCCCCTCTTCTCCGGCCTCATGCTCCTCGCCGATGGGACTTTCCGAGCCGCTGCGGCTTTCTTGACCGGTGGAGGGCGCGTGCCCCGTGGCTTATTACTGCGCGGCGTCTTGGGGGACGCCGGCCGAACGAACGAAGGCGTCCTCGGCTTGGCGGCGTGAACTGCTCTTCCGTTCGATGAAGCCGCAGGCGCATTGCGGACGGGCCCCACGGGCGATACCGCAACGACGTGCCCGGCGAGCCGGGCCTGTTCTGGGAACACACCGTTGTCCCAATACGTTCCGGCGACGAAGCCTCCCGCCCCGACCGCAACAGCGACGAGGACAACGGCGGCCGTCGCCGCACGGGACACTCTCCGTCTGCGCGGCGCGGGTACCTCGGCGAGGGTAAAGCCGAGAACACGAGGCGCAGCGTCCGCAATCGGCTCCGCTGCAGCGGAGCCGACGGGTGAGGTCGGCGCGCCGCCACCTTCGCGCGCCCAGACCTCGTAGACGTGTGGCGCCTCCGATAGCAACTGTCGCGCACGGCGCGCGACGTCAGGCGGCGAGACGAGGACCAGCTCAGGGCTGATCGGCTCCAAGTCCCTAACAGCCGCGTCCGGCTCGCCGAATGCCGGCGACTTGAAAGGCGGAACCAATGCTGATGCCGTTTCCTGCACAACCCAACTATGGCAGCGGTTCCCGACGACGCTTTTTCTTCTTCGAGCGGCGGCGTCTGGGAATGAGGGGGAGTACGTCAAGCGCCTTCTTGTGCGGTTTAGCGTCTTCTTTGCGTGACGTCCGGCCCCCTGTCTACGGTGGTCGCCAATCGAAGCAGCCGGCGTCTCGATCTCAACGCCGCCCTAGCACTGCGCCGACCGCGACTTTCTTAGGAGGGAACATCTCCCAAGCCACCGCTGCATATTCGTCCCGTCGTACCGGGCTTCTTGCGTTCCTGCTTGCCGTCTGTGTCGGCGCAGGAACTATCGGATCGGCGAAAGGCGCGGTGAGCGCTGCGCCCAGTCCAGACCTGCTTCCGCCGTCGACGCCGCTTCGGGTTGCGATCGCGAATTCGGGCCACGCGAGCGTGTCGTTGTCGTGGTCTGCCTCTAGCGACAACGTAGGCGTGGTCGGCTATGGCGTCTACGTAAATGGGGTAGCTGCCGGCGCAGTCTCGCGGTTCACGATCGAAACGGCCTCCTGGCGCGGCTATGCGCTGAGCGGCCTGGCCTGCGGGAGGAGCTACAGCTTCGCCGTCGACGCCTACGATGCCGCCGGCAACCATTCAAAGCGGGCGAGCGCAACCGGGTCGACGGCGCCTTGCCCGCAGCAGCCGGAGGCAACTGGCGCGTCGCATTCTCCGGTTGACAGCACCGCCCCTTCGAGGCCGTCGTGGCTCGCGGCTATGCCGGCAGGGAAGACGAGTTTCTCGCTGTCATGGTCTACATCAAGCGACAACGTGGGCGTGGTTGGCTACGGCGTGTACGTGAACGGGACAGCGATCGGCACGGCCCACTCGCGCGGGTACACGCTCGGCGGGCTGACCTGCGGGAGGAGTTACAGCTTCGCGGTCGACGCCTACGACGCAGCCGGCAACCATTCGAGCCGGGCGAGCGTCACTGGGTCGACGGCGCCCTGCTTCCAGCCGCCCGCCACGGCGCCGGGGCCAGGTCACAACGAAACGCCGTCCAGTCCCTCCGGGCCGCCGGTTGTACCGGAAAGGCACACGAGCAGCTCGCCTGAGGATGTGCTTCCGCCGACTTCCCCGTTGGGGGTGGGGATCATTGGCGCCGGCGCGACTGGCGTAGCGCTGGAGTGGTCTACGTCTTCAGACAATGTGGCTGTTGTTGGGTACGGCGTGTATGAGAACGGCGTCAGCGTCGGTTCGACCGCTTCGACGGACTTCACGATCTCCGGTTTGGCCTGCGCGACCACGTACACGTTCGCGGTAGATGCCTTTGACGCAGCGGGGAATCGGTCGGCACGGACTGAGGTGAGCGGGTCGACCGCGCCCTGCCCGACGGGTGCCTCGGCCGACTTATTCGTAGCCCCCACCACAGCCTCGCCGGCGGGCAGCGACACGAACCCTTGCACGCAGGCTGCCCCGTGCCAGACGTTCGGTCGTGCTTACATCGTCGCGGTTCCGGGTCAGACGGTCGAGATCGGGTCGGGAAGCTATCCGTATCAGCGCCTTGCTTACGATGCCGGAAAGACATCTGCGCACGTGGTGTTCAAGCCTGCACCAGGAGCAAGCGTGAATGTTGCTCAGATCGACTTTGGACAGGCGCAGCTGACGATTCCTGCGGCGCAGCACGTGACAGTGCGCGACATGGCCGTCGGCTATCTGCGCGCATGGGACGGAACGGCAGACGTCGAGTGGCGAAACATTGCCGGCCGCACATTCGAAATTTTGTCGAACTCCGGGTCTCCCTACCCTCCCTCGTCGAACGTTTCCGTGATCGGGGGAACCTTCGGCCCATGTCAGGCTCCCCGTGACGAGGGCTGCACGACGAAGCTGATCGGCAACAATCTGCTGGTCGACGGTGCCACGATCTTCGGCTCGACGTCAAGCGACCTCGCGAACTACCACGCCGACGGCATGTTCATTCGTGGCTGCCGTGGCTGCACTGTCCGGCGCACCAAGTTCCGCGGAAACATGGTCACACACGTTCGAATCCAGGACTGCT
>DAINSN010000137.1:0-6825 GCA_036741295.1 Gaiellaceae bacterium
GCTGGTGCGGGAACAGCACGAGCTCCTTCGCGCACACGCGATCGGTGTTCACGTAAACGACGATCTGAAGTCCGATTTCGTCGAGTCGGCCCAGACCGAAGTCCGCGATCTCGATTTTCTCGCGCTCGTGTGGGGTGAGCACGATGCCGGCCTCGACGAGCATGGCCGCCGCCCGCTCGCGCGCCTCGGCCTTGGTCACGGCGTGCCGCTGGCGGTCGAGAGGACTCCCCATTTGACGGCGTTCCCCATGACCTGCGTACTATCGCGCAGTGGCAGAGATCGGCGTCGGCATGCTCGGCTACGCGTTCATGGGGAAGGCGCACTCGAACGCGTTCCGCAAGGTCGAGTACATGGCGTCGCCGCCCCCGCTCGTGCCACGTCTCGTCGCGATCGCCGGGCGGAACCAGGATGCGGTCGCTGCGGCGGCGCGCCGATACGGCTACGAGCGGTGGACGACCGACTGGCACGACATCGTCACGGACGAGCGGATCGGGCTTTTCGACAACGGCGGCCCGAACTCACTACATGCCGAGCCGACGATCGCCGCCGCCGAAGCGGGCAAGCACCTCCTCTGCGAGAAGCCGCTCGGGCGCACGGCCGACGAGAGCTACGAGGTGTGGCGCCGCGTCGCCGCGACCGGCGTCAAGCATCTGTGCGGGTTCAACTACCGCTTCGTCCCCGCGGTGCGGCTCGCGCGCGAGCTGATCGACGAGGGCGCACTCGGAGAGCTCCGCCACTTCCGCGGCCGTTACCTGCAGGACTGGGGCGACGACCCGACGCTCGACACGTGGCGCTTCGATCCGGACCAGGCGGGATCCGGCGCGCTCGGCGATCTCGGTACGCACGTGATCGACCTCGCGCGCTACCTCGTCGGCGAGTTCAGTTCGGTCGCCGGCATCGTGAAGACATTCGTGAGCGGCCGCAAGGTGGACGACGCGATCGAGGCGGCTGTCGAGTTCGAGAGCGGCGCGGTCGGGACGATCGAGTCGACGCGCCTCGCGCTCGGACGGCGCAACGCGTTTCAGTGGGAGATCAACGGTTCCCGCGGCTCGCTCTGCTTCGACATGGAGCGCATGAACGAGCTGCAGGTCTTTCTCGATGGCGAGGACCGCACGCGCGGCTTCAGGACGGTGCTCGTGACGGAGGCGAACCATCCGTTCATGGACTTCTGGTGGCCGCCTGGGCACATCATCGGCTGGGGAGATACCTTCGTGCACGAGGTGCATCACCTCCTGCGTTCGATCGCCGACGGCAGCGACGTCGCACCGCACGGCGCCACGTTCGAGGACGGCTATCGCGCGTCAGAGATCGGCGAGGCGATCGTGCAGTCGAGCGCTAGCGGTCGCCGCGAGCAGCTGACGTTCCGCAGCCTGACCGATGGCGAATGAAGTACATGACAGAGTCGTCATGGGGGTAGGCGCAGCGGTCAAGTGGGGAATCCTGTCGACCGCGGACATCAACCGGAAGGTCATTCCCGGCGCGCATGCCTCGGAGAAGGTCGAGCTCAGAGCCGTGGCGAGCCGCGATCTGCGACGGGCGGAGGAATACGCGCGGGAATGGCAGATCGAGAGCGCGTACGGCTCTTACGAGGCGTTGCTCGAGGACGCCGATATCGAGGCCGTGTACATCTCGCTGCCGAACACGCTGCACTGCGAGTGGTCGATCCGCGCAGTCGAAGCGGGAAAGCACGTGCTCTGCGAGAAGCCGATGAGCAGGCACGTCGGCGACGTCGAGGCTGCATTCGACGCGGCGGAGAAGGCGCAGCGAATCCTGATGGAGGCGTTCATGTACCGCCACAACCCTCAGACCAAACGGCTCCGTCAGCTCGTGAACGAGGGCGCGATCGGGGACGTGCGGCTCGTCCGCTCCTGCTTCAGCTATTCGTTGCACGACGCGGAGAACATCCGCCTGCGGACGGAGGTGGAGGGCGGCAGTCTGATGGATGTCGGCTGCTACTGCGTCAGCGGATCCCGTTTGCTCGCCGGTGAGCCCGAGCAGGTGTACGGGCAGCAGTTCGTCGGCCCGAGCGGCACCGACTGGGTCTTCACAGGCACGATGCGCTTCCCGGGCGACGTCTTCGCCCAGTTCGACTGCGGGACGACCCTTCCCGAGCGTGACGAGCTCGAGGTGATCGGGAGCGATGGGTCGCTCTTCCTGGACGATCCATGGCACTGCCGCGAGCCGGTGATCGAGCTTCGCCGCGACGCCGGGATGGAGCGGATCGAGGTCGAGCCCGCCGACTCCTATCGACTCGAAATCGAGAACCTCAGCGACGCTATCCGGGGCGTTATCGATCCTCTCTTGGGGCGCGAGGACGCCGTTGGTCAGGCGCGCGCCATCGACGCGCTCTACCGCTCGGCGGTAAGCGGCACGGCGGTTTCCTTGTAGCGCATCAGTGCGGCGAGCGTCACCAGGCAGAGAGCGGCAAGCGCACAGTAGGGCACCGCGTCGCTCGTGGCCGACGCGAGCGCCCCCCCGATCGCCGCTCCGCCCGCCTGACCCGGCGCCCAGGCGACGTTGACCAGCGCGAACGCGTAGCCGTATTCGAGCCCACTCTCCTCGGCCGCGTCCGTGACCAACGACATGGCCGGCGTCCAGAAGCTGGCGAAGGCGAAGCCGGCGCAGACGATTAGGAACGCCAGCAGCAAGGCGTGGCGCGGCCAGGGCAGCAGAAACGCGACCAGGGCCGAGGCAGCCAGGGCGCCGAAGAGCGGGGGCATGCGGCCGTGCCGGTCGGAGAGCCGTCCCAGCACCGGCGCCCACGCGGCTTCGAACGCGGCCGAGACGAGGTAGGTCGCGCCGACTGCCGCTGCGCCCCAGCCGAGGGCCGAGAGACGCAAGGGGGCGAGGACCGACAGCGTGCCGAAGCAGAGAGCGGGGAGGAGGCAGAGCCAGACTCCGGTCTGGATCGTTCGGTTGCGGCGAAGCGCGTTCACGAGCGTCGAGAGAGGCTGCGGGCGTTGCGGCGTCGGGGTGGACGTCGCCGCGGCAGCGCAGGCGAGCACGAGTGCGATCCCTGCGACTGCGCCGAATGCCGGCCCGGTTCCGGTGAAAGACGCGATCGCCCCCAGCACGGGCCCAAAGAGCGCTCCCGCGATCGCGGCGCCGAATGCGGATCCGATCAGCTGGCCGCGCCGGCCGGCCGGCGCGGCAGCGACAAGCCAGGTAAGGGCGCCGGTCCACGAGAACGCGCTCGAGATTCCCTGCAGGAAGCGCGCCAGGTCCAGCGTCCAGACGGAATCCGCGAGCCCGAAGGCGACCGTCGTCAGCGCGAGCAGCGAGAGCCCGATCAACACGGTGGGCTTCACGCCGAAGCGTGTTGCCGCAATCCCGCCGGGGATTCCCGCCACCAGCGCACCTGCGGGATACATGGCCTGCAACACGCCCGCGCCGGCTTTGCCGAGGTGGAACTCGTGGACGTAATGCGGGAGCAGCGGCGTCAACGCTGCGAAGAACATGGTGTCGACGAGGACGATCGCCCCGGTCAGTAGCAACAGCCTGCGCACAGGCCGAGGCTAACCGCGGCCTGCGAAGCGCGGCTCTGACAGCGCTAGCGCCACCCGGGCTCTCGCCGATCGAGGAAGGCGCGCAGGCCCTCCTGTCCTTCCGCGCCCGCGCGCAGCCGTGCTGCGATCTGCGCCGTCTCCTCGCCGGCCGACCGCTCGCGAATCAGCCGCTTCGCTTCGCGCACCGCCTCGGGCCCCGCCGTCAGCAACTCGGAGAGCACGCGGTCGACCGCAGCGTCGAGATCGTCGGCGATCTCCTCGATCAGGCCGATCCGTAGGGCGGTCTCGGCGTCGAAGCGTTCGCCGGTGAGGAAGTAGCGCCGCGCATGCGCGCCGATCTTCGGCAGGACGAACGGTGAGATGACCGCGGGAATGATCCCGAGCTTGACCTCGGAGAAACCGAACACCGCATCGGGCGCGGCGAGCGCGATGTCGGCACACGCAGCGAGACCCGAGCCGCCCCCGAGGGCGTACCCGTGCACGCGCGCGACCACAGGCGCGGAACACCGGTCGATCGTCTCGCACATGCGGTAGAGACGCAGTGCGTCCTCGACGTTCTCCTCGTACGAGAGATCGATCGCGGATCGTTGCCAGTCGACGTCCGCGCCCGCACAGAAGCTCTGGCCTGCTCCGGCGAGGACGACGGCGCGGGCGTCACCGACGTCCGCGAACGCTTCGGTGAGCTCGGCGATCAGCGCGGCGTCGAAGGCGTTACGGCGCTCGGGCCGCGCGAGCGTGACCCGCAGGACGTGTCCGTCGCGTTCGATCTTCAGGCCGGCCACGGCTTCAGCTTAGAGTTGGTCCATGCTGCGAGGAGCACTGGCGGCGGCGCTGACGCCCCTCAGGGACGCGGGAGAGGCCCTCGACGAGGATGCGATCGCGCCCTACGTGGATTTCCTCCTGGCCGGTGGGCTGGACGGTCTGCTCGCCTTGGGGTCGACCGGCGAGGGTTTTCTCCTCCCTGTGGAGCAGCGCATGCGTGCGGCGCAGCTCTTCGTGGAGGCCGCGAACGGACGCCTGCTCGTGGCGGTGCACTGTGGCGCGCAGTCGACCTGGGACACGGTCGAGCTCGCGGCACACGCCGCCGACGTCGGAGCGGACGCCGTTGCGGTAATGGCGCCGCCGTACTTCACACTCGACGAGACGGCGCTGCTCTCGCACTTCGGCGCGGCTGCACGTGCTTGTGCGCCGACGCCGTTCTACGTTTACGAGTTCGCTGCGCGGAGCGGCTATGCGGTGCCGGTTCCCGTCATCGAACGACTGCGCGAAGCCGCGCCGAATTTCCGCGGCCTGAAGGTCTCCGATACGCCCTGGGAACGGTTTGCCCCGTACCTGATCGAAGGCCTGGACATCTTCGTCGGCCCGGAGGCGCTGCTTCCGCAAGGGCTTGCTGCGGGCGCAACCGGGGCGGTGTCGGCGCTCGCCTCGACGTTTCCGGAGCTCGTCGCCGCAGCCGTGCGGGAGCCCGGCAGCTCCGACCTCGCTCCCGTGCGTGTAGCTCTCGAGCGCTTTCCGTTCCAGGCAGCGGCGAAGGTCGTGCTGGCGAGGCGCGGCGTGCCGATCGGGCCGGACGTGCGCCGGCCGCTGCGGATGCTGACCGACGAAGAGCGGAGGGAGCTCGAGCAATGGCTCGAATCGTCGTCGCCGGTTCCGGTTCCGTAGGAGCGTGCATCGCCTATCACCTCGCGCTCCTCGGCGCGCGTGACGTGGTGCTCGCAGAACGCGCGGAAATCGCGTCCGGCTCGACGGGGAAGGCGATGGGTGGCGTGCGGCAGCAGTTTTCGTCGGCCGCCGAAGTTCGGCTCGCACAGGAGTCGATCGCGTTCTTCGAGGAGCTCGGCGCCGCGTGGTTCCAGCAGGTCGGCTACCTCTTCCTCGCCACGACGGAGGCGGGTCTCGCCGAGCTGGAGGAGCGCCGCGAGCTTCAGGCCGAGCTCGGCGTCCCGGTCGAGCGGGTCGATCCCCACCTCGTGCCGGGCCTGGCTGGGGGCGATGTGCTCGGGGCGGTCTTCTGCGCGACCGACGGTGTCGCCGATCCCCCGGCGCTCACGCGCGAGGTCGTCCGCCGCGCGGCCGAGCTGGGAGTGGATGTCCAGGAGCGGACCGATGCGCGCGAGCTCGAGCGAGACGTGCTCGTCGTTGCGGCAGGCGCGTACTCCGGCGAGTTCGGCGTCGAGCTGCCGATCCGACCGCTCGCGCGCCAGTTGCTCGAGACCGAGCCGATCGAAGGTCTACCCGACGATCTGCCGATGGTGATCGAGGCCGAGTCGGGGTTTCACTTCCGCCGTCGCGACGACTGTCTTCGCATCGCGATGGCGGACGCCGTGCCGCGGTGGGGCTTCGAGGAGACGGTGGACGAATCGGTGTTCGCCGACAGGCTCGAGCGGCTCGCTTATCGCTATCCACCGGCGGCGGGCACGCGCATCGCCCGCGCGTGGGCCGGCCTGTACGACATGACACCGGACGCGCACCCGATCATCGGTCCTGTGGGCGATGGCCTCTATGCCGCGTGCGGCTTCTCCGGACACGGCTTCATGCAGTCCCCGGCGGTGGGCCGCGCCGTGGCGGAGGAATTGCTCCGTGGCGAATCGTCGCTCGACCTGACGCCCTACCGCCTCGAACGCTTCAGTAGCGAGACGGCGTTTCCAGAGAATCTTGTTTTGTAGGCGCCCAGAGGACGACGAATCACGCCGGCTGTGGCAGCTTCGCGATCACGGCTTTGACACTGCGCAGGACGTCGGCCTCTTCATGGCCGAAATCGTCAAGGTACGAGTGCAGCGCGGCGTGCAAGAGCTTGAGCTCTTCATCGGACAGTTCGATCGTGTGCATTGCTCCTCCTAGCCCCACGAGGGCGGTTCGTACTGACGGTCGAGCGGAGCGCCGATCGTGACGAACTCGAGGCCGTCGGCGCCAGAGACGGGCACGCGGGTCGCCGCCGGATCGACGCGGACAAAGCGGCCGGGGTGCAGTTCGACCTCCTCGCCGTCGATGCGCATCGTGCCGGAGCCCTTGACCACGAAATAGATCTCTTCCTCGTTCGAGTTTGCGTGGTTGTGCTCGTGACCTTCCTGATTCGGCGGGAAGATGAAGTAGTTGCAGCCGAACGCCTTCGCGCCGACCGCGCGCCGGACCTTCCGCACCATGCCGCCGGGACCCTCCGCGTCGAGCTCGCTCACGTCGGCGATGTCGTATCCGGCCACTAGTCCTCCTTCTCTCGTTTGTCCAGACGCTGCGCGAAGGCTTGCCGGAGGCGTTCGCCGTCGGCGAGGACCTGCTTGTAACGCGGACGGCGCGGCGGCAGCTTCACGATCTTCACGTC
>DAINSN010000138.1:0-6742 GCA_036741295.1 Gaiellaceae bacterium
AACGATCCGGCGTTCGCTGACGCTGTGCTCGACGTCGTGCGTCGCGAGAACATCGACGCGGTCCTCCCGCAGTCCTCCCATGATCTCCAAGGGCTCGCGGATGCGCGCGAGCGCTTCATGGGCACGACGGTGATGGTCTCGCCGCCGGACACGATCCGAACGGCGAACGACAAGGCGGCGACCTACGCGCTGCTCGAGCGCCTCGGCCTGCGCGCGCCGGCCTCGCGCAGAGTGAGCGGCAGCCGGGCGCTCGCCCTCGCAGCGGAAGAGCTCGGCTATCCCGAACGCCCGGTCTGCTTCAAGCCGGTGTTCAGCTCGGGCTCACGCGGCTTTCGTGTCCTCGACGCGAGTGTCGACCGTGCGAAGCAGCTGATCGAGGAGCGCCCCGGCAACCTCGCCATGCGGCTCAAGGACGTCATGGAGCTCCTGCCCGAAGAGGGCGGGCCCGACCTGCTGGTGATGGAGCTCGCGCAGGGTCGCGAGCGAACCGTTGACGGGATCGCGCGCTCGGGCCAGGTTCTGCTCGGCCATGCCAAGACGCGCGAGTCGATGCGTGCCGGCCTCGCGATGTACTTCGAGACGTTGCAGGACCACTGGTTGATGGAAATCGCGCAGCGCATCGTCGCCGAGCTCGACATCGAGTACTTCTTCAACATCCAGCTCGTCGGCGACCACGTGATCGAGATCAATCCGCGCATCTCCACGATCGTGTACCAGGAGGACCTGAACATCCCGTACCTCGGCGTCAAGAGCGCGCTCGGCGAGATCTCACGTGAAGAGCTGATGCAGCTGGGCGCGCAGGCGCGGCCGACGCGCCGTGCGCTGCGCTACTTCGATCAGGTCGAATGGGACGACACGAGCTCGGCGGCCGGGACACAGCTGCCGCCGCGTTCCTGGACCCCGTCCAGCAGCCTCGAGTAGAGCCTGTCCCACCCGCCGGACGTGACGGGATCGAAACGGTCCGGGTGCCAGAGGACGGCGAATGCGCCACCGTGCTCGGCGGCCCAGTCCAGCAGTCTCATCAACTGCGGCTCGGCGCGCTTCGCCGACAGGCCGAGGTAGCGCTCTTCCGCGAGCGTTGCATCCATCGCTGCGAGCGGGACCTCGACGAGGTCGAGCGGTTCGTCCCGTTCGAAGTTCCACGGGCGGAACGGGCGCGCGATGCCGGCGCGGAAGCCGACCGCATCCGGAAACCCGAGCGTCGTGTCGTACCGGAAGCCGGCGGCCGCGAGCGGCGCGAGGTTCCGGTGCGGATCCGCGCGGAGGTAGTGGTAGCGGTGGCCGGCGATCGGGCCCGCGAGCGCCTCGAGCTTTTGCTTCTCCGTAGCAAGGCGGACCGGGTCGTCGGCCGCCGCGTAACTGCCGTGCAGACCCACCTCGGCACCGACGTGCAGGAGCGTGTCGACGAGACGCGGCCGGAGCCGGCTGTATTCCTCGGGCGCGGCTCCGTCGTGCGGGTCGTGGTGGCTCGCGATCACGTAGAACGTGGAGCCCGTCGCGCCGCGGCGGCGTTCTTCCGCGACGATCTGCTCGAACCGCCAGTTCGGGTCGGTCCCGCGCACGCGATGCAGCGGCGCAGCCGCCAGACCTGTGGCTTCGCGCACGGCCGGCCCGAGCCGCGCGCTGCGGACGTCCTGCTTCAGCCGCGCAGCCGCACCCCGCAGGCCGATCCGCGTCCAGCGCCAGGGGGTGTCGACGTCGTGCGTCAGCGCGACCGTGAAGCGCGGCTGTTCCCCGTCTGCGACGACGCCGAGTCTGCGGCGCAGCCGCTCGAGCGGCGGATCGAGCGGGTCGAGACACGACCACTCCGCCCGGAAGCGACCGTGCTCGTCTCTCGGGCCCGCCTTCTTCTCCTCGACGCGCGCAAGGTGGAAGAAGCCTTCGGCAACGTCATCGCCCTCGGGACGTTCGCCACGTTCGATTTGCTCCCACGCGTCAGCGTCGTACGGCAGGTCGTCGCCGAAGCCGACGTCCGTCGCGCCGATCGAATCCAGCACCCAGCGGGCACGGCGCTCGATCGCGGCGGGAATCATCGGAGCGCGCTCCGCACGACCCGCGCGAGGTGGACCGCGGCCGGCTTCGGGTCGTCACGCGCGAAGACGGCGTCGACGTAGGGCGGTCGCTGGAAGGCCGGGCTCTCACCGGGCAGCAGCGTGATCGCCCAGCGCTTGCCTTCCCCGTTCATCGTGGCCTGGTCCGGCGTCTCGCCGACGAGGTCGGCATAGGCGATCCGCGGCAGATCGATGCCGCACGCCGCCGCAAGCCCGTGCCATTGCCAAAGCCGCGGGTTGATCTCCATCAGCTTGAACTTCCGGTCGCGCGGATCGCGCTTGAACTCGACCTGCGACAGACCGAAATAGCCGAACGCATCGAGCAGCCGCAGCGCCGCGTCGACGGCGTCCTGCACCCAAACGGCTTCGCCGACGCGGCAGGTGCCGATGCCGGGCGGCGTCTGCCTGAGCTTCCGGCCGGAGAACACGCCGAGGGGCCGGCCGTCGCGCGCGACGTAGCTGCCGACGGTGTAGAGCGCGTCGTCTTCGCCGGGGATGAGCTCCTGCACCATCGCTCCGAACTCCTCGGCTCGCATGTAGGCGTCCTCGACCTCGTCCAGGGTCTCGCAACGGAAAGCCTGCCGGCGGAAGCGCTGCTTGAAGGCGACGGGATGTTCCGGCTTGACGAGTACCGGCAATCCGATCTCCTCTGCGGCCGCCCGAGCCTCGGCGGCGGTCCGGGGATAGTGCGTCTGCGGTACGTCGACGCCGGCAGCCAAGGCTTGGTCGAGCTGGGCGCGCTTGCTCTGCACCCGCTCGAGGATCTCCCAGTCGGGGAAAGGGGCGAGCACCTCGAGATCGCCGAGGTGCTGCGCGATCAGATTCAGCTGCTCGTCGTGCGTGGGAAAGACGACGACCTGGCCGAGCGCGCGGATCGACGCGACGAATCGCGTCGGGTCGGCGTGCGCGTCGGGGCTGAGGAGCGGTTCCGCGTAGCGCGAACGGAACCCGAGCGCGCTCGGACGGTGATCGACGGCGAGCACACGGATCCCCGCACGCCCGAGCGAGCGGATCGCCGCGAGCCCGTTGACCCAGCCCACGTCGACGACCGCAGCGGGAACATCGTGCTCGGCGGCGGGACGACCCATCGCGCCGATTCTGCCGAGCGGTGGCAAACCGACCTCCAATCGTCACCAATCAGACACACCTGCGTCACAGCGCCTTTGCGACACTAAAGGTGCCGTTTGCAGCCCTTTTGCCCCATCGCGACATGTCTTGGGGTCTGACCCCAAGACAGTGGCCAGTTGGGACACCCGGACGCTCGTAAGCTTCGCTCCTTGTCGAGGATCGTGGTCACCGGCGCCAGCGGCAAGGCCGGACGGGCGGTCGTCCGCGCTCTGCTCGACCGCGAGCACGACGTGCTCGCGGTCGACGTCGCGCCGCCCACCGAATCAGCGGCGGCGTCTCTGCTGGTCGACCTGACGGACTTCGGCCAGACCGTCGAGTGCCTGGCGGGTAGCGATGCCGTGGTTCACCTTGCGGCGATCCCTGCGCCCGGAATCCGCACCGAGGAGACGACGTTCCGGACGAACATACTCAGCACGTACAACGTCTTCGAGGCGGCCCGGCTGGTCGGCCTGCGTCGGGTCGTCTGGGCCTCCAGCGAGACGATCCTCGGCCTGCCGTTCGAACGCGAGCAGCCTGCATATGCGCCGATCGACGAGGACCACCCGGCTTATCCCGAGTCGAGCTACGCGCTCTCGAAGGTGCTCTCGGAGGAGCTCGGCCGGCAACTGCATCGGTGGACCGGCACGCCGCACGTCGCGCTCCGGTTTTCCAACATCATGGAGCCCCACGACTACGAGCGGTTTCCGTCCTATTGGGACGACCCGAGCCTGCGACGTTGGAATCTCTGGGGCTATGTCGACGCGCGCGATGTCGCCGAGAGTTGCCGGCTCGCGCTCGAAGCCGACATAGGCGCCGAGCATTTCATCGTCGCTGCGGCCGACACCGTCATGAACCGCCCGAACCACGAGCTGATGGCAGAGGTGTACCCGGCGGTGCCCTACCGTCCGACCGCGGGCGACTTCGACACTCTCCTCTCGATCCAGAAGGCACGGAGCATGCTGGGGTACGAGCCTCGCTGGTCGTGGCGAGACCACCTCGCCGGCAAGTGACGTTGCGCCGCCCCTAACGAAGGCTGTTCAGCGCGGCAACGTCGTCCGCTGCGGCCTCCCACTCGGCAGCCTCGACGTTCGCGCGCACCTGCTCCGGCTTCGTCGCGCCGGCGATCACGGAGACGATCGCCGGTTGTGCAAGCAGCCCGCCGATCGCGACCTGCAGCAGCGTCAGGCCACGCTCCTTCGCGAAGTCCTCCAGTGCCTCGAGCCGGTCGAACGTCTCATCGGTGAACACTTCTTCTCGCCCAGCGAGGCGAGTGCCTTCCGGGCGCTGCTCGCCACGGCGGTACTTGCCGGTGAGCAGACCGCTCGCCAAAGGGAAGTACGGCAGCACGCCGATCCCGAGCCGCTCGCACGTCGGCAGGAGCTCCTCCTCCGCTTCGCGGTGGAGCAGCGAATACTGGTTCTGCGCACTCACCGGCCGCGCATAACCGTGCTTGCGGCAGATCGAGTCGACCTCCTCGACCTGGGCTGCGTCCAGGTTCGAGTGGCCCACGTAGCGCACCTTCCCTGCACGCACGAGCTCGTCCAGCGCACCGAACGTCTCCTCGAACGGCGTGACGTTGTCGGGCGTGTGGTACTGGTAGAGATCGACGACGTCGGTGCGCAGCCGCTGCAGCGATGCATCGATGGCCTTGTGGATGTACGCGCGAGAGCCGCGCGCGTCGGTCCCGTCGCCCATGTCGCCGCCGAACTTCGTCGCAAGCACGACGCTGTCGCGCCGGCCTGCCAGCACCTCACCGAGGAAGGACTCGCTACCGCCCTGGCCGCCGTAGATGTCGGCGGTGTCGAAGAGCGTGACACCGGCGTCGAGGGCTGCGTCGACGACGGCACGCGTTCCCTCGAGATCGACCCTCATCCCGAAGTTGTTGCAGCCGAGGCCGACCACCGAGACCTCGGGCCCTTCCGTTCCCAGCCGCCGCGCACGCATGACCGGCCATGCTAGAGCTTCCCTATGCGCTACCGCCGCCTCGGCTCCAGTGACCTCGTCGTCTCCGAGATCAGCCTCGGCTCCTGGCTGACCTTCGGCGGCGGCATCTCCAACTCCCAGGCCGAAGCGTGCGTCGCCAAGGCGTTCGAGCTCGAGCTCAACTTCATCGACACGGCGAACGTCTACTCGAGCGGTGGTGCGGAGGAATTCCTCGGCGAGGTACTCGCCGAGCGACCTCGCGACTCGTACATCCTCGCGACCAAGCTCTACTTCCCGATGAACGGCGACCGCGGCCTGTCACGCGAACAGGTCTTCAAGCAGATCGACGCCTCGCTCGCCCGGCTGCGCACGGACTACGTCGATCTCTATCAGTGCCACCGCTACGACGAGCAGACGCCGCTCGAGGAGACGATGGAGGCGCTCACCGAGGTCGTGCGGCAGGGCAAGGCGCGCTACATCGGGTTCAGCGAGTGGACCGCCGACCAGATCCGCGCAGCGCTCGCGCTCGTCCCCGGGGTCGAGAAGTTCGTCTCGTCGCAGCCGCAGTACTCGCTCCTGTACCGCGTCCCCGAACGCGAGGTCATCCCACTCTGCAAGGAGAACGGCATCTCGCAGGTCGTCTGGTCGCCGCTCGCCCAGGGCACGCTGACCGGAAAGTACAAGCCGGGCGAAGAACCTCCGGCCGGCACCCGCGCGGCGTCGCACCAGATGGGCTGGTCGATGGATCGCTTCCGCGACGACGACGTGCTGCGGGCGGTGCAGCGGCTGGCGCCGATCGCAGAAGGGCTCGGGATCACCATGGCCCAGCTCGCCCTCGCCTGGGTGCTGCGCGAAGAGAACGTCGCGTCGGCAATCGTGGGTGCATCGCGCCCGGAGCAGGTCGAGGAGAACGCGGGCGCGTCCGGCATCGAGCTCGACGATGCGACCTTGCAGGCGATCGACGACGCCGTTGCCGACGTCGTCGTTCGCTAGTAGTCGGGCCCCTCTTCGCTCTTAGGCGAGGCGCTTGCGCGCCTTCTGCACGGACGGCAGTGCCGCCTTCGCCTTCGCCAGCGGCCGGGCTTTGACCGCGACAGAGGCCGGCTTTGCCGAAATCGTGATCTCCTCGCCCGTCGCGGGATTGCGACCCTGCCGCGGCTTCGTCGCCTCCTTGACGCGCACGACCAGCTGAACGAAACCGCCGATCCGCACCTTCTCGGCGTCCGCGAGTTGCTCGAGGACGACCTCCTCCAACGCCGCAAGCGCGGCCTTGGCGTCGCTCTTGCTCAGGCCGCTACGGTCGGCGACCTCACTTGCCAGTTGCGTCTGGGTCAGGGGCATTGGACTCCTTCGGTTGTGGGCGAGATGACGTAGGGATTCAAGCGAGAGTGCCAGACGGACGCCCGCGGGGGTCAGGTTACGACCCGATAGACCTCGAAAACCTCTGCAAACTCGCGGTTGACGTTGATTCCGTGGGTCCTGGCGACGTTCCGGATGTACTCCGGATCGCTGTAGCGGCGGTGCTGCTGCGACGCGTACTTCGACAGGGCTGCGACCTTCTTCTCGATGTGCGACTCCTGCAGCGCGAAGTAGGCCTGGTACGCGAAGTCGAAGTTGTTCCACGGGATCTCGTAGCCGAGGATCGTCGTCCGCTTGAACGC
>DAINSN010000139.1:0-6673 GCA_036741295.1 Gaiellaceae bacterium
ACGAGTCCGCTTAGCCGATGCCGAGAATGAACTTGGCGTCGTCGGACATGCGATCGGGCGTCCAGGGCGGATCCCAGGTCAGCTCGATCTCCACGTCCTCGACCCCGTTGATCTCGCGGGCGGTGCGGACGATGTCCTCCTGGATCATCGGGCCTGCAGGGCAGCCCATCGACGTGAGGCTATGGATCACCTTGATGCGCGGCCCGTCCACCTCGACGTCGTAGAGCAATCCAAGCTCGACGATGTCCATCCCGAGCTCGGGATCCTCGACCTGCTTCAGCGCCTCGAAGACTTCTTCCTTTGTGGGCATCGCTCTTCGAGTCTAGCTAGTAGCCCAGCAGCCGGACTTCCTCGCGCCGGTCGCGGGCGAAGAAGTGGATCCCGTCGGTGAAGCGCACCCAGTTGCAGCGCGTGCACATGACGAGCGAGTGGGTGCGCGCCGAGTCGGTGAGGAAGCGGACCCCGCGCAGCAGATCTCCGTTCGAGACGCCCGTCGCAGCGACGATCACCTCCCCGGGAGCAAGCTCTTCGGTCGTGAAGACGCGCGTCGCGTCCTCGATCCCGAGCTCGCGTGCCTCGTCGATCTCGCGGCGCGACGTCGGCCAGAGCTGTGCCTGCAATTCGCCCCCGAGACAGCGCAGCGCGGCGGCGGACATGATCGCCTGCCGCGTCCCGCCGATCCCGACAGCCATGTGGTCGTTGGTGCCACGAATTGCTGCAGAGATCGACGCGGTGACGGTGCCGTCCTGGATCAGCTTGATCCGTGCGCCCGAGGCGCGTATCTCCTCGATCAGATCGTGGTGACGCGGACGGTCGAGCACGATCGTCGTGATGTCATTGGGCCTGCGTCCGAATGCATCCGCGATCGCCTGCACGTTTTCGCCCATCGACTTGAGGAGATCGATCGAGCCGCGCGCACGTGGGCCGACGGCCAGCTTGCGCATGTACATGTCGGGCAACTGGAGGAGCGAGCCGCGCTCGCCGACCGCGATCATCGACATCGCCCCGTTGCCGCCACGCGCGACGACGCCGCGACCCTCGAGTGGGTCGAGCGCGAGATCGACCGTTTCGCCTCCCGCGCCGATGTCCTCGCCCGCATGCAGCGGAGAGCCCTCCATGGCTGAGCCGATCACGACTCGCCCCTGGATCGGAAAGTCATCGAGCACGGCGCGCATCGCAGCGGCTGCATCTGCCTCGGCTGCATCCTGATCCGCCCGCCCGAGCCAGCGTGCTGCAGTCAACGCGCCGCCTTCGGTGACACGAACGTATTGCTCGCAAAGGCAGAGGGCCTTGGTCGGAGGCTTCTGCTCTGCCAGATTGACTGCCTCGTCGATCGTTTCAGCCATTCAGACCCGTTGTACCTGCTCGGCGCTCGCCAGCACCAGCTCGAGGACGGAATCGATCGCCTCCCTGATGTCGTTGTTGGCGATCACCGGCACGTTGTGGCGCTTTGCGCGCCTGACGATGTGATCCTGGACGCGACGAATGTCGTCCAGCCGGTCGAGGTACTTGGCGTGCGGCCGCAGACCGTCGAGCCCTGCGTCTCGCACCATGAAATGCGTGCTGTGCTCCTCTTCGTCTTCGATTGCAAGCACGCACTGCACGACGAGCGCTCCGTCGATGCGCGGCAGCATCCCCGGGACGAGGTGCACGCCTTCGAGCACCATCGACCAGCCCTCCTCGAGCGCGCGCTCGATCGACGCCCGCACGCCGACCATCACGTTGCGTGTCTGCTCGAGGAACCCGGCGATGACGGGGTCATCGGCCTGCTCCGGTTCGCGCAAGCCGGCGGCCGCCTCGAAGCTCGAGTAGTGGATCGACGGCATGAACTCCTTCGAGAAGAACGCCCGCATGGTCTGCCGGACGAAGTCCGTCGACGTGACGCGCGTGATCCCGAGGCGGTATGCCGCCTCGGTTGCGACCGTGGACTTGCCCGTGCCGGTCGCCCCGCCCACGAGCACGATCAGAGGGAGATCGAGCTCCTGAAGCTCCCGGAAGCGGCGGAGCCGCCGCATCGCCTCCGAGCCTTGCTCCTCGCCCAGCACCTCGAGCGCGAGCTCCTCGACCCGCTCGAGCTCGACGCTCTGCTCCCCGCGCTCGACCAGATCCTGGTCGATCCGCTTCGCGAGCTCGTACGCCCGCCCGAGCGGAACGCCGACGGCAACGAGCGCCCGCGCCATCAGTCCCTTCGAGTACGGGTGATCAGGCGTGCCGAGCGGCAGCGGCTCCGAGTGGCGGGGATGGTTCACGCTCGGGCTCCCGCAGGAACGAGTCCCAGGATCGCGTCGTCCAACTCAGGCGAGACGACCTCGTTCTCGGCGAAGACGACCGGCACGCCTCGCGCCTGCGCGGCTACGGCCACGAGGTCGATCGCCGCCGCCTTGATCTCGACGAGATACACGTCGGCGTCCGCCCGCTCGAGATCCTCGCTGAGCAGAGCGCGGTCGGCCAGGTTGCGCGACACGCTCACGACTTCGGCATCGAGATGGTCTGTCGGCGCAGCGCCGGTGGTGAAGACCGCCACACGCCGTCCCTGCAGCGGAGCGATCGGCCGCAGACGGAGCTCCGCTTCCAGGACGGGAATCTTCTTCAACGCACGGATCGCTCCGATGTCGCCGCCACCGACGAGCACGACCAGATCCGAGACGAGCACGCGGTACGCGTTGAGGTACGCAAGCGGGTCATGTCCGCGGCCACTGACAAGGATCCGCGCGTCGACGTCGATTGGCGGAATCGCCGCGCCGCTGCCGTCGAAGACGACGACGTCCGGTTCGCGCTCCGCCGCGAGGGCCGCGCCCTGCAAGACGTTGGACGTGGTCACCGCACCGGCCAGCCCGCCGCCTGCACGGCGGCAGCCGATCGTGACCACGCCGGTGAGTGCAGCGGTCTCGAGATAGTCCGAAGCCGCGTGATGTCCCGCACGTGACAGGTCGAGCAGCGAGGCGAGGGTGGGCTGTACGGCGGCGATCTGCGGCTCCGCCGGTCCGCCCCGCCCCATCGCAACCACGACTACGTCGCGATCCCGTGCCAGCAAGCGTGCGACGTGCCCGGTGACGGCGGTCTTCCCGACACGCTTGCCGGTTCCGATCACCGCCAGCGACGGAAGCGGGAACGACGCGTACGGCGGCGGCGAGAAGTGGAAGTCGGCCCCCTCGTAGCGCAACCCGGCCGCCAGGACGCGGCTTGCGAGCAGGAGACGCTCGCGCGGTCCCAGGACCGGCTCGTCCGACATGTCCACCACGACCTCGGCGTCCGAGAATCCGTCGTCGAGCGCCGCCAGGAGCGGCACGCCGTACTCGATGTCGCCGCGGAGCTTCTCCGTTCCACCCGCGAGCCACGCGCCGACCACCTCGTACGGCAGCTCCGCGATCGCGTCGCGCACGACCGGCGGGTAGTGCTCGCCGTCGATCACGACCAGCGCCCGTGTCATCGCCGCGAGGTCACCTCGCCTTCGATTCGAGCCGTGTACTTCTCGAACTCGAGCGTGTCGATTGCGAACTGGATGATCTTCTCCTGGCCGTGGAACGGGTACCTGCGCCACACGTCGACGTGCGTGCCGGAGAACTCGATCACGTTGTAACAGGGCCGTGAGTTCCCGCGCAGACGCAGGGACGACACGGTTCCGGCGTTGACGATGAAGAGATTCTCCAGCCGCCACGCGTACGGCACATGCTTGTGCCCCGAAAGGACGAGATTGACACCGGCGCGCTGAAGACACTCGATCGTGTCGCCGGCGTCGTAGATGATGTTGCGCTCGCGGCCGGTCCCCGGAACCGGCAGCAGGTGGTGGTGGCAGACGAAGACGCGGAGGTCGGCCGGCGCGGCGAAGCTCTCCTCGATCCAGGCGTAGCGGCCGCGGCCGATCTGGCCGTGGTCGAGGTCGGGCTCCGTGGAGTCGACGGCGACAACGGTGACCCCGCCGACGCGCATCACGGAATTGCGGTCGCCGAAGAGCTGCTCGAAGTGGACGTAGCCGACGTTACGCGAGTCGTGGTTGCCCGGAATGATGACGACGGCCTCGCAGGCGATCGTGTCGACGTACTCCTTCGCGAGCGCGTACTCCTCCTTGAAGCCGAAGGTCGTCAGGTCGCCGGAGATGACGACGATGTCCGGCTGGATGTCGTTGACCTCCGTGATCGCGCGCTCGAGCAGGTTCGGCAGGAAGAACTGCGTGCCGCAGTGCAGATCCGAGATCTGGACGATCGTGAACGTGTCACGGGTCGCCATGCGCGAAGTCTAGGGCCATCCGAGTCCGTTGCTACCCTGAATCCAGGTGATACTGGAAACGCCTGATTTCCAGGCATATCGAGGCCAGGAACCTCCCCGCTTCGCAAACAAGGCAGAGTTGGAATGCGCCAAGGTCCTGGACTACTACGGTGTGCCCTGGGAGTACGAGCCGAAGACCTTCGTCCTCGAGGAGGACGAGAACGGCCGGATCGTCGAGGCGTTCAAGCCCGACTTCTATCTGCCTGAGCAAGACCTGTACGTGGAGGTCACGGTGATGAAGCAGTCGCTCGTGACGCGGAAGAACCGCAAGCTGAGGAAGCTGCGCGAGCGCTATCCCGACGTGCGCGTGAAGCTCTTCTACAAGCGCGACATCGAGCGCCTGGCGGAGCGATACCACCTCGAGCTCGCGTCGTAGTGGCTCGGCCGGTGCCATTGCCGCGCTTCTCGGTCGCGAGGCGCAAGCCAGACAAGGACGCAGGGAGTGCTCGGGCTTTTTTGCCCGGGCGCGACTGAGGACGCAGGATGGCGCCGCGGATCGCGGGCGAGAAGGGCGGATGATGGTGCCGGTCGAGCCACTCACCCCCGAGTCGCGGCTCGGGGAGGTCTACCTCACGAGCGAGGAGCTACGGACGCGTGTCCGCGAGCTCGGCCGCGAGATCTCCCGTGACTACGAAGGCCGCGAGCCGCTGCTCGTCGCCCCGCTCAAGGCCAGCGTCGTCTTCGTCTCCGACCTGTCCCGCGCGCTCGGGATCCACCACGGCGTCGACTTCATCGAGCTCGCGAGCTACGCGGCCGGCGCCGACCAGGGCGGCCATGCCCGCATCCGCCTCCTCAAGGATCTGGACGCGGAGATCGCAGGCCGCCACGTCCTCATCGTCGAGGACGTCATCGACACAGGCCTCACCCTCAACTACCTCTGCAAGACGCTCGCGCTCCGCGACCCCGCCTCACTGGCCGCCGTGACCCTCCTCGACCGCCCCTATCGCCGCCTGGTGGAGGACGTGCCGGTCCGCTACGTCGGCTTCACGGTGCCCGACGAGCTGTTCGTGGGCTACGGGTTCGATCTTCAGGAGCGCTATCGCAACCTGCCCGACCTGCACGTCCTCCGCAGAGAAACTTAGGCAAGGCTAAACTTCACGCGGGGATGATGTCGACCCGCGCAGCGGAGAGCCCACGCCTGCCTGGTGCAGGCGAGCGCGTGCTCCAGGGCAACTCGCGCTGGGGCATCCTGCCCTTCCTCGGCCCGGCGTTCATCGCCTGCGTGGCCTACATGGACCCGGGCAACTTCGCGACGAACATTGCGGGCGGGTCCAAGTTCGGCTTCACGCTCGTCTGGGTGATCGTCGCGTCGAACCTGATGGCGATGCTGATCCAGACGCTGTCGGCGAAGCTCGGCATCGCGACGGGCCGGAATCTCCCCGAGGTCTGCCGGGAGCGCTTCTCCCGCCGGACCTCGATCGGGCTCTGGATCCAGGCCGAGCTGATCGCAATGGCGACCGATCTGGCCGAGTTCCTCGGCGCCGCGCTCGGGATCAAGCTGCTACTCCACATCCCGCTCTTCCCCGCGGCGGTCATCACCGGCGTGATCACGTTCCTGATCCTCGGGCTCCAGCGGTACGGCTTCCGTCCCCTCGAGGCCGTGATCACCGCGTTCGTCGCGGTGATCGGGATCTGTTACCTCGGCGAGCTCTGGTTCGCCCATCCACCGCTGGGCGAGGTCGCGAAGCACGCGGTCGTGCCGGACTTCGCCGGCAACGAGTCGGTCCTGCTCGCAGTCGGGATCCTCGGCGCGACGGTGATGCCGCACGTGATCTACCTGCACTCGGCGCTCACCCAGCACCGGATCGTCCCCCGAAACGACGAGGAGGCGAAGCTCCTCTACCGGTACACGCGCATCGACGTCCTCATCGCGATGGTGATCGCCGGCCTGATCAACATGGCGATGCTCGTGGTCGCCGCGACCGTCTTCTTCGGCAGCGGCCTCACCAACGTCGACTCCCTCGAGGGCGCGCACCGGACGCTCGAGCCGCTGCTCGGCGGCGCATCGAGCGTGCTGTTCGCGCTCGCGCTGACGGCGTCCGGGCTATCGAGCTCGACGGTCGGCACGATGTCGGGCCAGGTCGTCATGCAGGGCTTCATCAAACGGCAGATCCCGCTGTTCGTCCGTCGGGCGGTGACGATGATCCCTGCTTTCGTAGTGATCGCTCTGACCGAGAACGTTTCGCGGACGTTGGTTATCAGCCAGGTAGTGCTTTCTTTCGGAATCCCGTTCGCACTGATCCCCTTAGTGATGTTCACGAGCCGTCGCGACTTGATGGGTGTGCTGGTGAACCACCGCCTGACGATCGTGGCGGCGGTCGTGGTCGCCGCGATCATCACCGGCCTGAACATCTTCCTGCTCGGCCAGACCTTCGGCCTGCTGGGCTGAAGCAGGGGCGGCTTATGC
>DAINSN010000140.1:0-6624 GCA_036741295.1 Gaiellaceae bacterium
GTCGGTCGTGACGAAGTGATGTCCAGGGAGCAAGGCCTCGAGCTTGCCCCGAAAGAAGACATCGACCCCACACAACAGGATCGTCGCCACGGCGGCAGGGTATCGCGCTTCGGCGTGCCTGCTCAACCCCTTGGTAGGGTCGCCAGGGTGGACGACGGCTTCGAGTCCGCATTTGAGGCGGGCGTCGAGCTGATTCGTGCAGGCGAATACTTTGCCGCTCACGAGGAGCTCGAAGACGCGTGGCGGGCGGCGCCCCCCGAGGAACGCGACTTCTTCCAGGGCCTCGTGCACGTCGCGGTGGCGTGGTACCAGGCCGGGCGCGGGCGCAAGATCGGCACCGAGCGGCAACTCGCAAAGGCGTTGCGCCGGCTCGAGCCGTTCGCTCCGGCGCATCGCGGCATCGACCTCGAGCCACTGCTCGCGCAGCTACGGGAGCTGCACGAGCTGGGCTCGCTCGAGCTGCCGGCTCCTCTGCTTTAAAGATCGCCGAGGCCGATGGCCTCGAGCAAGCGATGTGTGTAGACCTGCACGCGATAGAACTCGTCGAAGAAGAGGAGCAGGCCGAGCACGACGAGGATGGTGCCGCCGACGATCGAGAACACGCGGTAGTGGTCGCGCATCCAGCGGAACAGCGTCATGCCACGCACGAAGAAGACGGCGACCAGCAGGAACGCGGTGCCGAGACCGGCCGAATAGGCGGCCAGCCAGGCAGAGCCGCGGATGACGGTGTCGGAGTTGCCGGCCGCGGCGAACGCCTCGGCGAGGAAGGGCCCGACGCACGGTGCGGCGCAAATCGCGAAAGCGCCGCCGAGCAGGACGCGCGAGCCGCTCTTGCGCGCGCCCTGGATGAGCCCGCCCGCCACGATCCGGTCGGTCCAGGGCAGCAGGCCCATGAAGGCAAGACCGGCGACGACGAGGATGAAGCCCGCGACCGCCTGCTTCGTCTGGTCGTTCATCACATTGGCGATCAGGTTCGCGGCAGCTCCCAGCGCCACGAACACGATCGCGAAGCCGGCGATGAACGGGAGGCTCGCGACTGCGACGCGCCGACCCACGCCGGGGTCGCCGAGTCGCTGCGCCTCGACCGCCGAGACCGCCGAGAGGTACCCCGGCACGAGCGGCAACACGCAGGGGAATGCGATCGAGGCGAACCCGAGCAGAAACAGTCCGCCGACCTTCTCCATCAGCCCTCGAAGCGCCGCAGCTCGTCGTCGAGACGCCGCTCCGACAAGGCATCGAGCGGCGGGCCGACGGGCGCGGGCTCGCGCGCGCGAGCCCACTGCCGGGCGCCGATACCGACCACCACCGCGGCAGCGAGGATGCCGGCCACCGGCAGCCACCATGCGACCAGCCCGAAACCCTCGCGTGGCGGCGCCGCGAGAATCGCATCCCCGTACTCCGCGACGAGCCTGTCTTTAATCTGGGTCTTCGTGTCTCCAGCAGCGATGCGCGTCGCGATCACGCGCTTGATCTGCTGTGCGGCCGGCGAGCTGGACTGATCCAGCGTCGTCTCGCACACGGGACACATGACCTCGCCCTCGAGCTCCGTGAGCGACGGGTGCCGCTCGCTCGCACGTGCAGCCGGGACGAAGAGCAGCGCGACCAGCACGATCGGCCAGAGACGCCTCACGACGCCGCGATCTGCCGCAAGTAGCGCGGCAGATCCTCCTCGACGATCAGCTCACCGACGACCTTGCCGCTGCGTGCGACAAAGAAGATGCGCGGAATCGGCAGTCCACCCCACTTCGCCAAGACGCTGCCGCTGCCGTCGTGCACGCTCGGGTAGGTGATGCCGTGCTTTCTCTGCCACTGCCGTGCGTCGCCCGAGAAGTCCTTCGTGTCGACGCCGATGAACGCGACGCGGCCTCCGTATTCCTTCCGGGCAGCCTCGAGCCGCCTCGACTCGTGGATGCACGGGACGCACCACGACGCCCAAAAGTCGAGGACGATCGGCTTCTTGCCGCGCAACGACGCGAGGTCGATGCGCCCGTGGCCGTCGAGCCGGCGCAAGTCGAACGCCGGTGCGGTTGGATGCCCGCCGTCCTTGAGCGCCTGCGCCACGCCCTTGCTGTTGTCGTTGGCCACGCGCCAGACAAGCAACGCGAGCAGCCCTACGACGAGCGCGACCGCCAGCCCCTGTGCCGCGAGCCTGGCCGATCGCGTCATCCGGACGCGACGATGAAGACCGTCGTGCCGATCTCGACGTGGTTGAACAACCACTCGGCCTGCGGGATGTGCATCCGGATGCAGCCGTGCGAGACCGAGTAGCCGATCGAGCCGTCAGAAGGCGTGCCGTGAATGCCGACACCCGGCGCCGAGAGCCCCATCCAGCGAGTGCCGAGCGGATTCCCGGGCCCCGGCGGAATCGGGTCCTGGCCTTGCGCCCAGGGCGAGTTCGGCGGATACCACCACGGGTTCTTCCATTTGACGACGATCGCGAAGCGACCGAGCGGCGTCGGATATTGATGCTGGCCGGTCGCGACCGCAAAGAGGCGGCGGTAACGCATCCCGTTGTAGAGGAACAGCCTGTTTGACCCGCGACGGATGACGATCACGGGCCCGAAGTTCGCTCGCGTCACCTTCGGGCGCACCTTTGACTGCGTCAGCGTGATCCCTGTTCTCACGCCGGTGGCGACCGCGGTCGCGACGTCGCGCACCGCGGTGCGGCGGTCGAGCTTGAGCCCGGCGCGCTCTCTCGACAACCACGGACGCAGGTGCCTGAGGAAGAGCTTGGCGTCGACCGCCGGGCGGTCATAGCGCTTCGCAAGCGTGGCGATGAAGGCGGCCGGCGCTCCGGAGACGACGGTGACACCGAGCGGAATTGCGCTGTTCGGCTCCGCGGTCAGCGCACGTTCGATCGCCTTGTCGACGACAGGCGTGGCTCCGAGGACCTCCGGCGTGACGAGGATCTGCGTCGATCCGAGCTGTAGCTCGAGCGGAGTCTCGAACCCCTGCTGAACGGCCGTCAGAGCCGCCTCGGGGGTCAGCCCGCCGACCTGCACGCCGCCGATGGTGACTCCGAGCGGGATCGCGGCCGGTGGGTCGGCCGCCGACGGCGCGGACGCAAGCACACCGGCGACCGTGAGACCGGCCAGGATGGAGAGGAGAAGCGAAACGCGTTTCACGCCGTCAACATCGTAAAGATCCTCGGATCGTTCGTGATGATTCCGTCGGCGCCGTCGCGGACGAGCCTCTCGGCCAGCCTCGGGTCGTCGACCGTCCAGACGTAGACGGCGGCGTCGAGCTCGTGTGCGCAGTCGATCGCCGCCCGGGACGCGATCGAGTGGTGGAGGGTCGCCGCGACGGCGCCGGCCCGGGCGAGCAAGACCGGCAGGCGGCGGGGCAGGGACGCGCCGATGGAGCCCAGCGCGGCCCGGACGAGTGGAGCGAGCGGGCCGCGCTTCGAGATCCCGAAGCGATCGCGTGGCATCGTGTAGGAGCGCGGCAGCTCCGGCTCGAGCTCCGCCAGGTGGCGGAGCGACCGGGCGTCGAAGGCGCTGACCCACGAACGGTCGAGGACACCGTGTCTACGCACCGCCTCGACGGTCGCCGCTTCGATGCCCACTCGCTTGAGGTCGAGCTGAAGGCCGATCCCGGGCAGCCGTTCCGCGCAGAACGCCAGTGCTTCGTCGAGGGTCGCGAGATCGGGCGCGACGCGTCGCAGGCCTTCCAGATCACGACTGCGCACGCGGCCGCGGGCCGCGCCGTGGCTCACCTCGCGCAGGTCGTTCGAGTGCGCCAGGACAAGCGTGCCGTCGGCGAGGTCGAGGACGTCGAACTCGAGCATGTCGCAGCCGAGCTCAACCGCGAGCTCGAGCGCGCGCAACGTGTTCTCCGGCGCAAGCGCGGAAGCCCCGCGGTGGCCGACGCGGGCGAACCGGCCCTCCGGGCGCCGCAGCTGGATCAAGCGGTCCGTCTGACGACGACCACCGCGCAGTCGTCGGCAAGCTCACCGCGCGCAAAAGCCCGGCAGTCGTCGAGCACGAACTGTGCCAGCTCGTTCGCCGGCAGGTCACGCCGCTCCGAGAGCACGCGATCCAGACGCTCGAATCCGTAGAGCTCGCCGTCGCGCCGCGCCTCGATGACTCCGTCCGTATAGAGCACGACGGCGCCACCGACGTCCAGCGTCGCGCGCACCTCCTCGTAGTGCTGGGCCGGCTCGATGCCGAGCACGAGCCCCCGCGTCTCCAGCCCCGTCACCGAACCGTCGGCGGCCACGATCCGGGGCGGCGGATGTCCCGCGCCGGCCGCGGCGACTTCACCGTTGCCGCCGTCGATGAGTAGGTAGACCAGGGTGATGAACTTGCCCGGTGCGATCTCGCCGACGACCACCTCGTTCGCCGATTGCAGGAAGTCCCCCGGCTCGGGATGCTCGCGGGCGAGCGAACGAAAGACGAACTTCGCCATCGCCATGTCAGCGGCGGCTTCGATGCCGTGTCCGGTGACGTCGCCGAGCGCGACTGCAAGCCGGCCGTCGCCGAGCTTCATGAAGTCGTAGACGTCGCCGCCGACCTCGACCCGCGCCGACGACTCGTACGCATCACCGAGCTCGAGCCCTTGCAGCTCCGGAACCGAGCGCGGGAGCAACGAGCGCTGCATCGTGTCCGAGAACTGCTTCTGTTGCTGGTAGAGGCGCGCGTTGTCGATCGCGAGCGCTGCCTGCCCGCCGATCGCCGTGGCCTGCTCGATCGTCTCGCGCGTCACGGGCGACCCGGGCTGCACAGACAGGATCGTCAGCGACGCGAGCACCTCCGCGGGCGTTGCAATCGGCACCTCGGCGCCCGTCCAGCCGCGCTCGACGAACGGCAGCAGCGCGGTCTCCGGAGCTCCGATCGCCTCGGCTGTTTCCCGCGTGATCAGGAACGGTTCGGCCTCTCGAAACAGCAACTGGACTGGATGCGCGCCGAACGCCTGCGGTTTGTAGAGAATCGCGCGGGCGGCTTCCTCGAGGCGCGGCTCGGCGACCTTCATCGCCCTGGGCAGGAGCCACTCCCGCCGCTCGTCGGGCATGCGGATGAGCGCCACGTCCACGCCGAGCACGTCGACGACCGTGCTCGCGACCGCATCGAGTGTCGCCTCGAGCGAGAGGCTCTGCGCGAACGAACGCGAGATCTCGTAGAGCGCCTGCATCTGTTTCGACGCGGCGCGTTCAGCGTCGAGTGCACGCTCACGCTCCTCGCCGAGTTGCTTCGCACGTTCGTGTAGCTGCGCGTTCTGCACGGCGACCGCCAACTGCACGGCGAGCGCAGACAGAAGTGCGGACTCGTTTTCCGTCAGCAGGCGTCCTCTGGCGGGAAAGACGGCGAGCAGGCCGATCACGTCGGCCTGAGCCAGCAGCGGGACCGCGATCGCCGCTTCGATTCCCGTCTCCGCGGCGGCGTCGCCCACGCCGGCCAGGCGCGGATCCGAGGCAACATCGTGGATGACGAGCATTCCGCGTGAGCGGAAAGGGCCCAGCGAGAGCTCCAGCAGCCGGTTGGCGAGCCTCACGTGCGGACCGGCCAGGCCGATGCCCGCAGCGGCGTACAGCCTGTTGTCTTCGCGCAGATAGACGGCGAGCCGATCGGCCTCGAGCAACTCTCCGACTCGCGCGACGGCCGTCTCGAGCGTGTGCGCGAGCGAGAGCTCACTGATCGCCTGGCCCAGTACGGCCAGAAGGGCCCGCGTGCGGTCGAGCTCGAGCGCAACCGTCCGTGCCTTGAGACTCGCGCGCAAGGCATGTGCGGCGCGCACGCCGAACGTCGCAAGCGTGGCGAGGGCGACGTCACTCGGTTCGCTGTCGGGCGAAAACAGGAGCTGCAGACCCCCGATCGAGGGCTGCCCCAATTGCAGCGTCGCGGAGAGCGTCGCCGACCCGGGGAGACCCTTCACTCGTTCAACCGCCACCGCCTGCCGGCCGAGCAGTCCTCGCTCCGCCGCCGCCGCGGCCGGCTGCAACGCCGCGTCTGCGGAAACCGCACCGACCGAGGCGACGAGCTCGAGCAGCCCCTCGGCGCCGCGACGCCACAGCAGCCCGGCCAGGGCTCCGCTTGCCTCCGTTGCGAAGCGGGTGATCTCCGCAGCCGTCCGGAGCTCGTCCGCGCCCGCTGCGAGCGCCTCACCGGCGAGGGTCAGCGTGGCCTCTGCGCCGATCGCGCCGTCGTCGGCGCGGCTGGCGAACGCCCGGATCGCGAGGGCGGCCTGCCCCACCGTCACGCGGGCCAGCCGCCGCTCGGCGTCATCGAAGGGATCGCCCCGGCGCATCAGCTCGATGCTCCCCTCCACGAGTCCGTCGACATGAACTGGGATCAGCAGCACGGAAGAAGCTCCTACTCGCTCGGCCGCGCGCCGGACACTCTCGGGCAGGCGCTCGAACTCGCCGACTTCGTATTCCGGTACGTCCTCGAGCGGGAGGCGCGACCCTTCGAGCTCGGCGCCGACCGCGGCCGAGCTCGTCGCCACCGCGCACGCATTCAGGGAGCGTCGCGCATCGTCGGCCACCCGGACGACGACGACCTCGGCGCCCACGGCCCGCCCCGCCGCTTCGGCAACCGTCTGCATGGCCTCGGAGAGGCTGCCTGCGAGACCCAGCGCCAGGCCGGCCTCGGCGAGCGCGTCGAGCCCACCCTCGGTGAGCCCGGCCCC
>DAINSN010000141.1:0-6580 GCA_036741295.1 Gaiellaceae bacterium
GGTTGTTGATCTCGTCGCGTGAGGTCAGCGTCTTCTCGAGCGCCATGCCGCCGATGACGTTACGGAGCGTAGTCACCGTCAGCTGCTCGATTCCCTGGATGTAGTTCGCGATCTCGTACGTCGCGGCCTTGGCATCGGTGACCTGGAAGTAGATGACCGTGTCGATGCTGACGACGAGATTGTCCTCGGTGATGACCGGCTGCGGGTCGAACGAGACGACCTGCTCGCGGAGGTCCATCATGTCGCGCACGCGGTCGACGAACGGCACGACGATCGCGAGCCCGGGTGTGAGCGTGCGCGAGTACCGGCCGAGGCGCTCGACTACACCGGCTCGCGCCTGAGGCACGATGCGAATGGTGCGTCCGAGCGTGAGCAGCACGAGCCCTGCAACGACGAGCAGAACGATCAACCCAGCGGTCATGTCTTCACCTTCCTACTCGTAGACGAGAGCTGTTGCTCCCTCGATCTTGACAACCTCGACGCGTGTGCCGGGCTCGAGCACCTGATCCTCCATGTACGCCCGCGCGGACCATTCCTCGCCACCGATGCGCACCCGCCCGCCGTTGACGTCGACGCGCTGAAGGACAACGGCCTTCGTGCCTTCGAGCGCAGCGGTCCCGGTACGGAGCGCGGCCGGCATGTGCAGATGGCGCCTCGCAATCGGCCGCAGGAACGCCACCGTTGCGACCGATCCGGCGATGAAGACAACGAGCTGGGCCACGACGCCGATTCCAACGAGGGCGACGACGGCAGCGGCAACGGCTGCGAGGGCCACCGGACCGAGAAAGAACATGCCGGGGGTGAAAAGCTCGCCGACGGTCAGGAAGACTGCCGCGATCGCCCAGATCAGCCAGGCAGGCACGATTGGATCGTAGATGCCGTCAGGTGGGCCGCGCGAGGCCGAGCGCGGCGGGGAGGCCGTAGAGGTCAGTCAGTCGCTCGTCGACGTCGGGGTGGCGCTCCTCGCGGTCGATCAGGATGGCTCGCATCCCCAGCGCCCGCGCGCCTTCGATGTCCTCTTCGATCGAGTCGCCGACCATGACCGCGTCCTCGGGCGCAACGCCGAGCGCGGTGAGGGCAGCCTGGAAGATGGTCGGGTGCGGCTTCACGCGCCCGTGCGAGCGGGAGTCGACGATCGCGTCGACGTCGAGCCGGTGGTGTGCGACGAACTCGGTCAGGTCGCGGATGCCGTTCGAGACCAGGGCAATGCGGAGCTCGGCGCGCCTCAGCTCGTCGAGCACCGGCAGGACGTCTTCGAAGAGCTCGAAGTTCTCCGACACACCCCAGCCTTCCTCGATTTCCGTTGCGCACTCGCTCGCGATCGCCTCGGGGCCGCCCATCCCGATGAAGATCTCTTCCGTGAAACGATGCCAGATCGACTCGTCGTGCACGAGCTCCGGGTGGCGTTTGAGATTGAGGACGGCCGCGTCACGCGCGTCGTCGTAGCGGCCCGTGTCGAGCGTGATGTCGTGGCGCGCGGCGATGCGCGCGTAGCGCTCGGCGGAGAGCTCGGGCCCCGGACGGCAGAGCGTGAAGTCGACGTCGAAGAGGACCGCGCGCAGCTTCACTCGGGGTCCTCCAACAGCCAGCGCGCGACCTCGAGATGCTGCGGCACGTCCACGCCCCAGGCGACCGTCTGCGCTACACACCAGCCACGCGCTCGGTCCGGGTCGAGGCCGAGCTCGGCAGTGAGGCGAGCCAGCCGGTGGAGCACCTCGGCCCGGCCGTGACGAAGCTCCGCGCCGCGCACGACGGGTGCGATCCCGAACTCGCGCTCGCCGACCAGTGGCTTCGGATCGATCGCGAGCCACGGTTCGCGTTCGGCGGAGAGGACGTTCAACGCGTGCAGGTCCTGGTGCAGGAGCACCTGCTCGCCTTGTGTCGGAGCAAGCTCGTCGATCGCCTCGAGCGCAGCTTCGACGAGAGCGCGCTCGAAGGGACGGCCCGCCTGCTCCCATTCACGCGGCAGCGACTCCAGCCACAGCAACGACTCCTCTGCCAGCGCGTGGAACGGAGCTCCCGCCGTCTTCCAGAGGCGTGGCAGGAGCGCGACGTAGACGTCGAGGGCCGCATCGAGCTCGAGCGTGGACAAAAATGCGCCCGGCTCGCAGCGCTCGAGCAACAGCGCCGTTCCCTCCGTGTTGCGCCGGAGCAGTCTGACCGCACCATCGCCGTCCCAGAGCTCGAGTGCCTCTGCCTCGTACTCGGATTCGCGGTGCGGCCAGATGAGCTTCAGTGCCGCGGACTTACCGTCCGACGTTCGCACGCGCGCGGCGTGACCTGCCCACCCGCCCGAGTAAGGCTCGCCGACCTGCAAGTCCCAATCCTCCGCGATACGTGCGAGGAGATCGGGAACCTGCTGGCGCCACTCGTCGAGCGTCAGACTCGCGTCGGCCACCGGTACGCGTTCGGCTGCCTGTTCGCGAGCGACGGCAGCTTCGCGCGAATGTTCTGCAGGTGCGCACGATCGAGCTCGGCGGCGATCACGGTCTCCTCGTCGGGCGCCTGCGCGACGACGACTCCCCACGGGTCGGCGATGAGCGAGCGCCCGTACGCCGGCTTGCCCGGCAGCGTCTCGCCGATCTGAGCGGCGGCGACCACGTAGAGCTGGTTCTCGATCGCGCGCGCGCGCAGAAGAACGTGCCAGTGATCCTTGCCGGTCGGCGTCGTGAAGTGCGCGGGCACGGTCACGAGCTGAGCGCCTTCGAGGGTGAGGATCCGATACAGCTCGGGGAAGCGCACGTCGTAACAGATCGAGAGCCCGATCTTCCAGTCTTCGACGTCCGCGACGACCGGCTCGTCGCCCGGCTCCTCCGCCTCGGACTCCCGGTAGACGACACCGCCGACCTCCACGTCGAAGAGGTGGATCTTGCGGTACGTCGCCACGAGTTGCCCTTCCGGGTCGAAGACGAGACTCGTGTTCGAAAGCTTCTCGCGTCCTTCGCGACGCTCCGCGATCGAGCCGCCGACGAGCGTGATTCCGTGCGCGCGCGCCCACCCGGACATGGCGGCGACAGACTGGCCATTCTCGAGCGACTCGGCGGTTGCGTGATAGACGGCGGCGTCGCCGATCGCGTTCCACTTTTCGGGCAGGACGACGACGTCGGCTCCGGTCGCGGCGGCCTGTGCGACGAGACGCTCGGCTTTCTCTAGGTTCGCGCTCTTGTCGGCGCGACTCGTCATCTGTACTGCTGCGACACGGATCTTGTCGGGCATAGGCAAGAGGATAGCCTCGGCTTCGCCCACGGTCGGCTCGCGCGCCCGTTTTCGCGGCGCTGACGTTTGGGAAGAGCCGCTCTCGGCAACCAAGCGGTATGTCCTACGGCCTCCTGTTGCTCCGCGTGGTCGTCGGCGGCACGATGTTCAGCCACGGCGCGCAGAAGCTATTCGGTTGGTTCGGCGGCGGCGGCCCGCGGGGCACGGCGGGCTTCATGGGCCAGATGGGATTCCGCACGCCACTGTTGATGGCGATGTTCGCGGGTCTTGGCGAAACGGGGGGCCTCGCCTTCGCTGCCGGGTTCCTGACACCGCTGGCCGCACTCGGCATCGCCGTCGTGATGATCAACGCGATCACGCTCGTTCACTGGTCGAAGGGCTTCTTCAACGGAAACGGCGGCCTCGAGTTCCCGCTGACGTTGCTGACGGTCGCGGTTGCGGTCGCAGCAACCGGGCCTGGTCGTTTCTCGGTCGATCGCGCCCTCGGCTGGGACGATAATCTGAGCGGCGTCTGGTGGGGCGTTGGTGTTCTGGGAGTCGCAGCGGTGATCTCGTTCGTCACGCTCGCGGTGTTTCGCAAGCGCGTGTCCGCACGCACCGCGGCCGCGTAAGACGGGCAGAGGATCCATGGGGGAACCGCTGTTCCCCCACGTCCCTATCGGGGTGCCCAGATTCGAACTGGGGACCTCTCCGACCCGAACGGAGCGCGCTACCAGGCTGCGCCACACCCCGAGGCGGCCCAAACAGTAGCCGCTTTCGGCACAGATCGGTCACATTTGCCCCGCTATGTTGCCTTCATCGACAACTTGGAGGGCAGCCGCATGAACAGCGTGATCTTGATCGGGAACCTGACGACAGACGTCGAGCTGCGGGAGTTCGGCCCGGAGAAGCAACTCGCGACGTTCGGGCTCGCCGTCGACCGCGGCGGCAAGGACAGCGACACCGACTTCTTCCGGATCTCCACCTGGGACCGCCAGGCCCAGCTCTGCGCCGACTACCTCGTCAAGGGCCGGAAGATCGCGCTCGAGGGACGGCTGAAGTACCGCACGTGGGAAGACGAGGGAAAGAAACGAAGTGCCGTGGAGGTCGTCGCGTATCGAGTGGAGTTCCTGTCCGCCCCGGCAGGCTCAGGTGCGGAGGTGGTGCCGTTCGAAGCCGCCGTTGCCTAGAAAGTCTTCGATCGCCCGGTTGCAAGCGTCCGGACGCTCGCCGATCAGCAGGTGTCCGCAGCCGGGAATCACGCGTAGGCGCGCGCGGAGACGTCGCGTGTACTCGAAGGCGTCGTCGAGCGGCAGTTGCACATCTTCCGCACCCCAGAGCACGAGCACCGGGCAGCGAATCGCCTCGAGCTCCTCACGTGGGTCGTCCGCGCGGAGGGCCTGCCAGGCGCTGCCCACGTCGGTGTGCAGCAGGTGCGCCGCGAGGAATCCTTCGACGGCTTCGTCGGTCAAACCAACCGGATCTGCGACCGACACGAACCCGAACACCAGCCGGCGCAGAAATGGCGAGCGCGACACGCGTCCGCGGTAGCGCGCCGCAAGACGGCCGGGCCGGATCGTGCTGAACACCGAGAGCAGGTTCCTCCCCCAGACGTTCCCGGTGCTGAGTCCCGCTGCAGCTGCGAGCACGATGGCGGGAACGTCCTCCGGCCGCCGAAGCGCCATGCGGAGCACGATCATTCCCCCGAGCGAGTGTCCGACGACCGGCGCAGGCAGCATGCCCTCGCGCTCGGCGACTAGAGCCAGCCGGTCGGCGAACGGCTCGAGGCCGGCGACCGCCGGCAGTGCGGTCGAGCCGCCGTGCCCCGGGAGGTCAGGCACCAGCAGCCTGTGGCGCCTGATCAGGAGGGGGACGAGCTCCGTCCAGTTCGCCGCCGCGCCGCCGAGACCGTGGACGAGGATGAGCGGAGGCCCCTCTCCGCCCAGGAAATACCGCATGCGGACGCCTTTGATCTCGGCGAAGCGCTCCTCCAAACCGGGCAGTTTTGCGTCCGTCATCAGGGCCGATTATCCTTTGGACCGATGACTGCTTTGGGAGTGCCGGCCCGTTGAATCCGGCAATGACATGTGGAGGCTCGACCTAGCCCGCTGAGCGCATTTGCGCCGGTGGGCTTTTTCGTACGACAAGAGAGGAGCGTCAATGGCGAACCACCTAACGCCCGAGGAGCTGTCCAAGGAACTCGGGATCGACCGCCAAGAGGTCATCCGCGTCTGCGTCGAGGAAGGTGTGCCCATCTATCAGGGCAAGATCGACAAGACGCTGTTCCAGGCGCAGCTCGAGGCGCTGGGGGTTTTGCAAAAGCACTGAGTGCGGCGGGGGAACCGAGTTCCCCCGCAACCCCTTTTCTCTGTGGACTTTCGTCCACGATCGTCATAGCGTTCGGCTGTGCCCGAAGTCCCGTGGTCGCCGGTCGCTTGGTGGCGCGCCATCGCCAGAAACTGGCAGGCGGAAGGGCCGGTGAAGCGGCGCGAGCAGCGCGGCTACTGGTTCTGGGGGCCGACCATCCTCATCATCTTGGCCGTCGAGCTGCTCGGCGCGCTCTCCTCGACGTTCAAGAACAAGATCCCGTGGCCGACGATCTCCTCGACGGTCGGTCACCTCGAGAAGCGGTGGGACTGGGTCGGCGTGATCGTGGTCGGCGTGATCACTGCGACCGCCTTCCAGGCGCTGGCCTACAAGGCCGGCGCGCGCACGGTGACCGGACGGGCGCAGCGCCCGGGTGCACCGCCGGCGCAGCGAAGCGGCTACAGCTGGCTGTTCGTTTTGATCCCCGGACTGGTCGCCATTGGGCTGGCGATCGCGTTCGGCGCGAGCAAAATCCAACTGGGTTACATCATCTACGGCGTCCTCGCGGTGTTCGGCATCGTCATTCCGAGCGTGCTCGCGTTCGTCCTCAACAAGGAAGTTCGATTCCCAACGCTCTTCTTCACCCTCGACCGGCTGCGGCGACGGTTCCATGCGGCGGCGTTGATCCTCGTCACCGGCCTTGCGATTCTCGTCGTCCATCTCGCGTTCTACCCCTGGCCGGACATCACGCACGAGTCGGCCAGTTTCGCGGGACTGACCGCGCAGAAGGCACGCGACAAGGCTGAGCGAGAAGTCCGGCGCGTTCGCGGATCGTTGCCCCAGCTCGAGTACTCCACCCAGAGCCGAGCCGTTTCCGACGGCCACGATGTCTGGCTGGTCTACTTCCGGACCGCGAGCGGCGGATCGTCGGCGTGCGCCGCGACCTTGACCCGGGATTCGGTCGATACGACCGAAGCCTGCTCGAAGTGAGCGGCTAAGCAGACTTGCGCGCGGGCGCGCGCTTTGAAGCGCCGTTCTTGGCAGCCACCTTCTTCTTCGGCGCGGCGCCCGTCCTGCG
>DAINSN010000142.1:0-6538 GCA_036741295.1 Gaiellaceae bacterium
CACGCGCACATCTACGAACGCTTCGCCCAGCTCGACGCCGACGGCAAGGCGAGTGACGCGGGCGTTCGTGAGTTCGTCGTCGGTTCGGGCGGGAAGTCGCACCATCCTCCGATCGTCAAGGTCGTTGCCGGGAGCGAGGCGCGTAGCAACGATACGTTTGGTGTCCTGGAGCTGAAGCTGCATCCCACGAGCTACGACTGGCGCTTCGTCCCGGAGGTCGGGAAGACGTTCACCGACTCCGGTTCCTCACCTTGTCACTGAGCAGTCCCCGGTCGTCGAGCAGCCGCGCGTAGCGGGCGACCACGTTTGGCGTCACGTTGACCAGGCGCCCCGAGCGACCTCCTGCCGCGGCGAGCTCGGCGATCTCGTAGAGCCGCGATCCGCGTTCGAGGATCTCGCCGGAGAGTGCCCACAGCGGCGAGTCGATCGTCCCCGCCAGCCAGCCTGGTCCGCCTCGGAGCAGTCGACGCTCCGACCGCCCGAGATCGCCGGGTGCCGACACCGTGTAGAAGGGTGACCAGCCGTCCCAGTTCCCGGCGGTCAGGGACAGCGCGACGAACTTCCCGCTTCGGTGGACGACCCGCGGCCGTCCGAACTGCGCCTTCGACCACATGTACGAGAACCCCGCCGACTGCACGGCGTCTGCAACCCCTGTTTCCAGATCGCCGGGGCGGACGTCATCGAAGGGGCGGCGTTCCTCGAACCACGAGTCGAGGCCGAGTCTCCGCACCGCGGACCCGGCCAGTCCGCGCAAGTCGCGAGCTGCGCTTTCCGAGCCGACCGAAGGCGTCACCGGGACAGTTGCGCCGCGGGGCGTGAACCGTAGGGAGGGCCGTCCCGAGCGCCATCCCACCGGCAAGGAGGAACGACCCGGGATCAAGCTCGTGTCGAGTAGCGGCCACCAGCCGCGGGGGACGAGCGCCTCTGGTAGCCGGGCGGCGACCGCAGACCGCGCTTCACCGAGGGTCGCCTCGAGCGTTCCGGCCGGCAACAGAGCTTCTGCTCCGACTCCGCGGCCCGTGCTGGCGAGTAGCGGCTCGAGCAGTCCGAGCACCCCGCCACGCGCCGGCGGCGTCGCCAGCAGATCGAGCGAGAAGCCGGCCCCTTGCTCGATCGTCTCGGCGGTGAGGAGGAGCCCGCCCTTGAGCTCGGTCTCCGCGACGAGGTCGATCAGGCGTGGGATGCAGTCGAGCTCGCGAATCATCCCGGCCCAAAACAGCAGTGTCACGAGCACGCGGCCTTCGTCAGCCCACGCGGCAAGCTGCTCGTCTCCAACTTCGAGGCCGGCAGAGGCCTCTTGCGGGACGGGTAGCAAGACCGGAACGGCATGAGCGGCGTCGAAGGGCGGTTCCGGATCGAGGACCTGCAGGCCGTGGCCGAGTCGCGCCAGTTCGAAGAAGTCGCGGTCGTCGTATTGGCGTCCGTACACGGGTGCGCGTGCGACTCGGAGCTGCTCCGCGCCGCGGGCCAGGACATCGACTTGCGGGCGCCCGTAGAGCGGAACGAGCCGCAACCTCGCTGCCTTCGGCAGCTGTGCAGCCACGAGCTCGGGGTCTCCGAGCAAGACGCCCTGTCCCCAATCGGAGTGCTGGCCTGCGAGCAGGGCGGTCACTTCCGCGTAGCTCGCGTCGCCGACGTCGGCGCCGACTTCCTCGAATGCGGTGACGCCCAGTTGCTCTAGCTTGCTCCTCGCTCCGGTGTGCGCTGCCAGCTCGAGTCCGAGTGCAGGCGTGCCCGAGAAGAACGCCGGGTAGAGGTAGGGCGCGGCGATCACCTCGTGTCTGCCCTGCGGGATTCCGTCGAGGAGCAGCGCGCGTCGTGGGAGCGGCTCACCCAGCCGCTCGAACGCGACCTCGTAGATTGCTGCCGGGTCGCTGGAGCGGACCAGGGTTTCCACCCCCGCCACATCGAGCGCCGGCCACAGCACCGAGTCGGGATCGCCCACGGCCACGATCTCGTAGGCGGTCGTCAGCCAGAGCAGCAGGTCCTCGTGCCTCCCGCCCGCCACGAGGCTGCCCGCAGTCCGGCCCGGAGGAGCATGCTCGGGCGGACCGCCGCCGAAGTGACGGCCTTTGCGAAGGGCGTCGTAGTAACACTCGAAGCTCCAACCGGCGCGCTCCGCCGCGGCCGCGAGCGCCGGACCGATGGCAAAGCGCCCGGGGTCCGCAATCGAGCTCAGATAAAGGAGGAGGGGCCGTCTGCTCACGAGCGGGCGCGTGTCCACCACAGATGCCACTTGGGTGCGAGCTTCGGACCGAAACTTTGCCTGCGCTCGAGCTCGAGCCCCGCTGCCGCGATTGCCGCGCGGACATCGCCGGCACGGTGGTGCCGAACGATCGGCCGCCACTCGGGCAGCACTCCACCCGCGCGCAGGGTCAGCAGCAATCTCTTGGGCTGCCAGTCGACATAGGACGGGTAACGCAACACCCAGAGCGGTAGTGCATTCGTCGTGTCGAAGACGATCCGTGCTCCGGGTCGCGCAACGCGTACGAGCTCCGTGATCCCGGAACGCAGGTCGGGGAGGTGGGGCAGTAGGTCAAGAGCGAGCACCGCGTCGAAGCTCGCGTCCGGAAAGGGAAGCGCGCTCGCGTCTGCGACCACGAGCTCGACGTCGTCGGGACAGGTCTCGCGCGCTTGCGCGATCATCTCGGAGGAGATGTCGACGAGCGTGACGTCGTGGCTCCGTGCGAGCGGCGCGGCGAGTCGGCCGTAGCCGCCGCCCGCGTCGAGCAGCTTGAGGCGGGCGTCTGCGGAGAAGCCGCGCAGGACCGCGCGCCGCTTTTGCTCGTAGAGGGCATGAAAGGGCTCATCGGGCTCGTCGGGGCGAAAGTAACGCCGGTAACCACGCTTGTACACGGACCGGTCGAATCCATCCGCGCTTCGCGTCTCGAGCGCTCGCTCGTAGAGCGCCACGAGCTCGTCGACGATTGCGTTGACGTCGAAGCGATCGGAGGCCGCAGACGCCGCCTCGCCGACGCGGCGGCTTTCAGCAGGGTCGGACAGCCGCTCGAGCATCGAGTCGCTGAGGGCGCCGGCGTCGTCCGGCGGGACGAGCCAGCCCGTGCGGCCGTGCTCGATGAACTCGGGGAAGCCGCCGCTCCGCGTCGCGATCACCGGCCGAGCCAAGGCCATCGACTCGACAGCGACGTAGCCGAAGCTTTCCCACAGAGAAGGGAGGACGACGAGCTCTGCGCGCGCGACTACCGCGAGCGCATCTGTTCGATCCAACTCTCCGAGCAGGTGAACGCGGTCCTCGAATCCCTCGACGAGTCGATGGAACCGGCGCATCAGGTCGCCGCCTTCGTCACCCGGGTCCCGCCCGATGAAGACCGCGTGCACGTCGGGATGACGTGCGAAGACGGCGGGGAGTGCAGCCGCGAGCACCTCGATCCCCTTCCGCCGCTCCATCCTGCCGAAGAAACACAAGAATCGCTCCGGCAGTTTCATCGCCGCGGCGGCTGCCCCCGCGGTGCGTATCGGCTCGATCTCGACCGGGTTCCGCACGATCGCCAGGCGGTCCGGATCGAGCTCCCATTCCGTGCCGATGCGATCGAGTATGGCCCGCGTCGGCGCGAACACCAGCGAGCTGCGGCGGGCCTGATCCCGCTCGAGCCCTCGAACGAGCCGTGCGCGAGCGTCGACTCGGTTCCTGTTCAGCTCGTCGAGCACGAAGGACGGCGTCGCGAGCCGTGTGACGACCGGCTGCGAATGAAAGCGCGCGACCCACCAGGCCTCGGCCTCCCATTCGGCGGCCTGGACCAGATCAGGCCGGACGCGACGGATTGCCTGAGCGATCCCGCGGCGCGCGAGCAACAGCTCGGCCGGGCGGTTCGGGACCCAGCGGTGGTCGAGGCGCACGACGGTCACGCCCCTGCTCTCAACCGTTCCCCCCGGCCCTCGCGTGATGACCGTGACGTCGTGTCCACGCTCGGCGAGCGCCGGGGCGACGGCCGCCGTGTTCGTCCCGATCCCGCCCATCCGATCGGCGGGTGGGTACTCGGCGGAGATCAGTGCTAGCCGCACGGCGGACTCGTGCGCAGCTGTCGCGCAGCCGATAATGGCGCGGGATGACGAACGGCGAGCGGAGCACCCTTGCGGTCGTCACTCGTGACCGCGCGGACATCCTGGAGCGATGTCTGCTGCCGACGCTCGCCGCTGGAGTCGCAGGCGGCCATCCGGTGCTGATCGTCGACCAGAGCGCCGACGAGACGACAGCGCAACTCGTGGACGGACTGCCCGGTGTCACGTACTTGCGAAGTGGACCGGGCCTTTCGGTTGGGCGGAACGCGGCGGTCGCCGCGACGGCGACCGAGCTCATCGCCTTCACAGACGACGACGTCTTGCTGCCTACCGGCTGGCTGGCCACGATCGTGGCGCTCTTCGCGCGCCACTCCGATGCGGGTGCGGTGTGCGGTCGCGCGACCGCCGCAAGCAGCGGCGTGCTCGCGCCCGGCGCCGACGCCGCGGTGGTGCGCTGGCCTGCAAACCCGTTCGGGCTCGGGAGCGGCTTCAATATGGCGTTCCGTCGCGCGGCGCTGGCTGATGCCGGGGCGTTCGACGAGGAGCTGGGCGCCGGTGCGCGCTACCGCTCTGCCGAAGACTCGGACATGCTCTACCGGATCATGCGCTCCGGCTGGAGCGTCGTGTGCTCGGACGAGATCACTGTCGTCCACGACGACTGGCGCAGTCGCCGACAGGAGGTTGCGCTTCATTACGGCTACGGCTTTGGAGCGGGTGCGCAGACTGCGGGTCATGTTCACGCCGGGGACCGGGTCGCCGGCAGGCTCGCGCTCCGTGAAGCCGGACGCCACCTGGTCACGGCCGCCCGAGCCGTGCCGATGCTGCGGTTTCGCATCGTGCCACTGCAGGGGTCGTTCCTCGCCGGCCTCGCGACGGGCTACTTCCGGCGCCGGCGTTCGCTGCGTCACCGCGTCATCCGTTCGTAGAGGTCGATGAGCGGCTGGGTTGCGGGCACCGGCGCGTACCGCGCTTCGAAGGCGGCGCGCGCTGCAGCTCCTCTGCGCATGCGGTCGTCCGCGTCGGCGAGCAGGTCCGCGGTGGCTGCGGCAAGTGCGCTGTTGTCCTCCTCGATCACGACTCCCGGCCCGGCCTCGATTCCCTCGGCGCCTGCACGAGTGGTCACGACGGGCACGCCCGTGGCGATCGCCTCGAGCACCTTGACCTTCATCCCGCTGCCGCGTTCGAGAGGAAACAGCAGGACCGACAGGCCACGCAGGAATTCTGCGGCCGACGGGATCTCGCCGAGGCACTCTACGTTGCCCTCGGAGGACAACCCCAGCTGTTCTGTACCGCGTCCTGCGACCATGAGGCGAGCGTCCGGGATGCGCCGGCGAACCTCGGGCCAGACGGCGTCGACCAGCCTCCGCATCGCTGCGGCGGTGGGCGCCCAGTCGGCGGTCCCGACGATTCCGACGACCGGAGGCCCATCCAGCGCAGCCTGTTGCATGTAATAGCTCGGGTCGAGGCTCAACGGCGCATGCACCACGTGCGCCAGCGGGGCGCTCTGCTTGAGGCTCTCCGCGATCAGCGGTGAGCTCGCGACCAGATAGTGGTGGCGGCGCATCGCAGCGCGTTCGGCGAGCGACAACTCGAGCCCGTAGCGAAACGACTGACGCCAGGGCGCGCCGAGCGGACGGTCGCGCCGCACGAGGTAATGAACGTGCACGAGAGACGGGACGGAAATCCCGTCGTCGCACCACGCCGTCTCCGTCTCTTCGAGATGGATGACGTCCGCGTCGCGGGCCGCCTCGCGCACACGTTCCATGAAGGTGGGAACAGCGAGCTCGTTCTGCGGCCGGCGAAGGCGTTGTAGCCGAGAGCGCCAGCTGGGTGGGGCAGAGGGGAGGTCGACGACCTCGACGGGCAGGTCCGCCGGCGGCTCTCCGCGAGCTGAGAACTCCCGGCGCGCCGCGATTGCCTTCACCTCCAAACCGTGCGCCGCCAATCCGCGCAGCAACGCAACGGCACAGCGGCCGGGTGCGCCGCCTTCCGGAAGCGGAGGTTGCGAGAGGACGACGAGGACCTTCACCGAGGGCCTCCGAAGAAACGCACGGCGCGGCCGACCTTGCCGCCGCCGCGAGCGCCCACGGCATGTTCGAGCCAGGCGGCGTCGTCGCCTGGGAGAACTCGCAGAGCACGTCCCAGGGCGGCGAACGCGACCGTGCCGGCGGCGAGCCCGATGAAGAGCCCACCTGCTCCCCCGACAAGTCGAACGAGGCCCCAGGCGACCAAGCCCGCCGCGCCGGCGGCGACGACATTGCGTGCAAGCGCCTGGGCCCGCCAGTGCACGCCGTCCAGATGGCGCGCCATGTAGATGAGAACAGGTATGCCGGCGATGACCTGAGCAGTCGAGTTCGCGATCGCTGCACCGACGGCGCCGCGTCCCGGGATCAATGCGAAGTCGAGTGCGACGTTGACGACTGCTGCGAAGGCATTCATGACAAAGCCGGCCCTCAACCTCCCGAGCCCGGTCATGAACGCCCTGGCGAACTGGACGACGGGAATGAGTGGAAACGGG
>DAINSN010000143.1:0-6527 GCA_036741295.1 Gaiellaceae bacterium
AGCTTCCAGCGGGCACGGGTGACCAGCGAGCGGGCAGACATCGGCGCCAGTCTAGGCTTGCGCCGTGCGGTTGGCTCTGACGCTTCTTGCCAAGAATGAGGTAGACGTCATACAGGCGAACATCGCCTACCACCTCGGTGCGGGCGTCGACTTCGTCGTGGCAACCGACAACGGTTCCACCGATGGCACGCTCGAGATCCTGGAGCGCTTCGAGCAGGAGGGCGTGCTGCACCTGATCCGCGAGCCGAGCACGGACTTCCGCCAGGGCGAGTGGGTGACGCGCATGGCGCGGCTCGCGGCCGAGCGAGGCGCCGGCTGGGTGATCAACGCCGACGCGGACGAGTTCTGGTGGCCGCGCGCAGGCAACCTGAAGGAAGTCCTCGACCGGCTGCCCGAGCGTTACGGAATCGTCCACGGAGTCTGGCGGCCGTTCGTCGCACGTCCCGACGACGGCTTGCACTTCGCCGAGCGGATGACGGTGCGGCTCTCCATGCAGGCGGCGATCAACGATCCGACGAATCCGTTCCGTCCTGCGCGCAAGGCGATGCACCGAGCGCACCCTGGAGTGCGTGTGCGCGACGGCAATCACGACGTCGAGGGCGCGCCGCTCGTGACGCTCCACGGCTGGTATCCGCTCGAGGTCTTCCACTTGCCGCTCCGCTCGCGGGCGCAGGTCGGGACGAAGTATGCGGGCGGTGCCCGCCGCGGCCTGCGCTTCGTGCCTGACGAGGACCGGCTCGACGCTGCGGCCGATCCGCTGGTCATAGACGAGGCCGAGCTCCAGCGCGGCTTGGCGGAGAACCTGCTCGTCGAGGACACGCGGCTGCGCGACGCACTTCGCACACTCGCCGGCGCCGCGCCGCTTCCCGAGCGAGCGGAGTTTCGTCGGGAGACGCTCTCGTTTCCGCGTCCGTCGGTCGTGGACGATGCGTTGTTCGCCGTCGAAGCCGCCGTCGTCTCGCAGGCCGATGACGTCCGTGTCCGTCGCCAGGTAGACGACCTCGAGCGGCGCGTGCAGACCTTGGAGTCGAAGGTGGGCGTGCGCGTTCAGCGCCTACTCGAGCGGATGCTCAGACGCGGGACTTCGTAACCGCCTTCTTGCGCAGCCCGAGCTGGAGTCCCGTCAGCTTGGCCAACTCGTAGACGACGGCGTACGGAATCCAGCGCCTGCGGCCCGTGCGCCAAAGCCAACGGAGCTCGCCGGCCGCATACCGTTTGAAAGCGCGCCGCAGCGCGGCGCGAGACTCTTCGCCCGCGACGTACGACCGGCCCGCGGAGGCGCCCGAGTCGTAGAAGCGCCGGAAGGCGCCGCGCAGCGTGTACGCGTGTGAGTGCCGGACCGCGGCCTCGGGCTCGTAGACGATCGTGTGGCCGGCCAGCAGCATCCTGCGCGACCATTCCTGGTCCTCGCTCATCGTCACGTCGTCGCGGAACGGATTGGCCTCCCACACGCTGCGTGGGATGGCGGAGTTGACGTTGGAGAACAGCGTCTGCTCGAAGCTCAACTCCTCGATGCCGCCGAGACGCTGAATTTTGGGTGCGGCCCCATACATGAAGTCGAGGAAGAACTGCTCCGGTGGCGTCGCGTGCTCGTGCGGGAGTTGTCGTCCGTACGCGCCGGCGATGCCGTCGCCGTCGAGCGCCTGCACGAGCCGGGCGAGCCAATGATCGTCCGCAGGCACCGCGTCCTGCGTCGTGAAGACGAGCACCTCGCCCCGAGAAAGACTCGCCGCGAGATTTCGCGTCGCCCCGTGCACGAATTCGCTCGCGGGGATCTCGTGCACCTCTGCACCAAGCTCGCGCGCTCGATCGGGGCTCCCGTCGCTCGATCCGGAGTCGACCACGACGACCTCCACCTGGTCGTCCACGTTCTGCGCCGCGATCGCCTCGAGGCAGCGGACGAGGTCGGAGCCGCCGTCCTTGACGGGGATCAGGACGGAGATCACCGCGGCGTCGCAGCGACGACGAACTGGTACGCGAGCAGGGATGGGCGCAGCCGCGCCAGCGCATGGGCCGCTCGCTCCACAACCGGCGTGCCGATGCCCGGAACCGGCGCAGTCACGTCGAACGCGACGATCCGGTAGCCGGCCCGCTCGAGTGTCTGTTCCAGCGTCTTCCTCGTGAAGAAGTGCGTATGTGTGCGGTCGAGGATGCCGCGGTCGGTGTAGTGCCAGCGGCCCGCGAGGAGCCCGAGCCGCATCGCCCAGTTGGCGACGTTCGGCGTCGTCAGGACGAGTCTTCCGCCCGGGCGAAGCAGCGGGCGCACGCGCTCGAAGAACGCCTCCGGATCGCGCAGGTGCTCGATCACGTCTCCGCACAGCACGACGTCGAACGATTGCTCCGGAAAAGGAAGTTCCATCGCTTCCACGTCGCCGACGAGCACCTGCTCGCAGACCGCTCGAGCCTCCGCAGCGGCCTGCTCGTCCGTGTCGATGCCGACGACCGTCGCCCCACGCTCAACGAGCCGGCGGGCGAGGTAGCCGGATGAGCAGCCCACGTCGAGCACGCGCTTCGGCGAGCCGGTGAGCGCAAGCAGGCGCTCGTGCCCTCCGTACGGCCGCGTGTTGAGGGGGACGTACGCAGCGCCGCTCACGCGGCCGGGCGTCCGTTCGCTTCGAATGGGGAGCCGGCCCAGCGCATGGTCAGAAGGCTGAGGAAGAACGAGCCGAGCACGACCTGGACGCCAAGGCCGAACAGCGTGAAGCCGAGTGCGGTTGCGTGCGCGTGACCGAGCCGGCCGAAGCCGCTCGCCGCCCACTCGCCGAAGATGATCCCGACGATCACGATCCCGGCGAGCATGAGGCCGAAGCCGAGGAAGAGCCCGTGCTCCAGCCTGATCCGGGAGTGCAGACGGTCGATGAGTGGATCGTGCTCGTTGAGGTGCACGAGCGCGTACGTCCGGGCGAAGAGCCCGAGCTGGACGACCTGCGCGCCGACGAGCGTCGCCGCGATGCAGGCGAGCATCGTGTGGATCTCCCAGGTCCGTCCAAAGATGTCGACCGGTCCCGTCGCGAGCACGACGGCGCCGACGAGTCCGAGCACCAGCAGGATCGCGCCCGGGAGGAAGTACAGCCAGCTCGGGCTGTAGACGAGCATGAACCGCGCGTGCCGCCAGGCGTCGCCGAAGCGGTTCAGCTTCGACTCGCCTACACGCGGGAAGTAGTCGATCGGGATCTCGCTCACGCGCAGGCCGCGGCGGTACGCCTTGAACACCATCTCGGAGGCGAACTCCATTCCGGTCGAATGGAGATCGAGCGTGCGCAGCGCGTCGCGTCGCACGGCGCGCATGCCGCAATGAGCGTCGGAGACCTTGACGCCGAAGAAGAGATTGAGGAGGCCGGTGAGAATCGGGTTGCCGATCCGCCTGTTCAGCCAAGGCATCGCGTCGCCGTGGATCTTGCCCTTGAAGCGCGAGCCGAGCACGAGATCGTCGCCCTGCTCGAGCCGGTCGACGAACGGTCCGAGCTCCTGGATCGGATAGGTCTCGTCCGCGTCGCCCATCACGACGTAGTCACCGTGCGCATTCGCAAGCCCGGCGAGGTAAGCGCTCCCGTAACCGCGCCTCGGCTCCTTGACGATGCGCGCACCATGCTTGGCCGCCACTTCCGCGGAGCGATCGCTGGAGTCGTTGTCGACGACGATGACCTCGCCTTCGCGGCCCGAGCGCCGAATTCCCTCCCAGGCCTGGTCGACGACGGCGCCGACCGCCTCCTCTTCGTTGAGGCAGGGGATCACGACGGAGATCTGCACGGACGACGTCATCGGAACGCTCACCAGTATGATCGCGCCCCGCGATGCCTTCGGCGCGGACGACCGCATTCCGTACGCGTGTCGTCCCGGTGTTCCAGGGCCTCGAGCGGCTTGCGGGCACGCGCCGGGGCGCCGCCCTCCTCGTCGTCGTAGCCCTGCTCGTCTACGCCTTCGAGAGCGTCGGCTGGGCGCTCCGACCCGGCCGCGACCTGGGCGTCTACCTGCGGTACTACGTCCAGCTCGGGCAGGACCACCCCGTTTTTCCGTGGTCGATGCTGACGCGAACGCCGGTGACGCCGCTCTTCGCGGGCGGTCTGCTCGAGGCAGGCGGGGGTCTGTTCGCCGAGGTCGTGATGGCGCTGCTCTTCGCGGTGTCGATCCTCGCCTGGAGCTTCATCGCGCTGCGCGTTGCCGGCCGGCGCGCCGCGCTGCTCGTCGCAGTGGCCCTGCTCGTCTTTCCCGGTTACGGCGGTCTCTTCCACCAGCTCTCGAGCGACGCTGTCTTCGCTGCCGCGTTCGCCGGCTGGACGGTCCTCGTCCTGCAAGCGGTCGGGCGGCCGAGCTCGTACCGCTTCGCCGCGGCAGGCGCAGGCGTGGCGTTCCTCGCACTGACCCGGCCGGCGAATCAGGCACTCGTTCTCGGTGCGCTCTTTGCGCTCGTCGTCGCCGAGCCCTGGCGCCTCCGTGCCTTGCATGCGGGCACGTATGCGGTCGCGGCCGTGCTGCCGCTCGTGGCCTGGGCCGGCGTGAATGACCTGCGCTACGGCGACTTCACCGTCGCGCGAGGAGGGCAGGCGAGCGTGCCGTTCTTCCGGGCCTTCGTGACCGACCGGATCATGTCGCCCGACAACGGCGCCGCGTCAAGGCGGCTGGCTGCCGCGGTGCAAGCGGACCTGCTGCCGCGCGAGCCTTACCGTGCGTACGGAATCGATCTGCACGAGTTCTTCACGTCCGGCAGCGCGCGGATGGAAGAGGACCTGATCAGCCTGTCCGATCGTGTCTTCGGCTGGGATACCGACTACGAGGTGCTCGGCCGGGCGGCCCGCGAGGCGGTGCGGCGCCACCCTTCGAAGTACGCTCGGGGTGTGGCACGCTCGATGTGGGACGAGTTGAACCAGCCCCTCTACGTATCGCCGCGGACCTCGGCGACGGCGGCTCCGCCCGCCGCGGCGCAGACGGTGGCGGCGAGCGCCGCGCCGCTCCCCACGCCGACCGAGGGCGAACCGATCCCGGCCGCGCGCCAGGGCGCGTACACGTCGACGCCCGACCATCACATCCGCGAGGTGTGGACATCGCCCACGGCGCACGAGATCGTGTTCGACGATCCGCGCGACCAGCGGCGATATGACCGGCTGAACGAGCGCCTGCGCGAGCTCGGCGGCAGGTTCCCGACCCGCGGCGAGAGCAGCTGGCTCGGCTTGCAACTGAATCATGCGTCCAAAGCGTTTCCGCGGTCCTGGTTGTGGTTCTTGGTCGGGATCGCTGCATTCGTCTGGCGGCGTCCGCAGGGCTGGCGCGTCCCGACGATCCTCGTCGCCTCGTCATTGTTGCTCCTGTTTGCGACCGTGCTCGGTGTCTACGCAATCCCAGAGTACGAGGTGCCGGTTGCGCCTTCGTTCATCCTGCTCGCGGCCGCCGGGCTGTTCGGCACGCGCGCCCGCACATGAAGCTTGCGCTCGCATCGCGTGTCGGCGCTTCGGGGGACGCGCTCGAAGCGCACGTCGACTTCCACCTCGGTGCCGGCGTGGACGTCGTCTTCATCGCCGCTCCCCATGCGGACGTCCCCGACCGCCTCGCTCGTCGGGCCGATGTGCATGTCGTCAAAGGCGAGACGCACGAGACTGCGCGCGTCGCCGCCGCAGAGGGCGGCGCGGACTGGGTGATCGAGAGCGACGCGAACGAGTTCTGGTGGCCGCGCGGCGGCACGCTGAAGGAACTGCTCGAGCCGGTTGCGCCGAGCTACGGCAGCGTGCAGGCGCTGCCGCGCCAATTCGTGCCGGTCACCCAGAAGACGGCGCTGTTCTCGGAGCGGATGATCCATCGGCTCGAGCAGAGCCGTCCCGAGCGCCGTTACGTGCGCCGAGCCGACGGACACGACGGCCGCCTCGACGCAGTTCGCGGCTGGTTTCCGATCGAAGTGCTGCGCTTTCCGGTGAACGACGACCCGGGCGTTGGCTACGACGAGGATGCACTGCGCCGCGGTGTGGAAGAGGGCGTACTCAGCGTCGATACGCGGGTCCGCGATGCGCTTCGCGCGCTCGCCGACGGCCGCTCGCCTGACTTTGCGCACACCGACGTCGTCGAGGAGGCGCGTTTTGCCGCCGATCTCGCTGCGCTCGGGGAGGCCGACATCGTCCAGGCACGTGACCGGATGGACGAGCTCGAAGCGCGTCTCGCCACGCTCGAGTCGAGCTTTGCCGAAGTCGTGAAACGGAAGCTGCGCATGCTGAAGACACGCCCGTGAGGATCGTGTTGACCCTCGCCGTCCGCGACGAGGCCGACATCATCGAGGCGAACATTCGCTACCACCTCGACGCAGGCGTCGACTTCATCGTCGCGACCGACCATCGCTCGACCGACGGGACGACGGAGATCCTGCGGGACTACGAGCGGGACGGCCTTCTTCATCTCATCCGCCAGCACGACGAGGCCTTTCTGCAGACGGAGTGGGTAAACGGGATGGCGCGCCTCGCGGCTGCGTGTTTCGGCGCGGACTGGGTCATCAACGCAGATGCGGACGAGTTCTGGTGGCCGCACAGCGGCACGTTGCACGACGT
>DAINSN010000144.1:0-6379 GCA_036741295.1 Gaiellaceae bacterium
TCTTCTTGATCGCGCGGATCGTCGCCGCGTAATGGCCGGCGCCGCGGTCGGGGACATCGTCGCGATCGACCGAGGTGACGACTACGTGCTTGAGCTCCATCTGCGCGGCGACATTCGCAAGGCGCAGCGGCTCGAGCGGGTCGGGCGGGCTCTCGGGCTTGCCGCTGTGCACGTAGCAGTAGCGACACGCGCGCGTGCATGTGTCTCCGAGGATCTGGAAGGTCGCCGTCCCCCGTCCCCAGCACTCGCCGATGTTCGGGCAGCGTGCTTCCTCGCAGATCGTGTGGAGGCTTGCTCCGTGGATCAGCTTCTTGACGTCGAAGTAGCGCGAGTCCTGGCTCGGCGCGCGGACCTTCATCCAGTCCGGCCGGCGAGGTCTCTCAGCTACGGGCAGCGAGGTTTCCATGAATGTTCTGACTCCAGAGGCCGTGTCCGTCTTCGGCCGGCAGTTCCTCGAAGGATAGGCCGAAGACCTCAGCCAGCGCCTCGCGGGCGAGAGGCCTGACCTCTTCCACCGTCACGCGCCGCCCGAGCTCTTGGGCGACCGTCGTGAACGCCGCATCCTCGAGGCCGCAGGCGGTGATCCACTCTGTGAAGGGCGCGGGATCGAGATCGACGTTCAGGGCGTAGCCGTGCGTCGTCACCCAGCGGGAGATGTGCACGCCGATCGAGGCGATCTTGCGCGGCGGCCGGTGGAGCCAGACGCCGGTCAAGCCCTCGATCCGCGTCGCCTCGAGGCCGAGCGGTGCAACAGTACGGATCAGCGCCTCCTCGAGATCGCGGACGTACTTCTTGACGTCCTTCCCGTGGCGCTTGAGGTCGAGGATCGGGTAACAAACAAGCTGGCCCGGACCGTGGAAGGTCGATTTGCCGCCGCGGTCCGTCTCGACGACGTCGACCTCGGCGCCTTCGGGCACGTGCAGCTCGCCCTCATCGGTGCGGCGCCCGAGGGTGAGGACCGGCGGATGCTCGAGGAAGACGACCGTGTCGGGAATCGCGCCCTGCGATACCGCGCCTGCGAGGGATCGCTGAAGATCCCAGGCCTCCTGGTACGGGACGAGGTCCAGATCGAGGACGTACGCGCCACGGGGCATATCCCTGCAGCCTAGCGACGCCTACTATTTGGCCATGAGGCATTTCCTCGCGATTCTGGTAGCGGCCGTGACCGTCTCGGCGGGCGCGGCTTCCGGGTCGACCGGCAGCGGACTGCACGGCCTCGTCACCCGCGGCCCGATCACGCCGGTGTGCAGTGTCGACCAGCCGTGTGACGAGCCTGCAGCGAACGTGCAGCTCGTCTTCGTTCGTAACGGTGTGGTGGTGTCGAGGGTTCGGACGAGTGCGACCGGCAAGTACCGGCTCGCTCTCTCGCCCGGACGCTACGCCGTCCGGCTGCCGGGCAAGCCTGGGCTGGGCCGCATCGTGAAGCCGCAGACCGCCCGGGTGCTGCGCGGTCGCTACACCCGTGTCGACTTCTCGATCGACACCGGGATTCGCTGACCTGCGAAGCTCCACGCGATGAAGGTCACGCTGATGATCGCCGACTTCGCGCGCGTCGCGAACGGCAAGCTGGATGTGATCGGCGGCGGCTGGTCGATGATGAACGCCCAGGGCCCGTTCGGCTTTTTCGTCGCCGCGCTGTTCCAGATTCCCTGGGACCAGACGAACGCCAAGCATAGTTTCAAGCTCGAGTTGCTCGACGCCGACGGACAGGGCGTTCCGATTCCGAGCGGCGAGACCGTCCGGGCCGAAGGCGAATTCGAGGTCGGACGCCCTGCCGGGCTTCGGCCGGGAACGCCGGTCGACGCGCCGCTCGTCGTCCCCTTCGGCCCGCTGGAGCTCGAAGACGGGCGTTACGAGCTAAGGCTGACGATTGACGACGAGACCAAAGAGGACTGGTTCATCGCGTTCACCGTGCGGCATGGTGCCGCACCAGCTGCTTAGTACGTCGACTCGTCCCAGCTCTCGAGCTTCTCGCGTAGGTCGCGCAGGAAGCGGCCGGCCAGAGCGCCGTCCACCAGGCGGTGGTCGTACGTCAGCGTCAGGTTCATGATCGGGCGGATCGCGATCACGTCCTCGCCCATGTCGTCCTGGATGACCCAGGGGCGCTTGACGACTGCGTAGGTGCCGAGGATCGCGGCCTGCGGCTGGCTGATCACGGGCGTTCCGTGGAAGGTGCCGTAGCCGCCGGGGTTGGTGATCGTGAACGTGCCGCCCTGCACCTCGTCGGGCAGCAGCTTCTTGTCGCGGGCGCGTTGTGCGATGTCGGTGACGGCCTTCGCCAGCCCGAGGAGGTTGAGCGTCTCGGCGTTCTTGACGACCGGAACGATCAGGCCCTTGCCGTCCTGCAGCTCCACGGCGAAGCCGAGGTTGACGTAGCTGCGGGTCACGATCTGATCGCCGCGGAGCTCGCCGTTGATCCATGGGTAATCCCGTAGGGTCTCGGCGGTCGCGCGCGCAACGAAGATGAGGTACGTCGGGTTGACGCCGTAGCTCTGCTGGTACTCCTTCTTCAGCTTCGAGCGGATCGCCGACACCTTCGACATGTCGACTTCGATTGAGCTCGTGACGTGCGCCGAGGTGTCGAGCGAGCGGCGCATGTGCTCGGCGATGCCTTTGCGCATCGCGGTCATCGGTTCGAAGCTCTCGCCGACCTGTGCCGGTGCGGGCGTTGGCGCCGCAACCGGAGCAGGCGCCTTCGGAGCCTCTGGTTGCGCGGGGGCCGGCGCTTGTTGCGCAGCCTCACCGTGTTCGCCCGACTCGATGAAGTTGAGGATGTCCTTCTTCGTGACGCGGCCGCCGCGCCCGGTCCCCGGCACCTGGCTCGGATCGACGCCGTGCTCGGAAGCGATCTTGGCGACCACGGGCGAAACGAAGGTCTTGCCGTTGGTGGACGACGCCTCCTCTGTCGTCTCGCTTGCAGCGGCACGCGCCGGCGTGGCCTCCTCCACCGTGTCGGCGCTCGGCGTTGACGGCCCGTCGGAGACGGCGGCCGACTCGGCCGCGGCCTGAGCAGTCGCGGGCTCGGGCACGTCCTCCTTCGGCGCAGCAGCGGCTCCGTCGCCGCCGATGACGGCGAGCTTCGTGCCGACGTCCACCGTCTCGCCTTCCTGCACGAGGATCTGCGTCAGCGTCCCTGAAGCGGGGCTCGGCACCTCGGTGTCGACCTTGTCGGTCGAGATCTCGAGCAGGGACTCGTCTGCCTCGACCTGCTCACCCTCCTGCTTCAGCCACTTCGTGACGGTGCCCTCCGAAACGGACACGCCCATCTGCGGCATGACGACGTCGACTGCCTCGGTGGTGGCCATGTCTCTTTAGTACTCCGCCAACTCGCGCAGGCCTGCGGTGACGTCGTCCACCTGCGGAATGAATGCCTTCTCGAGCGGCGGCGAGAACGGGACTGGTGTATCGGGCGCAGCGATGCGCTTGACGGGTGCGTCGAGATCCTCGAACGCCTCCTCCGCCACCGTGGCCGCGATCTCGGCCCCGAAGCCCCCCGTGCGCGTGTCCTCGTGCAGCACGAGCACCTTTGACGTCTTGCGCGCCGACTCGAGCACGGCGGCCTTGTCCCACGGCATGACGGTGCGCAGATCGATGATCTCGACGGACACCCCGTCCGATTCGAGCTGCTGCGCTGCCTCCTCGGCCGTGTACACCATCGCGCCCCACGTGATCACCGAGATGTCGTTGCCCTCGCGGTGCGTGCGCGCCTTGCCGATCGGCACCGTGTACCGCTCTTCGGGCACCTCGCCCTTGATGCGGCGATAGAGGTGCTTGTGCTCGAAGTAGAGGACCGGGTTCGGATCCTCGATCGCACTGATCAGCAGTCCCTTCGCATCCTCCGGAGTCGCGGGGCAGACGCACTTGAGCCCGGGAATGTGCGCGAACGACGACTCGGGATTCTGCGAATGGAAGGGGCCGCCCGAGAAACCGCCGCCCGAGGGCAGGCGCACGGTGATCGGCACGGGCGTCCCGGCGCGGTAGCGCTGTTTCGCAGCCACGGTGACGAGGTGGTCCCAGGCGCACGAAATGAAGTCCGCGAACTGCATCTCCGCGACCGGACGCATGCCCATGATCGCCGCGCCGGTGCACGCGCCGACGATTGCGGTCTCGGCCAGCGGCGCGTCCAGCACGCGCCAGTGCCCGAACTCCTCCTGGAACCCGAGCGTGACCTTGAAGGCGCCGCCGTAGACGCCGACGTCCTCGCCGATCACGAAGACGCGCTTGTCGCGCCGCATCTCGGTGCGCAGCCCGTCGGAAATCGCCTGCAGGTACGTGAGCTCGGCCATTACTTGTGGTGGGGGGTGTCGAGATCTTCCGGCGTTGCGTAGACCCCCTCCAGCAAGGTCGCCGGATCCGGCAGCGGTGATTCCTCGGCCCGCTTGAGGGCGTCGTTCAAGGTCTTCTTGACCTCGCCGGTTATTTCGTCCTCCTCCTCGTCGGACATGTCCGCGTTCGTGCGCAGCCACGTGCGGAAGCGTTCGATCGGATCGTTCTCCGCCCACTTCTCGAACAGCTCCTTCGGGACGTAGAAGGCGTCGTCGTGCACGGCGTGTCCTTCCATCCGGAGCGTGACGCACTCGATCAGAGTGGGCCCGCCGCCCTCGCGCGCCTTCTCGATCGCGCGCTTCGCTTCGCGGTAGACGGCGAGCACATCGGTGCCGTCGACGACGATTCCCTCGAAGCCGTACGACTCTGCGCGGTCGGCAACGTGCTGCGTTGCGAACTCGAGGTGCGTGGGCGTCGAATACGCCCATTGGTTGTTGTCGCAGATGAAGACCATCGGGAGCTTGCGCACGCCGGCCAGGGTCATCGCCTCGTGGGTGTCCCCGCGCGCCGAGGCGCCTTCGCCGAACCAGCCCACGGCCACGCGCTTCTCCTCGCGAATGCGGAAGGCGAGCGCGCAACCGACGGCGACCGGGAGCATCGCGGGCAGATGGCTGACCATCGCGATCAGCCCAAGCTTGGAATCCGCCATGTGGACGTTGCCGTCCCGGCCCTTCGTCGGGCCGTCCGCCCGGCCCATGAACTGCGCGAAGATGCGCCACGGCTCGACGCCACGCACGATGTGGACCCCCATGTCGCGATGCAACGGCGTGCCGACGTCGTCTGGGCCCATTGCTGTGGCCACGCCCACGGCGGCGCCTTCGTTTCCGCGACCGGTGTAGAACGAGCCGGGGATCTTGCCCTGGCGGTAGAGGATGTGGCCGCGCTCCTCGATCCCGCGGCTCATGACCATGTTTTTGTAGACGCCGAGGAGATCCTCGCGGAGGAGGCCCGCCTCGCGGACCTCTTTCAGAGAACCAACCGGCTCGGCTTCCCGGGCTATCGCCATGGCCGTCGCACTCTAACGACTGGGGTTACCATCGCTCCCATGCAGGATGAGCGCTTCGCCCAGGATCGGTTCCTCGTCGACCAACTCGTACGGCCGATGATCAATCTCTACCGGGTGACCCCTCTGGCGGCCGGGGAGACGCCTGTCGGAGGGCCGATCGCTTTCGTGCGGCAGAAGCGAATGGCGATCAAGGAGGACATCCGCTTCTTCGCGGACGAGCAGGAGACGCAGGAGCTCTTCCGGATCAAGGCGCGCTCGATGTTCGACATCGGTGGCGCTCGCTATGACGTGACTGAGCCGGACGGGTCGCCGATCGGCGTCCTCGAGCACGTCTTCGGGAAGTCGCTGTTCCGCTCCACGTGGAAGGTGACCGATGCCGACGGTGGTGAGGTCGTGACCGCGCAGGAACGGAGCCTGCCGATGGCGATCGCACGCCGCGTGGTGGACTTCGTCCCGTACGGCGAATGGCTGCCGATCCCCTACAACTTCGATCTGCTGATGGACGGTCAGGTGATCGGCCACATGAACAGGAAGTTCCAGCTGCGCGACCGGTACGTGTTGGATCTGACCGGCGATCACGAGCGCAAGCTCGATCGTCGCCTCGGGATCGCGCTCGCGATCGGGCTGGACACGCTCCAGAACCGCTGATGGGCAAGGCCTCGGACTGGCTCCGCGAGGAGCGCCGCAAGGTGCTCGGTGACTGGGTGGCGTTCTGTCTGGGCTGCGGCGCCGCGCGGCGATGGTTCGACGACTTCGAAGCGGAGGTGCCGGAGGAGTGCCCGCAGTGCGGCGGCAAGATGCTCCGCCGCTGCCCGTCCTGTTCGGCCCCGTTCAGCTCGACGTTCGCGGTGGACTGCGAGTCGTGCGGCGCCCAGCTCCGGGAGCCGGAGCTGTTCGGGACGAAGATCCGAAGGCGCTAGCTCCTTCGGACCGTACCGGTGCCAGGCACGGGTACGGAACCGTGACGAGATTGCCGCGGCTCTTGCAACGAGGCCGCAGGGGCGAGGGCGCTCCTCGATGCGTACCGGTGCCAGGCACGGGTACGAA
>DAINSN010000145.1:0-6347 GCA_036741295.1 Gaiellaceae bacterium
GAACCTGACCCGGGCGGGCGTCTTGAAGGCCGCGACGCATCTCGACGAGACGAATCCGTTCCTGCTACCCGGCCTGCGGATCGAAACCTCGCCGAGCGACTACTACCCGATCGACCAGGTCAAGCTGGCGCGTTATCACGCAGATCACTGGCAGTTCTTCGGCAAGCTGGTCAACGCCCGGGGTTGAGCGGGATGACTCCAAGCCAGATTGAATGCGTTTTGTCAGGATTTCGGCGGATAGATAGTTCGTTCAGACGGGCGAGCGGGCCAAGCCCGCCCGCCCTGAAGTGTCGGCACCGCAAGCGGTGCCTCAGTCAACTCTTCAGGGAATCTCGCGTCTAATGGAAGGGCTTTTCTGGTTTCTAAGGAGTAGTGAAAGGAAGGGGTATGAAGACAATCCTCAGGCTGGCCGTGCTCGCTCTTGCGGGCACCGCCGTGCTGGCATTCGCTGGGAACGCGCTGGCGACCCAAAAGCTAAGTGTCAAACAGACCACGACATCGCTCACGATCAGGCTCTCGCAGGCGCAGACCGATCCGGAGCCGGCACGAATCTCGATCTACGCTCCCGCCGGTTACACGATCAACGCGTCGGCGGCGGTCGGTGCCAAGATCGGGTCCACGAGCGGCACCGTGTTCTCGCGTGACGCGAACATCCCGCTGCCGCTCTCGGGTGACGTCGTCGTCGTCCCACCGACCACGAACGCGCCCGGCTGCGACCCGGTTCCCCACATCGCTGTGTGGAACCTCGCTCTCTCGGTCGCTGGACAGACCATCAACCTGCCCGTGCACGTCGATCAGCTGTCGGGCGCAGAGGCGGCGCTCGGCGCGTACAAGCTCGTCGTGTGCCTCGCGCCCGACGACGTTCCGGTCGGCACGCCGGGCCGCTCCCCGAACGGTGCTCGGCTCCTCGACGCGACGTTCACGGTGGACAACGTCTTCACCGTCCCCGCCGGCCAGAGCATCTGGAAGGCGATCACGACGCCGTACGCGGCGAGCATCGGTGCGCCCAACCCGGCCGGGACCGTCGAAACACGCGCGTTCGTCGCGGACGGCGCGATCACGCTCGCCAAGAAAGTCAACGCGGCGAAGCGGCTCGTGAAGTTCACCGGCAAGGTGACCCAGGCAGGCGCCGCCGTGGCAGGCGCGAAGGTAAGCCTCCTGGTCAACGGCAAGTCAGCCGGGTTCTCGGCGCGTTCGAACGCGTCCGGCAACTTCAGCATCGTGCTGAAGAAGACGGGCAAGAAGACGAACTCGACGTTCCAGGCACGGACGACCGTGGCGGAGCGCGACATCACGGCAACAGGATGTGCATCGCCGACGCCCGGCATTCCGGGCGGCTGCGTGAGTGCGACAGCGTCACCGTTCACTTCGGTGAGCGCCAAGATCAGGATCCGCCTCTAGGGCGTATCCCGCACGAACGTTCGAGACGGGGCCCGCTGGGCCCCGTCTCGTATGCTGGGACGGTGGCGGCGGACATCAGGATCGGCACATGCTCCTGGGCCGACGACGCGCTCTCGAAGCACTGGTATCCGCCGGGCGTGAAGGCCGGAGAACGTCTGGCGTATTACGCGGAGCACTTCGACACGGTCGAGGTCGACTCGACCTATTACCGCCTGCCGGGCGAAGAGATGGTCGAGCGCTGGGCGGAGCGCACGCCGGACGGGTTCGTGATGCACGTCAAGGCTTTCGGTTTGATGACGCGCCATCCGGTCAAGCTCGAGTCGCTGCCGCCGGACCTGCGCGACGAAGCGCCGACGGATGAGCGGGGCCGAGTCGAGCGTCCGTCCCGTGAGTTTCGCGGCGAGGTCTTTCGCAGGTTCCTCGCCGCGCTCGAGCCGCTGCGCGCCGGCGGCAAGCTCGGCGGGATCCTCTTCCAGTTTCCCTCCTACGTGGTCTACAAGGACCGCTCGCTCGAGTACCTGCAATGGGCGCGCGAGCAGCTCGGCGACGACGAGATGCTCGTCGAGTTCCGGCACGCGAGCTGGCTGGACGAGGACCATCGCGACGACACCCTGCGGTTCCTGGAGGAGCTCGGCGCAGCGAACGTGATCGTCGATGCGCCTCGGATCGAGGGTGCCAAGAATCTCGTGCCGACTGTGCCGGCGCTCACTAGCCCGACCGCTTACATCCGCTTTCACGGACGAAACGCAGCGACATGGAACAAGCGCGGCGGCAGCGCTGCCGACCGATTCGACTATCTCTACTCCGACGACGAGCTGCGCGAATGGATTCGGCCGTTGCGCGAGCTTTCGGAGCAGGCCGAGCAGGCATACGCGTTCTTCAACAACAACGCAACGAGCCCGGACGGCCGCGGCGGGCGCATGGCGCAGGCCGCCGCGAACGCGAAGGAACTGCAGCGTTTGCTGCAGGCGGAGAAGGTTCCAGTCAGCGCCCCGGCCTAATGGACATCCTGGCCGTCATCCATGGGGAGAGCGTGCGCTCCGGCGTGTTCGGCGAAGTCGTTCGTGCGCGCGGGCATGCGCTCGAGGAATGGAGCCTTGCCTGGGGGACGCCGCTACCACGGCCACTCGACGCGTACGGCGCCGTGCTCGTGTTCGGCGGTGCGATGCACGCCGATCAGGATCAGCACCACCCCTGGCTCCGGGAAGAGAATTTCTTCCTGCAGCGGCTGCTCGACCTGCACACACCGATCCTCGGAATCTGCCTCGGCGCGCAGCTGCTCGCGAAAGCGGCGCATGCACCGGTCTTTCCCGTGGACGAGCCCGAGGTAGGTTGGTTCGAAGTGGAGCTCACCGATGCGGGTGCGGACGACCCAGTCCTCGGCCGCTTGCCGCGGACCTTCGACGCGTTCCAGTGGCACTACTACGCCCACGGTGTGCCGGCGGGCGCGATCGAACTGGCCGGCAACCGTGTGTGCACGCAGGCCTTTAGGCTCGGCGACAACGCGTGGGGCGTCCAGTTCCATCCCGAGGTGACGCTCCAGCAAGTGCAGAGCTGGGTCGACGAGGAGAAGGGGCTACCGGTCGAGGCCGAGACGCTTCTCGCGGAAACGGGGGAGCGGATCGAAGAGTGGAACGCCCTCGGCCGTGATCTCTGCGACGCCTTCGTCGACGCCGCCGAGCGAGTCGCCGCTCCCGTCTAGCCGGCTACTTCCAGGACACGGCCGAGTGTCCGACACCAGGCCGTGGCTCTTGGGACCACGTCTCGACGAGCCCGAGCGCGGCATGGCTCCGTGCGTCGTGACTTCAGCTCCGTCGGGGCGTCACATTTACGTCACGGTGTCCGACACCCGGCCGTGACGCAACGAGACGTGGCTCGTCAGCCCTTTTCGAACGGCAGGTCATCGTGGCGCGACCACTCATGCCACGAGCCTGCGTAGTTGCGCGCGCGGTACCCCGCCAACCGCAACGCGAGCGTCGCCAGCGCGGAGCGCGAACCGGAATGGCAATACGCAACGACTTCCTTCGGATCGCCGAGTCGGGCTCTGATCTGATCCGCAGCAAGCGGCTCGCCGGGGCCGGCGAAGAGCTCCTGCACGGGAACGTTGCGCGCGCCCGGAATGCGACCTTGACGAGGATCGCACGGGTAACCGTGCTTGCCTCTGAACTCCTCGTCCGAGCGAACGTCGAGGATCATCAGCGCCGAGTCCTCGAGCCTGCCCGCAAGCTCGTCGCGCGTCGGAACGGCGTCGAAGCGCGGCTCGAAGGTCGCCTTCACGGGATGGAGCTCCACCTGTCCCAGCTGCAACTCGCCCTGCCACGCACCAACGCCGCCGAGCAGAACCGCGACGCGTCGATGCCCCGCGAGCTCCGCCATCTGCGCCGCCGGCATCGCACCCATGCCGTCGCCGCGGTCGTAGAGAACGAGCCGCTCGTCGCCGGTCACGCCGTGACGGCGCAGGCGCAGGCCGACCTCCGGCGCGAGCGCCTCCAGCATCTCGTGATCGCTCATCGGCGGCGGCGAGCCCAGGACGAGCGGCCTCGAACCGGGAATGTGTCCTCGCGCATGCGCGTTCGGACCACGCACGTCGCCGAGGAATAGGTCCTCGGCACCGAGCTCGTTCTCGAGCCACGCGACGTCGACGACCGCCGGCAGCTCAGACACTGTCGACGAACTCGCGCAGGATCTCGTTGAACTCGTCGGGCCGCTCGAGGTTCACAAGGTGGCCCGCGCCGCGCAGTTCGCGGACGTCGAACTCGCTTACCTCTTCCGCGGAGACATATGGATCGAACTCGCCGACCACGAACTGCACCGGACCGGAAAACGAGCGCACGACATCGGTCGAGTCTTCCCGGTCGCGAATTGCCGCGAGCGCGATGACGAGCGCGTCGGCATCCCGATAGACCAGGTGCTCGTCCGCCGCGCTCTCGTCGTGAAAGAGCTTTGGCAGCATCATGCGCCACAGTCCTTCCAGCCCTTCGGTGCGGATCAACTGGATCGTGTCCTCCCTGCCGGCGCGACGTTCAGCCGAGTCGGCATCAGGACGCGCGCCCACGAGCAACAAACCCCGCACTCGCTCGGGCACGTGCCGTGCCAGTGCAAGCGCGCAATAACCGCCCATCGACGCACCGACGACCGCGAAGTCGCCCTCTGTCTCGCCGGCGATCGATCTGGCCCAGTCGTCCATCGTCTGCCCACGGCCGTACAGCCGCGGCGCAATCACCTCGTGCCCGGCGAGCGCCGCACGCTGGGGCTCCCACATCCCCTTGTCGAGCGGAAAAGCATGCAGCAGGAGGACCTTCACAGCGAGGCGACGACGTCGAGCTCCGCAGCGATCGACGACCGCTGCTCGAGGCGACCCACCCACTCAGCGAGCGCCGGGAACCGCCCGAGCTCGACGTCCATGCGGTCGCGAGCGCGCAGGATCCACGGCACGTACGCCACGTCCGCGAGACCGAACTCGCGCCCACTCAAGAACAGTTGCTCCTGTAGCACCGCGTCCAAAGTCGCAAGCACGGCGTCGAGTCGCTCGCGCGCGCCGTCTTCACCACGCCGCACCGCGTAGTACGGCCTCGAGAGCTCGTCGAAACGGAAGACGAGCATCCGTCCGAGCGCGCGCTCGGCGGGGTCGGCCGGCCACAGCGGCGGGTCGGGATAACGGTCGTCGAGGTATTCGTCGATCACCGCGGATTCGGCGAGCACGAACGTGTCTTCTTCCAAGACAGGCACTCGCCCGAGCGGGTTCTTTTCGTAGATCCACGCGGGCCGGTCGTCGAGGTCGACCTCGACGGTCTCGTACTCGATTCCCTTCTCGGCGAGCGCGATCCGGACACGCGCGCAGTAGGGGCAGCGGTCGGCGTCGTAGAGGGTGATCACCGGTCGATCCTAGCCTCGAGCCCGAGCACGTCGGCGATCTGACCCAGCAGCTCGCGCGCAGGAGGTAGCTCGGACGGCGACGAGGCGACGCGTGCGACCGCGCGAACGCGCGCAGGATCTGCACCGGTGAGCCGCGCGGCCAGCGTCGGATTCGCCGACAACGACAGCTCGTCGGCCTTGCTGAGGTCGCCGTAATACGTCGGGACCGAGAGGTACTCGTCCACCATGCGGCCACGCTCGAACAGCAGGTAGCGCACGACCGACTCTTCTTCGAGCGCCAGCGCCACCGCCGGCACGCCCATCCGCTCCGACAGCTCCGCACCAAGACGGCGCTGCGCGCTGCGATCGTGGTCGCAGAGCTCGTCGACGACCGTCACCCAGCCGTTGCGCGTCGGCGTGACTTCGGTGTGCGCCGAACGCCCCAGTCGGGGGAGGAACTCCTCTACCGCACGCGCAACCCCGGCCTCGTCGTCGGTCTGGACGTGCAAGGACCCGGCAGAGGCCGGACGGTCGTCGCTCGCGAGCCGATCGGAGAGCGCTCCGAGCGGGGCGACCATGAACACGTCCATGGGAGTGAAACCGAGGCGCTCGTACAAGCGACGGGCGTCGCTGTTTTTGATCAGCACCTCGAGGCTCGCGTACTCCAGGCCCGCGGAGCGAGCAGGCTCGAGGATCCCTGCGAGCAGCGCCTGTCCGACGCCCTTGTTGCGCGCGTTCGGCTGCACGTAGATGTCCGTGACGTGCGCGGTCTTCCGCCCGCGGTCGCCGAGGACGCAGAACACGAACCCGACCGCGTTCCCCTCCTCTTCGGCGATGAGGGCGACGCCGTCGCGCATGGTCTGTGCGAGGTCGGACCAGGCCTCCTCCCAGCTCTCCCGCAGGTAGGCGGGGCCGGGGAGCTCGGCCTCGAACGCCGTCCACAGCTCGCGAATGAGCTCCTGGTCGTCCTTCGTGGCGCGGCGGATGGTCATGGATAGCGCAGGGCTGCGAGCAGGTAGTGGGCGCTGAGGTTCTGGAAGGGGTGGAAGCGGACGCCCGCGGCACGAACGTCCGTCACCTCAGGGTAGAAC
>DAINSN010000146.1:0-6237 GCA_036741295.1 Gaiellaceae bacterium
TTGTCGCGCAACCGGCTGCGGCCGCGATGCGCGTAGCACTTCGCCGTTCCGACGGGCATGTCCGCTGCGGCCGAGATCTCCTCGAACGAAAAGCCGAGCGCGTCCTTGAGGACGACGACGCGCGCCTGCTCGGGCGCGATCTCGGCAAGACAGCGGTTCAGCTCGCCGCGCAGCTCGGCCCGGTCGGCCTCTCGCGCCGGATCCGCGTCGGTCGCGGGCCGTCGATCCTCGAGCAGCGGCTCGCAGGCTCGCGCCCGTTGCCGGTTCCCCACATCTCGACAGGCGTTGATCGTCAGCCGGTGCAGCCAGGTCGCGAACTGCGACTCACCCCGGAACTGCTTGATCTTGACGCAGAGCTTCGCCAGCGCTTCCTGCGCGGCGTCACGCGCATCCTCGGGATCGCGAAGCACGTGGCCCGCGAGCTTTTCCACGCGCGGCGCGTGCCTTTCGCAGAGCGCCTCGAGAGCCCTGGCGTCACCGTCTTTCGCTCTTTTCACCAAGATCGGATCACTCAGCCGGGCATACGCAAGAAGCCGTTCCGGAGGGGAGGACTGCTGGATTTGACGCCGACGCGCGCGTGGCAATTGCATCTCTCCGCTCTAGTGTAGGAGCGTGGAGGATTCGCTCGCCCCGAACGCCGTGAAACCCCTCCTCCGCGGCCGCTTCGGCCACGTCTATCGCTACGCCGAGATCACCCCCTCCACCCAGCGGATGCTGGCGGAAGACACGGCGGAAGGAGCGGTCGCGGTGGCGGAGGAGCAGACGGAGGGGCGGGGCCGCCTCGGGCGCGCCTGGGAGGCTCCCGGTGGCACGAGCGTGCTCGTCTCGGTCCTCCTGCTGCCCGCGGTGGCGGCGCCGAGGCTCCCGGAGCTTTCGCTGGTCGCCGGCGGCGCCGTCGCGGAGGCGATCCTGGAGGTGACGGGAATCGAGCCGGCGATCAAGTTTCCGAACGACCTCCTCATCGGTAGACGCAAGGTCGCCGGAATCCTGGCGGAGTCGAGTGAGGGGCGCGTCGTGCTCGGGATCGGAGTGAACGCCAACCAGACTCTGGAGCAGCTGCCTGCGGACGCGCAGACGGAGCCGACCTCGCTCCGCCTCGAGCTGGGCGAGCCCGTCAGCCGCTTGCAGCTGCTCGCGGCGATCTTGCTTCAGCTCGAGCGCGCGTACGACGCGTGGACTATGGGAACTTCAACGTCTGGCTGACGTTCCCGGCCGCATCCTGCGCGACGAGCCGAACGCTGCGCACGCGGGGCGCGTGAAACGAAAAGACACCAGCTCTGACGGTGCGGATCACAAGCTTCCCGTTCAGCGTGAGGCGAATGGTGGCGGGCTCGCTGACGCGAAAGCGCAGAGCCCGGAAGGAGAGAGCGCGCAACTCGGGCGCGACCGTGTCGATCCGGAACAGCACGGTGTGGACGACAGTTCCCACGTCGTTCGTGGCGGTGAGGACGGCGGCGTACTTTCCGTCCTTCAGACCGGAGGGGCTCCAGGCGACTGTTTGCGGACCGACGGGCAGAACCGCGGAGTACACCGGCGCCAACGTCTTCCCGGCCTGCGCGATCTCGAGCCTCACCGAGGCGGGGCGCGTGAGCTCGAACGACAATGTGAGCTCGTCGCCGACACCGTCGCCGTTGGGTGAGACCGCGGCCGTAGTCGTGAAGCGCCGCACAGTCCGGTCGACGAGCACGGGTACCACCGATGTGACGGTGGTACGGCCGTCGTTTGCAGTGAGCACGATCTCGTAAATCCCATCTGCGATTCCCGCCGCAGCAAAACGGAACGATTGCTTCCCGGGCAGCTTCTGCTGGGAGAACAGGACCGAAAGATCGCGCCCGTCTGGCCCACGCAGTGTTGCGGTCACCGTCGCCGGAGCGCTGAGCGTGTACGAGATCACGCTCGAATCGGTCTGCCCGTCGCCGTTCGGCGTGATCGTGCGTGGGAGCGCGGTCACCGAGCTGATCGCGAGGGCGACCGGCTTCGCGCCGAGCGTCCCGCTGGCCGGCCGGACTGTGTCCCCGGCGGCAATCGTCCAGCTATACGACCCCTGCACCACGGTTGCGGCATCCCAGGTCCAGTCGATGTCCTGGCTCGTCCCCGTCCCACTCGCTACGACATTCCCCGTAGCGTCAGCGATCGTCACCGTCCAGGGAAGCGACTCGCTGAGGCGGGCCTGGAAGCGCACCTGGCCGCCGAGGCCGCCGTGCACGGAGGGCGTGTACAGCTTCGGGAGCCCGGCACTCGCGGCCTGGCGCGCGATGGCGCCGAGCTGGGCGTAAAGCGCTGCGCCCGGGCACGTCGTGAAGCCCGTATCGCGGTGCCCGGAGACCGCGCGCAGCATCACCGGGACACCGGACGCGAAGCGTGCGTTTCCCCCGGAGACCCACGTCAGCGTCGACAACGGATCGACATGGGCAACATCGAGACGCCACGCCAGGAGATTGGCGAGGGCGATGCGCGCCGCGGCGGAAGGCGCGGCTGAACCGTACGTGCCGAGCACCGCGACGCCGGTGGACCCGGTGTTGAAGCCTTCGGCGTGCGCGCCGATCACGTTCTTGTCGACCCCGCCGTAGCGACCTTCGAACACCTGCCCGTACTTGTCGACGAGAAAGTTGTACCCGATGTCGTTCCAGCCGTTGCCCTGCACGTGGTAGATCTCGATGCCGCGCACGATCGCAGCGGACTGTGAGGCGGTGTACGAGTTGCTGCCGGCCGTGTGGTGGACGAGCGCAAACTGAACGCTCGGCGCATAACGCGGGGCCTCGCGGCGAATCGCTTCGTTCGCACCCCACGCCTCGCGGCCGAGCAACGGCGGCGAGCCGGTCATGGAGACACGGCGTAGTGGGATGCGGACTTCCGGACTGCGAACGAAGTAGGCGCGGAGCCGCTCCACGCGTCCACGCAACCGATACTCGATCCGGTCGGAAGTTCCGGTCCAGTAGGGATTGCCCAGACGCCAGCCCTTCGAGGCGCGCGCCTCCGGACTGCCGACGTTCGGGAGATCCTCGGCCTCCGGGTCGGCGCGTAGCCAGGCACTCCACCGTCCTTCGAATGAGTGCGTCCGGAACTGCACCGTGCCCGTGCCGCGCCAATGCAGGCCGACCAGGTCGAACTGTGGCGTGGCAGCGGCAAGAGTGCGCTCACCGTGCAGCGGCACGTCACGCACGACCAGCGAGACGCCGCCCAATGCCGCCGCGGGCGTGGCGAGGAACAGCAGTGTGGCGACGAGAAGAGACTTCATGGCTGCGGCCTCCGTCCAGGGTGCCTGTAGCCGCCTTCGGCCTCAAGGGCGCACGCCCTGCCCTGATAGAATCCTTACGAGTTGAAGAACGCCTGTTTGCGGGGGCTTTTGCTCGTTGGGGCGTTCCTCGCCTTTACGTCTTCGGCTTCGGCAGCCACGCCTCGCGTTTTGGCGATCCACTTCGACGCGGACGTGAATCCCGTCACGCAGAACTACGTGTGCGACAACCTGAGCCGCGCGGCGAAGGATGGCTACACGGCCGCCGTGATCGTCCTCAACACGCCGGGCGGTCTGCTGCAGTCGAAGGACAAGATCGTGCTCTGCGAGCTGAACGCGAAGCTGCCGGTGCTGGTCTGGGTCGGGCCGAACGGCGCTGCTGCCGGCTCGGCCGGCGTCTGGATCGCCGAGGCCGGCGACTTCCTGGGAATGGCGCCCCAGACGAACATCGGCTCCTCCACGCCGATCGATTCGGGGGGCGCCAACATCGGCTCCGATCTCCGCCGCAAGCTGATCAACCACGAAGCAGCGTCGCTGCGTGCGCTCGCCCAAAGTCACGGGCGCAATGTCGACTGGGCCGACCGCGCCGTACGCGTGGCCACGAACGCAACCGCCCCTGAGGCCTTGCAGATGCACGTCATCGACGCGGTCGCGCCGACGCTGCCGTCCCTGCTCGAGCAGGCGGACGGCGTGAAGACCAAGCCGCGCGGCTACACGCTCCACCTCGCCGGCGCGCAGATTCACAACGTGCACCTCGGCTTCTTCACGCGGCTGCTCAACACGCTGATCGATCCGAACATCCTCCCCCTGCTCTTCCTCGCAGGCCTCGCCGGGATCGGCTTCGAGATTTTCCATCCGGGCGTCGTGCTGCCCGGCGCGCTCGGCGCGGTTGCGCTCGTCACCGCGCTCTTCGGCTTCTCGGTCCTGCCCATCAGCTGGGGCGGGCTTGTGTTGATGCTTCTCGGCGTTGCGCTGCTCGTCATCGACGTTCACGTGCCGACGCACGGCGCGCTTACCGTGGCAGGGCTGATCAGCCTCGCTGTCGGCTCGATCATGCTCTTCCACAACGCAGCGGGCTACCACACGTCGAAGCCGCTCGTGATCGGAGTCGCGGTCGGCCTCGGCGCGGCGTGGGCATTCGCAATCAGCAAGGCGGTGCAGGTCCGCCACAGTCCCGTCGAGGTTGGTCCACAGTTGATCGCCGGCTCCATCGGCGAAGTGCGCGATAACGGTCTCGTCTACGTGAACGGCGAGCTCTGGCAGGCGCGCGTCGCGGGCGGACAGGAGCTTCGCCGAGGCGACCGAGTTCGGGTGGAGTCCCTCGATGGCCTCGTCCTGACAGTCCGGCCGGAGGGAACCTGAATGCATAGGATCAGGCCATGAGCGTTGCGCTGGTCATCGTCGCAGTACTGGTTTTCCTCGTCGTCCTGTTCCTCTTCTCGGCGATCAAGGTCGCCCGCGAGTACGAGCGTGGGATCGTCTTCCGGCTGGGCCGCCTGTTGCCCGAACCGAAGGGCCCGGGCCTCTTCCTGCTCATCCCGGTGGTCGACCGGATGGTCAAGGTCGACCTGCGCACGATCACGCTGACCGTTCCGCCGCAGGAAGTGATCACCAAGGACAACGTCCCCGTGCGTGTCAACGCGGTGGCGTACTTCCGCATCGTCGCCCCGAAGGACGCGATCGTGCAGATCGAGAACTTCATGGTGGCGACATCGCAGATTGCGCAGACGACGTTGCGCTCCGTCCTCGGACAGCACGTACTCGACGAGCTTCTGTCGGAGCGCGAGAAGATCAACGCGATCCTGCAGGGAATCATCGACGAGTCGACCGCGCCCTGGGGCATCAAGGTGTCCATCGTCGAGGTGAAGGACGTCGAGATTCCGTCCTCGATGCAGCGCGCGATGGCCCGACAGGCCGAGGCCGAGCGCGAGCGGCGCGCAAAGATCATCAACGCCGAGGGCGAGTTCCAGGCAGCCGAGCGCCTGAAGGATGCGGCGGCTGTGATTGGCGAGCAGCCTGTCGCCTTGCAGCTGCGCTATCTGCAGACGCTCCTCGAGCTCGGCTCGTCTCAGGCGACGACGATCGTGTTCCCGGTCGACCTGATCCGGCCTTTCCTGGAAAAGAAGGCCGGCGAGCCGACCTGAGCGGCGAGCTCCGCCGCGATCCTGACTCGGGGCGCGTCGCGGTGATCGCTCCCGGCAGGGCAAAGCGGCCCGGCGCAGCGCGACCGCAGCTCGACCCTCCGAGCCCCGGCGAGCTTGCGTCGTGCCCGTTCTGCGCCGGGCACGAGGACATGACCCCGCCGCAGACGCTCGTCCTTCCCGAGCAGGGCGACTGGAAGGTACGAGTGGTCCCCAACCTGTACCCGGCACTCGAGCGGCAGGAGGTCGTCGTGCACAGCCCGCGGCACATCCGCTCGATCGCGGAAGCCGCGGACGACGAGCTCGAGCTCGTCGCCGAAGCCTGGCGCCGGCGCGCCGCAGATGAGCCCGGCTATGTGTTCGCGCTGCTGAACGAAGGGCGCGAAGCCGGCGCCAGTCTCGCGCACTCACACTCGCAGCTCGTCTGGCTGCCAGAACCGCCCACGCCTCGAACGCGGCCCAAGGCGGAGACCGTGTTCGAACAGGACGGCCTCACTGTCGCCTGCCCGTGGGCTAGCCGCGTGCCGTACGAGACGGTGATCGCGCCGGCCGAGCCCGAAGCCGATGCCCTGGGGAGTGCGCGGCTGGCGCCCGCGTTGAAGGTGCTCGCCGACGTCGTGCGTCGGCTGCAACGGCTGGAGGGTCAGGTCCCGCTCAACGCGTGGCTCGAGCGAAGCCCGGGCGACTGGCGGCTCGTGCTCTTTCCGCGCCTGAACATCCTCGCCGGCCTGGAGCTAGGGGCCGGGATCTACGTCAACACCATGCCGCCCGAGGAGGCGGCGGTCAGGCTACGGGAGGCCTAGAGGTCTGGTGCAGCTTCGGGCCGGTGCATCGTGGACTGCACTTCACGGAACCGGCGGG
>DAINSN010000147.1:0-6204 GCA_036741295.1 Gaiellaceae bacterium
GCGCACTGCCATGACGACCTCGGGCTCGCGGTGGCGAACTCGCTCGCCGCAGTCGAAGCAGGAGTCGGGCAGGTCGAGTGCACGGTGAACGGGATCGGCGAGCGTGCGGGGAACGCGGCGCTCGAGGAGATCGTCATGGCCCTGCGTGTCCGCCAGGACAGTCTCGGTGTCGACACCGGTATCGACCCCGCTCAGATCGGCCCGTCCTCCGCGCTCGTCTCGCGGCTGACCGGGTACGACGTCCCGCCGAACAAAGCCATCGTCGGCGCAAACGCCTTTGCCCACGAAGCCGGCATCCATCAGGACGGCCTGCTCAAGGACACGGCGACCTACCAGATCATCGAACCGAAGGAGCTTGGCCTCGCGATGACCCTGCCGCTCGGCAAGCACTCCGGCCGGCACGCGTTTGCCCGCGCCTGCACCGAAGCGGGCCTACACCTCGACGACGAGCTCCTGACTCAGGCGTTCATGCGGTTCAAGGCACTTGCCGATACCGGTCAGCATGTGTCACTCGACGCGTTGTTCGTGGAGGTGACCGCAGCGTGAGCCGCCGCGCGTACACCGTCGTCTGCCTGGCGCGACACGGGATCGGCCCGGAGGTCATGGCCGAGGCGAGCCGCGCTCTTACCGCCGTCTCGCTCCAGCACGGCTTTCACGTCGACGAGCGACACGTGCCGTTCGGAGCCGACGCATTGACGCGCTTCGGCCGCTCGTTTCCACTTTCGTCGCGGAGCGCGCTGCTCGGAGCCGACGCCGTGCTCGTCGCCGCGAAGAGCGACGCCGCGCTCACGGCGCTCGAAGCCGACCTCGATCTCCGCACCTCGATCTCCCGCGTTCGCTTCGAGGGGCGCGCCGAGCTCTCGATCCTCGCGCCGCTCGGCGCCGAGGCATGGGAGTGGACGCTCGAGCGGGCCTTCATGCTCGCGTGCGGGAGTAGGGGCCGAATCACCCTCGTCGGCGTCGACGAGAGCTGGGAGAGCGAAGCCGCGCGCCTCGAACAGCGGCATGACGGGCTGGAGATCGAACGGCTCACGCCGCAGGACGCGATGCGCCCGCTCATCTTCACGCCGGAACGCTTTGACGTCGTCGTCTGCCCCCCCGAGCTCGCCCGCACGGCGGTCGAGGTGGCTGCAAGCCTCGCCGACGGACGCACTGTCGCCTGGGGACGCCTTGCTCCGACAGCACCGAGCATCTTCGGTCCTGCGCACGGCGTCGCCGACTCGCTCGCCGGCCAAGGAGTCGCGGATCCGAGCTCGATGCTGCTCGCCGCCGCTCTGATGCTGGCCGAAGGGCTCGGCGAGCGGAGCGGTGCAGCGACACTCTCCGGCGCCGTCGGCCTCGCCGGTGGCGACAATGCACGCCGTCCCTCCACCCGCGGCCACGCCGACCTCGTGCTCTCGCAGCTGCCGGTGACTGCGGCCAACGCCGAGTTCTACCGGGAGGAAGCATGCGGATGAACGGCGCCGATGCCCTACTTCGCTCGCTCGAGGCCGAAGGCGTCGAGGTCGTCTTCGGGCTCCCCGGCGGCGCGATCCTTCCCACCTACGACGCATTCGCGCGTGGGACGACCATTCGCCACGTCCTCGCCCGGCACGAGCAGGGCGCCGGTCACATGGCGCAGGGCTACGCGCGCGCCTCCGGCCGCGTCGGCGTCGCGATCGCGACGTCGGGGCCAGGCGCGACCAATCTCGTCACCCCGATCGCAGATGCCTGGATGGATTCGACACCGCTCGTGTGCATCACGGGCCAGGTGCGCTCGCACCTGATCGGGACGGACGCTTTCCAGGAATGCGACATCACAGGGATCACGATCCCGATCGTCAAGCACTCATGGCTCGTCAAAGACGTCAAGGAGCTTCCGCACGTGATCAAGGCGGCGTTCCACATCGCCCGCACCGGCCGTTGCGGACCCGTGCTGGTGGACATCCCCCGCGACGTGCAGGAGGCCGAGCTCGACTTCGAGTATCCCGACACGGTCGATCTTCCCGGCTGGCGGCCGCCGCGCCGGGGTCACCCGCGCCAGATCCGCGAGGCCGCGAGCCGAATCGCGGCCGCGGAGCGCCCTGTCCTCTACGTGGGCGGCGGTGTTCTCAACGCCGACGCGTGCACGGAACTGCTCGAGCTCGCTGAACTGGGACGGCTGCCCGTCGTGACCACCTTGATGGCGAAGAGCGGCTTTCCGGAGACGCACGAGCTGCACTTCGGCTGGCCGGGCATGCACGGGCCCAAGTGGTCGAACTGGGCGCTCAACAAGTGCGACGTGCTCGTCGCCGTCGGCGCGCGCTTCGACGACCGGGTCACCGGCAAGCTCGCCTCGTTCGCCCCGGGCGCTACGGTCGTCCATCTCGACATCGACTCGGCGGAGATCGACAAGCTCCGCCACGCCGACGTCCCCGTCGTCGGGCCGCTGAAGAGCGTGCTGGCGGATCTCGGCCGCGACCTGCGCGAGCTCGCCCGCCCGGACTCGACGGAGCCATGGCTCGCTCAGTTGCGTCGCTGGCGGGAGGAGGCCCCCCTTCGCTACGGCGAGGGCGGTGACCAGATGAAGCCACAGCCGGTGCTCGAGACGTTGCAGCGCCTCACGGCCGACCGCGACGACATCATCTGGACGACCGGCGTCGGGCAGCACCAGATGTGGGCGATGCAGTACCTCCTTTGCGACCGCCCGCGCACGTTCATCACCTCGGGCGGGCTCGGCACGATGGGCTACGGGATTCCCGCAGCGATCGGGGCCAAGGCCGCGCGCCCGGACGCAACCGTGATCTGCGTCGACGGCGACGGCTGCTTCCAGATGACGCAACAGGAGCTCGCAACGTCAGTCCTCGAGCGCCTGCCGATCGTCGTCGTCCTGATCAACAACGGCCACCTCGGCATGGTCCGCCAGTGGCAGGACATGTTCTTCGAGGAAAGGTTCTCGCAGATCGAGCTCACGCAGCACCTGCCGGACTACGCCGCGCTCGCGGAGGCCTACGGCGGCCGCGGCTTCGTCGTCGACCAGGAGGAAGATCTCGAGGAGACCCTCGCCGAGGCGATCGCGTGCGGTCGCACGGCGGTCGTCGACTGCCGAGTCGACGCGCACGAGCACTGCTTCCCGATCATCCCCGCAGGCGCGGCAGCCCTCGACCTCGTCGAGTACCCCGGCGAGCGGGAGTCGGTGTCGACGTGAAACACACTTTGGCTGTCCTCGTCGAGAACAAGCCGGGCGTGCTCGCTCGCATCTCGAACATGTTCGCGCGCCGCGGCTTCAACATCGAGAGCCTCGCCGTCGGGACGACCGAGCGGCCGGAGATCTCGCGCGTCACGCTCCGCGTCGACTGCGACGACACCTCCCTGACTCAGATCGAGAAGCAGATGCACAAGCTCGTCAACGTGCTCCGGATCACGGAGCTCACGCCGGGCGACTCGATCGAGCGGGAGCTCGCCCTGATCAAGGTCACCGCCCCGCCCGCGCGACGGACGGAGCTGATGGCGCTCGGCGAGGTCTTCCAGGCCCGCGTCGCCGACCTGGGCCCGGACTCGATCGTCTTCGAGCTCGCGGGCGCGCCCGAGGAGATCGACTCGTTCGAGGAACTTCTCCGGCCCCACGGCGTCAAGGAGCTCGTCCGCACTGGACGCGTCGGCCTCAGTCGCGCATCCTCCAAATCGACCATCAGGCGCCGCCAGCTCGTGCTGCGCTGACACGAAGGGAGTTTCCGTTGGCAACCATTCACCGCGAAGGAAACGTCGACCTGCTCACGGGCAAGGTCGCTGTGATCGGCTACGGCAGCCAGGGCCACGCACACGCCCTCAACCTGCGCGACTCCGGCATCGAGGTCGAGGTCGGCCTGCGCGCGGGCAGCCCCTCAGGCGACGCCGCCGAAGAAGCCGGCCTGACCGTGAACACGGTCGGCCAGGCGACGCAAGGAGCCCAGGTCGTCGCGATCCTCGTGCCCGATCACGTGCAGAAGGGCGTCTACGAGTCGGAGATCGAGGCGAACCTCGCGCCGGACGCTGCGCTGCTGTTCGCCCACGGCCTGAATGTCCACTTCGGCCGGATCGTCCCGGCCGCCGGCCACGACGTCGTGATGGTCGCGCCGAAAGCGCCCGGACACCGCGTCCGTGAGCTCTACGAATCGGGGGCCGGGACACCCGGTCTCGTCGCCGTCCATCAGGATGCAAGCGGCCAGGCGCTCGAGCTTGCGCTCGCGTACGGCACCGCGATCGGCTGCGGGCGCGTGGGCCTCCTCGAAACGACGTTCGCCGAGGAGACGGAGAGCGACCTCTTCGGCGAGCAGGCGGTTCTCTGCGGCGGCGTCACGTCGCTGATCAAGGCCGGCTTCGAGACTCTCGTCGAGGCGGGTTACCAACCCGAGATCGCCTATTACGAATGCCTGAACGAACTGAAGCTGATCGTCGACCTGATCTACGAAGGCGGCTTCGAGTACATGCGCTATTCCATCTCCGACGTCGCCGAGTACGGCGACCTCACGCGCGGCCCTCGGGTCGTGGACGAACGTGTCAAGGAGACGATGCGCACCCTGCTCGACGAGATCCGGAGCGGCGCGTTCGCGCGCGAGCTCTTTGCCGACGACGAGGCGGGGCGACCGCAGTTCGAGGAGCTGCGCCGGACGAACGCAGGCGGACAGCTCGAGCAGGTCGGATCGGAGTTGCGCGCGCTCGCGGGCAAGGAAGGCCTGCTCGGCGCGGACGTGCATGGCGTCGGTTGACGTCCCCGTCGCGCTACTCGGTTACGGCACGGTCGGCGCGGCCGTCAACCGGCTCCTGATAGAGGGCGCCGACGAGATCGAGCGGGCTACCGGCCACCGGCTGCGGGTCACGCGCGCGCTTGTCCGTGACACAGGCAAGGAGCGTGACTACCCGGCCGGCGACGGAGTGCTCACGACCGACTTCCAGTCGGTCCTCGAGGACGACTCGATCGCGCTCGTCGCCGAGGTGATGGGCGGAGTCGAGCCGACGGGCGGCTACGTCCTCGACCTCCTCCGCTCCGGCAAACCGGTCGTCTCGGCGAACAAGCAACTGCTGGCACGGCGAAGCGCCGATCTCTTTGCCGCTGCGTCGGAGGGCGGCGTGCAGCTCCGCTTCGAGGCGTCGGTTTGCGCAGCGATCCCGGTGATCAAGGTCCTACGTGAGTCGCTCGTCGTCACGAACGTTCACCGTGTGCTCGGCATCGTCAACGGGACGACGAACTTCATCCTCACGCGGATGGAGGAGGGCGCAGAGTACGAGGAGGCGCTCGCGGAGGCCCAGCGATTGGGCTACGCGGAAGCCGATCCAACCGACGACGTCTCGGGTGCCGACGCGGCAGCGAAGATGGCGGTGCTCGCAACCGTCGCGTTCGGCTCGCGCGTCGAGCTCGCGGATGTCGCCTACGAGGGGATCGAGGGGATCAAGCCTCACCACGTTGCGGCCGCGCGCGCGCTGGATACCGTCGTCCGTCTCGTCGGCTCGGCGACGCTTGTCGACGGAGCGGTCGACGTACGTGTGGGGCCGGCATTTGTCGACGGCCACCATCCTCTCGCCGCAGTCGTCGGGGCGTTCAACGCCGTGATGCTCCAGGGCGATGCGATCCGCGAGATCACGCTCGAAGGGCCCGGCGCGGGCGGGATCGAGACCGCCTCCGCAGTCGTCGCCGACATGGTCAGCGTGCTCGGGACCACCGGCACCGGCTTCCTCCAGAACGACGCCTGCTGGCGCTCACTCGAAAAGCTGCCGCCGGGGGACCTACCGACGGCGTTCTACGTCCACCTCGAGGTCGCCGACCGCCCCGGCGTCCTGGCGCATGTCGCGGACTGCTTCGCGGAGCAGAACGTATCGATCGCGCAGTTCACGCAGCATCTCGTCAACGGCAGCGCTGCGCTCGACCTCGTCACGCACGAGGCCCCCGCCGGCCGCGTCGAGGCGGCCTTGGATTCGGCGGCCAAGCTGACCGAGGTACGCTCTCCACCCGAGGCGCTGCGAGTGATCACCGAACGAGGCTTTTGACCTGAGACCCGCGCTGCTCGAGCGCTACCGCGACGCGCTTCCGCTGTCGCCGTCGACGCCGATCGTGACGCTCGGCGAGGGCTCGACGCCGTTACTGCGCGCGGAGCGGCTCTCCGCCGGCCCCGGTGTCGAGGTCTGGCTCAAGCTGGAGGGAGCGAACCCGACCGGTTCGTTCAAGGACCGCGGCATGGCTCTCGCGGTCGCAAAAGCAGTCGAGGCCGG
>DAINSN010000148.1:0-3267 GCA_036741295.1 Gaiellaceae bacterium
AAGGCCTCCGCGTGGCGGCGATCGGTCTCGGCTCGAACCTCCTCGTCGCCGACGACGGCTTCGAGGGAATGGCCCTCAAGCTCGGCGGTGAGCTCGCGCAGGTCGACGTCCAGGGAGAGCTGCTCGTAGCCGGCGGCGGAGCGCCGAATGCCGTCGCTCTACACCGTGCTCGCGCCGCTGGCCTCGGGGGCTTTGAGTTCGCGTGTGCGATCCCCGGCACCGCCGGCGGCGGCGTCTGGATGAATGCCGGCGCCTACGGCGGAGACTGGTCGGCCATCCTCGAGCGCGCGCTCGTCGTCGACGGCGACGGTGCAGAGTGGCACACGGCGGACGAGCTCGGTCTCAGTTATCGGCATTCCGACCTGGAGCACGGCCAGGTCGTTGCGCTCGTGGAGTTCCGGCTCACCCCCCGGCCGCCGGGCGAGATCAAGGCGATTGTCGCCGACCTGCAGGCGCAGCGAAAAGCGGCGCAGCCGACGAACAAGCGCACGTACGGCAGCGTGTTCAAGAACCCCGATCACGAGCTCTCCGCGGGGAGGATGCTCGAGGCCTGCGGCCTCAAGGGTCACAGGATCGGCGGCGCCCACATCTCGCCTCGTCACGCGAACTTCATCGAGAACGCGGACGGCGCCCGCTCGGCTGACGCGATTGCCCTGATGGCCGAGGCCCGGCGACGCGCCTGGGAGCAGTTCGGTATCGAGTTGCAGCACGAGGTCGAATTCCTCGGCGCGCTCGAGTTGCCCTCCATCTCGGGGTAGGACCCACGGCCGTAGCGGCGAAGTCACCCGCGTGGGCGAGAAGGTTCTCCAGCTCCCGCGCAGGCGGAGCCTCGACGTGCTGCGGTTTGCACCCTCAGGCCGGTCGTTTGCGATCGGCGCCTCACTCGTCCTTCTGGCCGGCGGGCTGTACGCCCTGGCGCGTGAGACATCGATGTTTGCCGTCCGCTCGATCGAGGTCGAGGGTGCGGCGCCGGCGTTGGCTGCGGAGGTGCGTGCGGAGCTTCGCGCCTTCGACGGCCGCAGCCTCGTCGCCTTGAACGGCGACGCCGTCGAGCAACGCGTCAACGGCCTGGCGGCCGTTCGCGGCTCGGTGGTCGACCGGGCGTTTCCGCACACCCTCCGGATCCGCGTCTTCCCGGAGTTGCCGGTCGCTGTGCTGCGGCGCGGGGCGGAGTCGTGGCTCGTGTCGGCGCGCGGGCGTGTCATCGCGACGGTCCTGCTCGGAGCCCGCCGCGACCTGCCGCGCATCTGGCTGCCATCGCGGACCGAAATCTCGAAGGGCGCCTTTCTCGCGGATGAGCCGGGGGCGCTCGCGGCCCGCTCGCTCGCCGCGTTCGTGGGCAGCGGCTTTTCCGCTCGGGTCGCCTTCGTGCGCGCGCTCGACGGTCAGATCACGCTCGGGCTGCGCGGTGGGCTCGAGATCCAACTCGGTGCCCCGATCGACCTGCGCCTGAAGATCGCGATCGCGCGGAGCATCCTCCCGACCCTCGCGTTGCCTGGCCAGGGCGGTCCCGACTATCTCGACATCACTGTTCCCGAGCGCCCGGTCGCGGGCCGCAACCCTCAACCCTCAGGTTGAGCTTGATGGTTGTCTGCGTTGACACCCCGGTATTCGCAGCGTACCCTCCTGCGGAAGAGGCGCTCGGCAGCCCCAACGCTTTACCCCAGCTTGAGGCCGGGCCACCTTCAGTGCCATGAGCCAAACAGGGAATTACCTCGCGGTCATCAAGGTCGTCGGAGTCGGCGGCGGAGGCACCAACGCGGTCAACCGCATGGTGGACGCCGGTCTGTCCGGTGTCGAGTTCATCGCCGTGAACACCGACGCTCAGGCACTCATGATGACGGACGCCGACGTGAAGATTCAGGTCGGCGCGCAGGCGACGCGCGGGCTGGGCGCAGGCGCAGATCCGGAGATCGGGCTCGCCGCCGCGCAGGAGAGCCGCGACGAGCTCAAGGAAGCGCTGAAGGGCGCGGACATGATTTTCGTCACCGCGGGTGAAGGCGGCGGCACGGGCACGGGGGGCGCTCCGATCGTCGCGGAGATCGGGCAGGAGCTCGGCGCGCTGACGGTCGGCGTCGTCACACGGCCGTTCGCGTTCGAGGGTCGCAAGCGCGCGGATCAGGCGGAGCGCGGCATCGACCAGCTGCGGGACCGCGTCGACACGCTGATCGTGATCGAGAACGACCGGCTGCTGCAGGTCGTCGAGCGGCAGACCTCGGTCGTCGAGGCGTTCCGGATGGCCGACGACATCCTGCGCCAGGGTGTCCAGGGGATCACCGATCTGATCACGGAGCCGGGCCTCGTGAATCTGGACTTCGCCGACGTCAGGACGATCATGCGCGACGCCGGCTCGGCGTTGATGGGCATCGGCCGGGCATCGGGTGAGAACCGTGCGGCGGAGGCGGCGCGGACGGCCGTCTCCTCTCCGCTGCTCGAGGCGTCGATCGAAGGCGCGACCGGGATCCTGCTCAACATCACCGGCGGTTCCGACATCGGCCTCTTCGAGGTCAACGAGGCCGCCGAGGTCGTCACGGGGGCGGCGGACCAGAACGCCAACGTCATCTTCGGCGCCGTCATCGACGATTCACTCCGCGAAGAGGTCCAGGTCACCGTCATCGCGACCGGGTTCGGCGGCCAGGGTCGCCGGCGCCGGCGTCGCGAGTCCGAGCGAGAGCCGCCCATACCGGCGGCGGCGCCCACCGAGGGCTTCGACGTCTCGCAAGACGTGCTCGACGTGCCTTCGTTCCTCCGCGACGACTAAAACCGCGGAAAAGGGTTTAGCCCCGGCGCGGCCCGGTTATCTGTCGGCTGCCCTCTTGGGGTTCATCCTCCCCGGTTGGCCCCTCGACCCGGTCCGTCGCTCCGGCTGCGCCTCCTAGGGACACAGCCGGAGCGGCACCTTTCCGACGCTCGTTAGCATCGTCGGGCTATGGCCCAGATGCTGCTGCAGACGCCGCTCCACGATCGCCACGTCGCGCTCGGAGCGCGAATGGTGCCGTTCGCCGGCTGGGAGATGCCGGTCCAGTACGAAGGAGTCATCCCCGAGCACCGGGCGGTGCGGGCTGACTGCGGCGTCTTCGACGTGTCGCACATGGGCGAGTTCGAGGTCGAGGGCCCTCGCGCGACGGAGCTCCTGCAGGCGGCGCTCTCGAACGACCTCGAAAAGATCGGCCCGGGCGAGGCGCAGTACACCCTCTTGACGAACGACCGCGGCGGGATCATCGACGACCTGATCGTCTACCGGCTCGAGCCGTTCCGGTACCTGCT
>DAINSN010000148.1:3277-6112 GCA_036741295.1 Gaiellaceae bacterium
ATCAGGACGCCGCGGGCGGTGAAGGTGCCTTTGCCGGTGGCGCCGCGGTAGGCGGCGCTGCGGCAGCTGCCCGGCCGGGCAGCCAGGCCCCGGCCCGGCGGGCCGACCTGGTCGTCTCCCGGCTCGAGCCGTTCCGGTACCTGCTGATCGTGAACGCCGCCAACCGCGAGGTCGACTTCGGCTGGCTCAAGGAGCGCGAGATCCGCGGCTCCGACGTGCGCGACGCCTCCGACGAGTACGCGCTGCTCGCGGTCCAGGGGCCCCGCGCGATCGAGCGGCTGGATCTGCCCGCGGCCAAGCAGTTCACGTTCGCCGAGGGAGCGATCGACGGGATTCAGTGCATGGTGAACCGCACCGGCTACACCGGTGAGGCAGGCTGCGAGATCCTCGTCATGGCGGAGGACGCCGTCGCCCTCTGGGACCGCGTGCTCGAGCGCGGTGCCGTTCCGTGCGGACTCGGAGCACGCGACACGCTGCGGCTCGAGGCGTCCCTGCCGTTGCACGGGAACGACATCACGCCCGACACGGACGCGATCTCGGCCGGGCTCGGCTGGTGCTGCGCGCTCGACAAGGAGTTCTCTGGTGCCGACGAGCTCCGCGAGCTCAAGGCTCACGGCCCTGAGCGCAAGCTCGTCTCGTTCGTACTGGAGGAGAAGGCGGTGCCGAGGCAGGGCATGGCGATCGAGGGCGGCGGTGAGGTCACGTCGGGCACGCACTCGCCGATGCTCGACCGCGGCATCGGGATGGGCTACGTCCGCGCAGACTCCGCGGCGCCGGGCACCGAGCTGGCGATCGACGTCCGCGGAAAATCGCGCCGCGCCAGAGTCGTCAAGAGACCGATCTACAAGCGAGAGGAGTAGCGCCAGTTGGCCGCCAGCGAGACCTATCCCGACGAACTGAAGTACCACTCCGAACACGACTGGGCCCGCATCGACGGGGACGAGGCCGTGCTCGGCATCACCTGGTTCGCACAGGACGCGCTCGGGGAGCTCGTCCACTACGAGCCGCCGAACGAGGGCGACACGATCGCGAAGGATTCGGCCTACGGCGAAGTGGAGTCGGTGAAGGCGGTCTCGGACGTGATCGCGCCTCTGTCCGGGGAGGTGCTCGAGGTGAACGCGAAGGTGGTCGACGAGCCCGAGACCGTCAACGGCGATCCTTACGGCGAAGGGTGGCTGATCCGCATCCGCCTGACGAATCCCTCGGAAACCGACTCGCTGCTCGACGTCGACGCCTACAAGCAAGTCGTCGCAGAATCCTGAGTTGAGCTACCTCTCGCTGACCGAGCGGGACCGCGACGAGATGCTTGCGGCAATCGGGGTCTCCTCCGTAGAGGAGCTCTTCCGCGACATTCCCGAGGGCGTGCGCCTCGGGCGCGAGCTCGACCTCGAGCCACCGCTCTCGGAGCAGGAGCTCTCGCGCCACTTCGAGGAGCTCGCGGCGCGGAATGTCGACACGAGCAAGGAGCTCTCGTTCCTCGGCGCCGGCATCTACGACCATTACGTGCCGGCCGTCGTCGACACCGTGCTTCAGCGCGGCGAGCTGCTGACGGCGTACACGCCGTACCAACCGGAGATGAGCCAGGGCGTGCTCCAGGCGATCTTCGAGTACCAGACCGTGATCTGCGAGCTGACCGGGATGGACGTCTCGAACGCCTCGGGGTACGACGGCACGACCGTCGCAGCCGACGCCTGCTATGTGGCGAAGCACGCGACGGGACGGACGAAGGTCGTGGTGACCGAGGCGACGAGCCCGCAGGTGCGGCAGGTGGTCAAGACGTACGCGCCCGGTTTCGGGCTCGAGATCGTCGAGGTGCCTCATCGCGGGGGCGTGACCGACCCCGACGAGCTACGCCGGGCGGCGACGGATGCGGCGTGCGTGATCTTCCAGCAGCCGAACTTCTTCGGCTGCCTGGAGCCGGCACCGGATCTCGCCGCGGCAGCGAACGACGCGGAAGCCATCGCCATCGCGCACGTCGACCCGATCTCTCTCGGCGTGCTCGAGGCACCAGGCGCCTACGGCTGCGGCATGGCGATCGGCGAGGGCCAGAGCGCGGGCAACTACCAGTCCTTCGCCGGGCCCCATTACGGCTTCCTCGCTGCGCGGAGCGAGTTCATCCGCCGCATGCCGGGCCGGATCGTCGGTGAGACGCTGGACGCTGCGCGGGAGCGCGGCTATGTCCTGACCCTGCAGACCCGCGAGCAGCACATCCGCCGCGAGAAGGCCACCTCCAACATCACGACGAACCAGACGCTTTTGGCGCTGGGGGGCCTCGTGTATCTCTCGTGGCTGGGGCCGCAGGGATTGCGTGAGCTGGGGGAGACCTGCATGAGCCTCGCCGAGTACGCGAAGAGCGGGCTGACGGCGGCCGGGCTCGAGCTTGCGTTTCCTGAACGGGCAACATTCAAGGAGTTTGCCGTCCGCACCGGACGGAGCGCGAAGGATGCGACGCGCGCCGCCCGCGAACGCGGGGTGCACCCCGGCTATGCGCTCGGCCGTGACTACGAAGGGCTCGACGACACGCTGCTCGTCGCGGTCACCGAGCGCCGTACGCCCGCGGACATCGACCGGCTCGTGGAAGCGCTGGCCCAGTGAAGCTGATCTTCGAGAAGTCGCAGCCAGGCCGTCGCGGCGGAGAGCTGCCGCGCTACGACGTCCCGCCCGCGAAGGTGCCGGACGAGTTGCGCCGCCAGGTTCCGCCGCGGCTGCCCGAGCTCGCCGAGCCAGAAATCGTCCGGCACTTCACCGAGCTCTCGACACGCAACTTCGGCATCGACACCGGCTTCTATCCGCTCGGCTCCTGCACGATGAAGTACAACCCGCGCGTCAACGAGC
>DAINSN010000149.1:0-6070 GCA_036741295.1 Gaiellaceae bacterium
GGTCTTCATCTTGTCGCGGTTGTGCTTGAAGCGCCGGTTCCAGTTCTTCGGCATCGCAGTGCCGCCGCCCGTCAATGCCTTGACGACGACCTTCACCATGTCCTCACCGATCACCTTCCGCAGGCCAACGGCCTCGGCATTCTCGGAGGGGACGTTCACTGTCATGTCGTTGTGGAGGATCTTGATCGTCAAGTACTCGCGCTTTTCGCCGAGGACTTCACGCTTTTCCCTCTTCACAACCGTGCCTGCTCCGTGGTGTGGATACACCACCTTGTCGCCGACCTTGTACAAGCCCGCCCCTTTCCGTCCTTATGTGACCGCGAAGCCGGCGGGTGATTCCGCCGGCCAAGGAGGACAAGTCTAGCAAAAGGCGCTGGAAATGGCCACTTTTTCGGGAAATCCCTGCTAACCGCCGATTTCACGGACCACCCGGCGGAGGATCGGCGCGCAGGCCGCCAGGATCACCGCCACGGCGCAGAGGAAGAGGAATCCGCCCCTCAGGCTCGACGCCGCCGAGACGGCTCCGATGAGCGCGGGACCGGCCACGAAGCCCAGATAGCCGAGGATCGCGACGGTCGAGAGGGCCGCGCCGCGACCGCCCTCGCCCCCCACCCGGCCGGCCACGCCGAACAAGGTCGGCGCCGATAGGGCGAGGCCTCCGCCGGCGATGACGAAGCCGGCGAGCGCTACCGCAGCATGGTGCGCGGTGGCGGCAACCGCGAGCCCGGCTGCAGCTGCGACCCCGGCAAACAGCATCCGCCCGGCGACCGAGGGCCACTCCACCTTCTGCGCCAGCACGCGGCCGGTGACCATCGCGCCGGCGAACAAGCCCGGCCCGAGGCCACTGACCGCAGGGTTCGCGTTGAGCGTCCGCTCGAGGAAGAGCGCGCTCCACGTTTCGAGCCCGTTCTCCACCAGGAAGGCAAGCGCGAGCACGAGCCCGACGATGAGCAGCGGCCGCGCCAGGCGCGCGCGTAGCTGCCGTGGCGCGAGTGGCGGATACGGCCCAAGGTTCGCTACCGCGGTCAGCGCCGTGAGCACGCCGACGGCGGCCAGGATCCAGGCCGGGTGCGCGCCGGCGCGCCGCAGCAGCCCGGAGCCGATGCCGCCGACGAGGACGCCGCTGGAGAAGGCGGCGTGCAGCCCGTCCATGATCCGGATGCCGTGCAGCGCCTCGAGCCGCGCCGCGTGCGCGTTGATTGCGATCTCGAGGAGGCCGGTGGCGATCCCGACGAAAGCCAAGAAGAGGATGAGCATCGCGACCGAGCGCGCGAGCCCCGGCAGCCATTCCACCCCACCGAAGAAGACGAGGAAGATCGGGACGAGCCGGGCACCGAACACGTCGGCGAGCCGTCCCGCCACAAGCATCGCCGGCAGCGCCGCAACCGCGACGCACAGCAAGGCCAGCCCGAGCTGCGCTTCGCTCGCGCCCGTTGCGCGCTGGATCGCGGGCAGGCACGCCGCCCACGAGCCCCAGAAGAGCCCGAAGACCGCGTAGCCCACGGCGAGGCCTCTCGCTCTACTCAGAGGTGCAGATACCGCTCGACGAGGTTGTGCTCCTGCAGCCGCCGCAGCCCTTCGCGAATCTCCCGCGCGCGAACGGCGCCGACGCCGCTGATCGTCTCCAGATCTCGCTGGGAAGCACGGACGATCGAATCCAGGTCGCCGAGGCCTCCCACGACCTTCTTGATGACGCCGTCCGGCAACCTCGGGATCCGCGAGAGGATCCGCAAGCCTCGCGGGACGACGCTGTGGTCGAGCGGATTGACCTCGCGCGGGAACGCAAGCAGCTCGGCCAGGCGCTCCGACTCGAGCAGCTGCCGGTAGGGCAGCGCATGAAGTCCTTCGAGCGCGAGCTCGGCGCGCGGGCCCGGTCCGTCGGCGTGGTAGTCGTAGACGACCATCGCGCGTTCCGCCGGGACCTCGCCGACGAGCTCGTGCAGCTGCATCTGGATCAGGCGCGCCTCGGCGCCGAGCTCGACGCAGTCGCGCTCGATCTCGGCCGCCATGCGTGTCGTCATCTCGGCACGTTGAAGAACGACGAGCACATCGTCCAGCACGACGGCGTTCTGGAACTCGAGCGCCGTCAGCCGCGTGAGCACTTGCTGCAGCCGCTGCCCGTAGGTCTCGAGCGTGGCGAGTGCCTGGTTCGTCTTTGCGAGCACTTCGGCCACCGGGTCGAGCTGGTAGCGAGTCGGCCCCACGTACACCGAGATCGTCGAGCGCTGCTGGGAGATCGAGATCACGAGCGCGCCCGTTTGCTTGGCGACGCGCTCGGCCGTGCGATGACGCGTCCCGGTCTCCACCGACGGAATCGTGGGGTCGGGCATCAGCTGGACGTTCGCGTAGGCGAGCTTCGACCGCGACGGGTTGACGATGATCGCCCCGTCCATCTTCGCCAGCTCGTAGAGGAGCTGGCCCGTGAACGGGACGTCGAGGCGGATCCCGCCCGAGAAGAGGAACGAGAGCTCGTTCGGGTCGCCGATCACGATCAGCGCGCCCTCGCGGGAACGGATGATGTCGTCCATCCCCTGGCGCAGGTCGGTGCCCGGCGCGATCCGCCTGAGCGCGGCAAGCAGCTCTGGATCACGCCGCGGATCGTCCTCCGACGGCGTGCGCGTGAAGCCCAGGGCGGCCTGTGCTTCGGGCATCCTCATCAGTTTGCCAGGCTCAGCCGGCAAGCTCGGGCTCCGGGGCCTCAATCTGGCGCCGGCCGATAGTGGCGACGATCAGGCCGACGAGGATGCAGCCCGCTCCGGCGAGCTGGAGCCTGGACGGCGACTCGTCGATGATCAGCGCCGCGAAGATCACCGACAGGACCGGCTGCAGGGTCAGCAGGATCGAGGTCACGATCGCGGGCAGGCGCGGCAACGAGCTCGAAATGAGCAGCCAGCCGACGACTTGCGACGAGAGAGCGAGCAGGACGAGCCAGCCCGTCGCCGACAGAGAAGGCGTCAGATCGAGATCGCCGATCACGGCTCCGATCGCCGCGCAGAAGAGAGCTGCAGAAAACGTCGCGGTGAAGAGCGGGCCTGCCGGCCGGCGCAGATCCTTGCTCCCCTGTCGCAGGGCGAGCAGGAAGCCCGCATACGCGATTCCGGTCAGCACGCCGTAGACCGCGCCGAGCCGCGGATTCGATCCGTACGCGCCCTGCTCGAGCGCGCCCGAGATCAGGACGACGCCGAGCCCGACGATCGGAATCGCCGCGAGCGAGGAACGCTGCGGCCGTTCGCCGAGCAGAATCCACGCAAGCAACCCGACGAGCACGACCTGTGTGTTGCCGAGCACAGTCGCGAGCCCGGCGCCGACCAGCTCGATCGAGTTATGCCAGAGGATCAGATCCGCAGCGAAGAACGCCCCCGCGAGCCACGCCAGCAGCACCGCTCGGCTTTCCCGCTTGCCATAACGGCGATCCTCGATTCGTGCAAGCACGAAGAGCGGGGGCAGCGCCCACACGCAGCGGTAGAAGGCGCCGGTCGACGAGGACACGTGTGAGAGCCGAAAGATGATCCCCGAAAAAGCGATGCCGACCGCGCCGACGAGCACGGCCGGCACGGGCCTCTGGCCGACAGCGCGGAACATCACCGGGAGAGACGCTAGCCGAGCCCGGCGGTGATGGCCTTCGGCAGCGTCTCCGCCTGCAGCACCTCGAGCTTGCGTCGTGTCGGCGGCGTGTCCGCAGGCGCGACGACCGTCTTCAGCCCGAGCTTCGCGCACTCTTCGAGCCGGCGCTCCGCCTGTGCGGCAGGACGCAACCGGCCCGTGAGCCCGATCTCGCCGAACGCGGCGAGCCCTTCCTTCGTTGGGACGCCCTTCGCTGCCGACGCGATCGCCAGCGCGACGGCAAGGTCCGCACCCGGCTCGTCGATGCGCACGCCGCCGGCGACGTTGACGAACACGTCCGCGCTCCCCAGTGCGATACGGGCGTGCCGCCCGAGCACGGCGACGATCATCGCCAGCCGCTTCGGGTCGACGCCCGTGGCAACGCGCCGCGGCATGGCAAGGTCCGACGGCGCAACGAGCGCCTGGATCTCCAGCAGGATCGGCCGCGTCCCCTCGAGCGCGCACGCGACGGCAGAGCCGACCTCGCTGCCGGCCGCACGCCCGAAGAGCTCGGACGGATCCGGAACTCCCACCAACCCGGTGCCGGTCATCTCGAACACGCCGAGCTCGTTGGTCGAGCCGAACCTGTTCTTGGCCGCGCGAAGGACGCGATGCGCGTGGTAGCGGTCGCCTTCGAACTGGAGCACGCAGTCGACGAGATGCTCGAGGACGCGCGGGCCGGCGACCGAGCCGTCTTTGGTCACGTGTCCGACGAGGATGGTCGCAACGCCGAGCTCCTTCGCGGCACGCATCAGCCGCGACGCCGCCTCGCGAACCTGCGCCACCGAGCCCGGCGCCGAGCCGACTTCCGCGGAGTACAGCGTCTGCACCGAGTCGATCACGCAGACGTCGGGCCGCTCGGCCTCGAGCGTCGCCAGCACCGTCTCGAGCTCGGTCTCCGCCAGGATCTCGACCTGCTCGGCACCGCCGAGACGCTCGGCACGGAGCTTCACCTGCGCCACGGACTCCTCGCCGGTGACGAGCAGCGCGCGCCGGTCCTTCGACATTTCGGCGAGGGCCGACAACAACAGCGTCGACTTACCCACCCCGGGCTCGCCGCCGACGAGCACGAGCGAAGCCGGCACGAGTCCGCCGCCCAGCACGCGATCGAACTCGGGAACGCCCGTAGAGATCCGCGCGGCTTCGTCGACCTTGACATCGACCAGGCGCAGGAGAGGCTGGGGCGGCGCCTTGGCCGCGGGGCCGCCGACGACGTCTTCCATGAGCGTCCCGAACGCGTTGCAGCCCGGGCACTTTCCGAACCACCGCCCAGCCGTGTAGCCGCAGTCGGTGCAGGCATAGTTGACGGCAGGCTTGGCCACCACGCCAGTCTAGGAGTCGGTCCCGACGGCAACCGCGTCGGTTGTGTGACGACTTACGCGGCGACCGAACGATCGACAGCACCCGCTGCGGGTTCACCGCGGCAGACGACCTCGATCGAATTTCCGTCTGGATCCTGAATGCGGGCTGCGTAGTAATCACGGCTGAACTCCGGTCGGATCCCTGGGTGCCAGCTCGACCGTCCACCGGCGTCGAGCGCCTCTGCATGGAAAGCCTCGACAGCTTCCGGCTGCTCGGCGCCGAGACAGACCTCGAGGGTGCCCGCGGCGTCCGATTCCGCGAGCCAGAGCGAACTGGGGCTTCCCTCGATTCCGAACCAGGCACGCCGCCCGTCCCGCCAGTCGAGCATCAGGGTGAAGCCGAGCGGGCGGAGGGCCCATTCGTAGAAGCGCTTGCTCGCCTCGTAGTCCCGGACCGGCAAGATCACATGGTCGATGGCCACACTCGACAGAATAGTATGCTCGTACTATTCTTGTCAAATGATCGCTAGCACACCCTTAGACAAGCCGTGTAGAATCACACGGACGTGCTAGAAACCAAGGGACAGCGGACCCGCAACTCGATCCTCGAGGTCGCGGCGGCACTGGCGACGGAGGAAGGCCTCGATCCCCTCTCGATCGGCCGCCTGGCGGAGGCGACCGGGATGAGCAAGAGCGGGCTCTTCGCCCACTTCGGCTCGAAGGAGGAGCTCCAACTCGCGACCGTCGACCACGCGGCCGCCCTCTTCGTCGCCGAGGTGATCGACCCGGCGCGGAGCGCGCCCAAGGGGTTGGCACGGATCTGGGCGCTCTGCGACCACATGATCGGGTACGCCGAGCGGCAAGTTTTCCCAGGCGGTTGCTTCTTTGCCGCCACCTCGTTCGAGTTCAACAACCGTCCAGGGCCGGTCCGTGACCAGATCGAAAGCATGATCCGTTCCTGGCTGTCGTACCTCGAGCACGCCGTCGAGCAAGCGCAGGAGGCGGGTGAGCTCGACCCGAATGTGAGCGCACGGGAGATCTCGTTTCAGCTGGACGCTTTCGCCCAGGCCTCGAACGCGCAATACCAGCTCTTTCGCGACCCGCAGGTCTTCGACGATGCGCGACGCGCGATTCAGGAACGGCTGGAGAGCCTCCGGCCCGGGTCG
>DAINSN010000150.1:0-6035 GCA_036741295.1 Gaiellaceae bacterium
TCCGAGCATGTCGGAGCGCGCGCTCGCAGATCGACGTCGGCTCCGCGAGCACGCCCAGGCGGCCGAGCGATTTCGGAATTGCGACCAGTTGCTCCGGATCCTCGGCGACGAGCTCCCGGTCGTAGCCGTGCAGGCGTGTGATCCCGCGCTCTCTGTAGTCGCCGGTCAGACACGAGTCCGGCGAGCCCTCTGCGCACGCGATGCAATGGCCGCACGAGCGGCGGACGGTCGCGGTGACGAGTTGGCCGCGCGTGAAGCCGTAGCCATCTTGCTCGACGACGGCCAGCGCCTCGTGGCCGAGCACGAGCAGCCGCTCGTCCTCAGGTGCGATCCCGAACAGGCCTTCCGAGATCTCGCGGTCGGTGCCGCACACGCCCACCTCGAGTGTGCGGAGGAGCACTTCGCCCCCGCGTGCCTCCACGGCCGGAACGTCTTCGATGCGTGTTGTGCGCGTCTGACCCGGTTGCGTGACGAGCGCCAGCACCTAGTGCCCCTTCCGGTAATGCCGCCGAGTTTCTGGGTCGCGAGCACCAAGCCAGAGGCCGGCACCAAGGCGTCGCTTGCGACGCCGACCACAGGAGGTTGTGCCGGCTTTGCCGGCACAACCGTTGTGTATTGCTGGAAGGGGCACTAAGCCGCCGTGAGTCCGCCGTCGATCACGAAGACGCTCCCCGTCACGAAGCTCGCTGCATCGGAGGCGAGGTAGGCGACTGCCTCCGCGATCTCCTCAGGTGTCCCCAGTCGGCCCAGCGGCTGCCGCGCGGTCAGCTCGTCGAGCGACTCGCCGGCCTCTTCGACGAGGCGCCGCACCCAGGGCGAGTCGACGGTTCCCGGGCAGACGGCGTTGACGCGGATGCCGTCATTCACATGGTCGACCGCGAGCGCACGCGTAAACGAGACCACCGCCCCTTTTGACGCGCAGTACGCCGCCCGGTTGCGGAGGCCCACGATCGCTGCGACGGACGCGATGTTGACGATCGACCCGCCGCCCCGCGCGATCATGGTCGGGATCGCGTGCTTGCAGCAGAGGAACGTCCCACGCGCGTTCACGGCGAAGACGTCCTCCCAAACGTCGAGCGGCGTCTCTGGCGCGTTGGTCGTCGAGCCGATGCCTGCGACGTTGACGAGCACGTCGACGTCATGCGCGACAGCAGCAACCTGCGCCTCGTCGCGGACGTCGAGGTGGACGTCGGTCCCGGTGAGGTCCGCGGCGACGACCTCCGCGCCCTCGGCCTCGAGCAGGCGTGCGACGGCTGCGCCGATGCCCGACCCGGCGCCCGTGATCAGCGCACGCTTGCCGGCGAAGCGCGTCATCCCGTCTTCTTCCCGCGCACGGCTGCGATCATGCAATCCTCCCGCCGTGGAGATCGCCGTACGCGCGAACGCGAAGCTCGCGGAAGGACCACGTTGGGATGCCGTGACACGGCGCCTGCTGTGGGTGGACATCGAAGGCTGCAAACTGCACGTTCTCGAGAGCGGGAAGGACCGTGCGATTGGCCTCGAGGCGACGGTGAGCGCGGCGGCGCCCACGACGGGCGGGGCGGCGATCGTCGCGCTGGCCGATCGCCTTGCGCTGGTCGATCTTGCTGACGAGTCGGTGCGGACCCTCGTCCGGCTGCCGCACGGACCGGCGGTGCGCTCGAACGACGGCGCCTGCGATGCAGCCGGTCGCTTCTGGATCGGGACAATGGGGCTCGACCTCACGCCGGGCGCGGGCGCGCTCTACCGCTACGACGGCAGGCTCGAGCGAGTGCTCGACGGGGTGACGCTCTCGAACGGCCTTGGGTGGACGCGCGACGACACCCGCATGTATTACATCGACTCGGCCGTGTACCGCGTCGACGTGTTCGACTTCGAGCTCGCGTCGGGGCGGCTCGACGAGCGGCGGCCGTTCGTCTCGATCGAGAAGAGTGATGGCATCCCCGACGGGCTCACCGTCGACGACGAAGGCGGCGTCTGGGTCGCGCTCTACGGGGGGAGCTGCGTTCGTCGCTACGACGATCGTGGGCGCCTCGACGCCGTGCTCGAAGTGCCGGCCGAGAACGTCACCTCGTGCTGCTTCGGTGGCGACGACGGGCGCTCGCTCTTCGTGACGACGGCGGCACCGGACGGAAACGTCTACGTCACGCAGCCGGGAGTAAGTGGGCCGCCCGCGCACGTCTTTCACGCGGGCGGGACCAGAACGGCGCCGTTAGACGCAGAAGACACGAGCGCCCGGTAGCGCGCGAACACACCAACGTCGTAGCGCGGGGGAGGGGGCTGCCATCCGGTCAGGCGCTCTGCCAGCTCGCGGTCGTCGACCTCCACGACCAGAGTGCCCTCGTCCACGTCGATTGCGATCACATCACCGTCTTGCACAACCGCAAGCGGTCCGCCGCGTGCGGCCTCGGGCGCGACGTGCCCAACCATCAGCCCGCGGGTCGCGCCGGAAAAGCGGCCGTCGGTGACGAGTGCGACGGACTCGCCGATGCCGGCTCCGATCACGGACGCCGTGACGCTCAGCATCTCGCGCATACCCGGCCCGCCCGCGGGGCCCTCGTAGCGCACGACGAGCACGTCGCCCTCCGCGACGAGGCCCGCGCGCACGCCGTCGGTGCACGCCTCCTCGCTCTCGAACACCCGCGCAGGGCCGCGATGCGAGCGGCGCGTCGTCCCGGATACCTTGACGAGGCTACCCTCGGGCGCAAGGTTGCCGCGCAGCGCATGCAATGCGCCGGTCGGCTTGAACGGCTCCTCCAGTGTGTAGACGACTTCGCCGTCCGGCTGCGGCGCGTCCACTGTCGCGTCCGCGAGCGTTCTCCCCTCGACGGTCGGTGCCTCGCCGTCCACCTGCCCGCCGCGAACGAGCTCACGGATCACGGTGCGCGAGCCGCCCACGCGGTGGAGGTCCTCCGCCATCCAGCGGCCTGACGGCGCGAGGTTCGCGATCACGGGCGTGCGGCTAGCGACGCTTGTCAACTCCTCGAGCGTCAGCGGCACTCTCGCTTCGTGCGCAATCGCGAGCAGGTGAAGCACGCCGTTCGTCGAGCCGCCCGTTGCGGCGATACCGGCCATCGCATTCAGGAGCGCGCGCCGGTCGAGGAAACGGCGTGCCGTCACGCCTTGGTCGACGAGGTGCACGGCGAGCGCGCCGGCGCGGGCAGCGGCCTCGCCCTTCAGCTCGTGCTCGTCCGCCGGCACGAGCGCATCTCCTAGGCACGCGATTCCCAGGCAGTCGATCACGACCGCCATCGTGTTCGCAGTGAAGTGCCCTGCACACGTGCCTGCGCCTGGGCAAGCGAAGCGCTCGAGCTCGTCGAGGTCCTCGCGCGAGATGAGCCCGCGTTCCTCGGCTCCCACCGCCTCCCACACGTCCTGGATCGTCACTTCGCGTTCGCGCCAGCGGCCGGCGCGCATCGGACCGTTGTAGACGAGCACCGCGGGCTTGTCCACGCGCGCGAGCGCCATCAGCGCGGCAGGCACCGTCTTGTCGCAACCGACAACACACACGAGCCCGTCGAAATCATGTGCATGAACCATCAGCTCGATCGAGTCGGCGATCACCTCGCGCGAGATCAGCGACGCCCGCATACCGGGGGTTCCCTGCGACTGGTTGTCGGAAACCGCGATCGTGTTGAAGCCAAGCGCAAGGCCGCCCGCGGCGGACACGCCCTCGTTCACGCGGTCGGCGAGCTCGCGCTGGTTGAGGTTGCAGGGCATTGTTCCCGTCCACGTCGACGCGACGCCGATGATCGGTCCGCCGAGCCGCGCCGGGTCGATGCCCATCGCCCGGAAGTGCGCGCGCGCAGGCGCACGCTCGGCGCCCTCGAGTAACCCGGTGCGGGCCCTTCGGCGGAGGGCGTCGACCGGCGCTTCAGTCACGTCGCCGACTGTACTGCACGTGGCAGGATCGGTCGATGCGCATCGCGACCGTTCAGATGCACGACGGGCCGAAGCTTGTGGTCGACGTGGACGGCGACTACCGGCGACTCGATTTCGACCTCGACTTCCTCTCGCTCGTTCAGGCCGGCGTCGACCCGCGGGACCTCGCCGTCGGGGATTCTGTCGCGGGCGAGCTCGCAGCGCCGCTCCAGCCAGGGAAGATCGTCGCGATCGGGCTCAACTACCGCGACCACATCCGCGAGTCGAAGCTGTCGCAACCGGAGCAGCCGCTCGTCTTCGCGAAGTTCCCGTCGAGCGTCACCGGGCCGAGCGACCCGATCGTCGTGGACGTCGAGCTGACGAGGCAGGTCGACTGGGAGGTCGAGCTCGGCGTGATCGTCGGGCGCCGGATGCGAAATGTCGCGGTTGGCGCGGCGCTCGACTACGTGTTCGGCTATACGGTCGGCAACGACATCTCCGCGCGCGACGTGCAGTTCTCCGAGAGTCAGTGGACGCGCGGCAAGAGCTTCGACACGTTTTGCCCGATCGGCCCCGTCGTCGTGACACCCGACGAGATCCCGGATCCTCAGGTGCTCGCGCTCCGTACCCGGGTGAATGGCGAGGTGATGCAGGACTCTTCGACTGCGGAGATGCTCTTCGGCGTCGCCGAGCTGCTCGCGTTCTGTTCGCGCAACTTCAGGCTCGAGCCGGGCGACCTGCTGCTGACCGGCACGCCGTGGGGCTGCGGTTACTTCATGGATCCGCCCCGCACCCTCGAGATCGGCGACGTCGTGGAATGCGAGGTCGAACGCATCGGCGTGCTGCGCAACGCCGTCGCCGCTGCTGCCGGCTCTCGCTAACGCACGATCCTGGGGTCGGTAAAGACGTCGAGGGCGTCGTGGCTCGTCGTCGAGAACTCGGAGACGATCGCGCCCTCGTCGCCCGCCTCGAACCAGTGCAGCGTGTTCGGCGGGATCGTGTATTGCTCGCCCGGCGCCAGCGCGATATCGCCTGCGCCCTCGACGTGCAGGTGTACGGCACCGCGGCGAACGCGGAACGTCTCCTCCTTGCCCGGCTGGTCCTCGACTGGCGGGTGTCGGTGCTCGGGGCAACGCTGGCGCGGGAACAGCACGAGCTCCTTCGCGCACACGCGATCGGTGTTCACGTAGACGACGATTTGCAGTCCGATTTCGTCGAGCCGGCCCAGGCCGAAGTCCGCGATCTCGATTTTCTCGCGCTCATGCGGCGTCAGCACGATGCCGGCCTCGACGAGCATTGCCGCCGCCCGCTCGCGCGCCTCGGCCTTGGTCACGGCGTGCCGGGACTTCCGCCCGTCGCTTCCTGAGGAAGCGCGTAGCCGCTGGAGAGCATCGCGTCTGCGCGGGCTCCGAACTCGTCGAACGTCGGGACGTCCCAGCCCAGTGAGTCGGCGAGGCGCACGATCATGTTGAACAAGGCGGCGACGTGCACCGCGTCGATCAGCGCTTCGTCGCTGACACCTTGCGCGCGGACCGCCTCGGCGTCAGCACGCGTCAGCTCGTGCGGCCGCAGCGTCAACTTCTCGACGAACCCGAGTGTGGCACGCAGGTGTTCATCGATCGGCGCGGTGCGCCAGTCGCGCTCGACCGCCTCCCAGACTTCCCTGCCGATTGCGTACGACGCGACCGCGCCGTGGGCGTTTGTTCAGAACGGACACTGGTTGAGGGAGGAGACGAACGCAGCGAAGAGCTCGCGCTCGCCGGCGGACCAATCCGACGGGCCACGCATCGCGAGGTCGAGAGCGTCGGAGAAGGGGCGTCCGAAGAGCTCGGGCCGGTAGTAGAGCGTCCGCAGGACGCCGCTTGGCTCGCGGCCGAGGCGTCGGCGCAGCTCGCCCGCGCCCGCATCGACGACGCCCAGCCTCATGAAAGCGTCCCCAGTCCTGCGTCAAGTCGCTCGAGGCCGGCAGCAACGGCCGCGGAGACGGTGTGCTCGAAGATCTCGTCCTCGCTGAAGCCCGCAGCCTTCAGCTCGTCGACGTCGCGATCGGTGACCTTGTGCGCATGTAGGCGCACCTTCTCGAGGTAGCCCATCAGCTCCGCCGGAGCCGCACGCTCCGGCGCGGCCGCAGCCCGGACCCGCGCGATCAGCTCGTCGTACCGCGTTTTCATGATCTGCGTACTATCGCGCAATGG
>DAINSN010000151.1:0-6014 GCA_036741295.1 Gaiellaceae bacterium
CCGCCGCCGCCGCCTCCACCACCGCCGCCACCGGAGCCCGCGCCGGTCGCCGCGCCGCCGCCGGTGGCGCGCGCGGGGAGCTGGAACGTCAACGACCTGCAGCACACGGTCGACGCGCAGAGCGATGCCACGGCGGAACAGGCCGAGGAGTGGAGGACGTACCTGTTCTTCCTCCGCGAGCACGCGACGTCGGACGGCTCGCTCCCACGCCAGTTCGACGGCCTCGTCGAGGACATCTTCGGCGCACTGCTGCCCGGTTAGCGGCGGCTGCGCAGAAGCTGTCGCAACGTGGCGTACGCGAGCTTCTTGCGATACGAGTGCGTGACCATGCCGGAGGCGTCGAAGACGGCGACCTCGGGCGGGCAGCAGGTCATGCTGTAGTCGTCGCGCAACTCGTACAACTGCGCCATGGCAATGGGTGCAGGCTCCGTCATGACCGCCTCAATGAGCGCCTGCTGCCTGACGTCGTTCACGGTGTCTTCGTGGACGCCGTACTCACCGAGCCAGATCGGCTTCCGCTGTTGTCCGTGCTCGCGCAAAACGGCCAGCATCAGCGACGCGTTCGACAGGACGCGGCGGTCTGCGCTGTAGTCGTGGTACTGGAGAATGTCGAAGGACGACCCGCCTCCCAACTGGTACACGCCGCGTATCCAGTCCGGGTCGGGCTTCTGTGATGCGGCGAGGACGACCTTCGCGCGCCGGTCGGTTGCTTTGATCGCGCGGTAGCCGGGGATCACGATCCGCTGGACGTAGGCCGCCTGGCCGCCGGCCCAATAGCGCTCCAGGTCAGGCTCGTCCCAGAGCTCCCAGTAGTGAATCGTGTTGCGGTAGCGCTTCACGACCGTTCGCACGAAGCTCGTGAAATCCTCGACGGCTGGCGGGTCGTTGGCGTTCGCCGCCGCCCAGGCGGGCGTGTAGATCAGCACCGGCTGGAGAGGGACGTGACGGCGTCGCGCCGCACGGACGATGTAGTCCACCCGGCGCCAGTCGTACGTGCCGCGGGCCGGCTCGATCAGGGGCCAGGGGAACTCCAGTCGGAGGATTCGCACACCGAGATCGGCGGCAAGCGCAAGCTCACGGTCGACGAACTGCGTCCCCTCGGTGACGCCGTTGCAGTTCGGCGCTCGACACCACCAGCCGTCCGGGCCCGCTCCGGCGAAGCGCCACGGCCGCATGCTCGGCTGGATGGTGATTCCGCCGGGGCGCACTGCGCGAACCGGCAAAGGTGCCGAGCTGGACGACGGCAGCACCGTCCCGCAGGCGGCGAGAGCTCCGACGATGAGGAGCGCTTTCAGTTTCAACCGAAGAGACTCCGGCGCACCTGCAAGGTCAACTCCCGCACGCGTTCGGCGATTTCACGCTGCTCCTCATCAGACCGTCCCAGCGGGTCGGGCAGCTCCGCGATCGAGAGCAGCTTCGGATTGTCTTTCGGGCGGGCTGCTGCTGCACGGCGAACCGTGTCACGTGCATTCCCGACCGGTGTGCTCGACGGCGGCGACTCGATCCCCGCGAGCAGGCCCGCGAGTTCGGGAAGCGTGAACGTGCGGTCACGGCGAGCACCACCGTCGACGACCGCCGTGGCGACGTGCATCCTTTCGAAGCCGATCACGAGATCGGCATCGTGCAGAGGCGCCTCGGTCACCGATCGCGACCTGTGTTCCGTCAGGTCGACGCCGAATCGCATGGCCGCCTCCTGTGCCTCGGGCAAGGCTCTCGCCCCGCGGAGCTCGAGCGTCCCGGCCGATGAGATCTCGACCGGCACGCCGTCCGTCGCCTGACGCAAGAGTGCCGCCGCCAGCGGGCTGCGGAAGCGATTGCCCGTGCACACGAAGACGACGCGGAACGGGTCGTCGTTCAACGGGTGCGGTCCTCGTCCAGGCCGAGCTGCGCTTCGATTCGCAGCTGGCGTGACCTGACAAACGGTCCGACGAGCCGCGGGGCCGGCGCGAGCGCGCGGGCCTTCCAGACGAGCATTCGCTCACTCGGGCAGAGAGCCGCCGCCTCGGCATACAGCCGGGCCGCGTCGCGGTAGCGTCCTGCGCGGAGCGCCTCGTCGCCCTGCCGGCCGAGGCGCCGGGGTCCGGGGCTCGCCCGCCGCCGCGCGATGTAGGCGCCCTCCTCCTCGGTGAGATCGTCTCGTTGCTCGATGCGCGCGTACATCGCGTCGATGTCATCGTCCATCGCGCTGACCGCGGCGGAGAGCCCGGTCGCGCCCCAGCGATAGAGGGAGAGTGGCTCGCGCTGGAGCGCCACCCGGTAGCCCGCAAATATCGCCCGCATCCAGAAGTCCCAGTCCTCGGTGAGGCTCCTGCTCTCGTCGAGCTGCCCGACTTCGTCGACGAGCCTGCGCGGAAAGAGCGTCATCGTCGAGAGGAAGTTCTGCTCGAGGATCGCCGAGCGTTGCCGGTCCGGCTCCGGGAAGCGGCCCTTGTACCGCACCTTCGACGGATGGATGCCGCCCGGTAGGAGCCAGTAGGAGTTCGACGTAGCCAGTCCTGTGCCGGCTTCGTCGTAGACGTCGACCAGCGCTTGGAGATGCCGCTCGAAGAGCTGGTCGTCCGCGTCGCAAAACGTGACGAGCTCTCCCGTCGCTTCGGCGATGCCGAGATTGCGCGCGGCGCCGACGCCTCCGTTCTCCCGGTGCAGAAGCTTCAGCGGGCCGTTGTGCGCTGTAGTGATCGCGGCCGTGGCGTCGGTGGACCCGTCGTCGACGACGATGAGCTCGAAGTCCCGGTAGCTCTGTCCGAGGACCGACTCGACGGCGGAACCGACCGTCGCCTCGGCTTGGTACGCAGCCATCACGACCGAGACACGCGGGCTCATGCGGCGCGTGGTGCGTAGAGGTCGAGAAACGCGTCGACCATTGCCTGTTCCGTGTGCTCTCCGGCCAGGCCGAGCCCCGCGTCCGCGAGTCGTCCGGCCAGCCGTTCGTCCGAGAGGACTCGCTGAATCGCCTCGGCCATTCGAAGCGGATCCTCCGGCGCCGTCAAGAGCGCGTTCTGTTCGTCCTCGAGGATCTCGCGCACACCGCGTACGGCGGTCGCGACGACCGGAGTTCCCGCAGCCAGCGCTTCGAGGACGACCATCGGCAGTCCTTCGGAGCGAGACGACACGACGATTGCGTCGGCTGCGCCGATCAGCGCTCGTGCGTCGGGCCGGAGGCCTGCAAAGACGACGCGGTCGTGAACTCCGGCTCGCCGTGCTTCGTCCTCGAGCTCGTTGCGGAGCGGGCCTTCGCCGACGATCACGAGCGTCGCATATTCCACGTCTGCGAACGCCCGGATAGCGAGGGCGTGATTCTTTGCCGGCACGAGCCGGCCAACTGCAAGAACGAGCCGGTTGCCCGGCGGCACTCGCCACATGCGCTCGAGCTCGGCGCGGTCGGCCGGTGGCGGCGCGGGGGAGACGCCGTTCCAGATCGTCGCGGCCGTGCGCAGCCCGTGCTCTGCAAGCGCAACCTCCACACCCGGGCCGCAGGCGACGACGGGCAACCCGGTGAGACGAAGCACCTTTGCCGTGCGAGGCCAGTCCTCGTCCGGCACCCCGTGGACGCTCAGCAGCGCCTTCGGCACGCGTCCGCGCAGCGTTGCGAGCGACGTGACGATGCCCATCCCCGGATTGTGGCAATGCACGATGTCCGGCTGCCACTTGCGCAGCGCCCGCCGCAGCCGGAGCGCCGCGCCCGGAACGGCGGCCGGCCTGCGTCCGAGCAGCGGCAGTGGGAAGTGCTCGACGCCGTCAAGTTCCTCTAGGAGCTCCCCAGGCGCAGATGCGACCGCCACGGGGTGTCCGGCGGCCTGCACGCCCCGCGCGAGCGAGACGACGACCCGCTCCGCACCGCCGGTGCGCATCTCCTGGATCACGTGGAGGACGCGCACATTCCCTCGTAGACGTCGACGGTCGCCTGGACGGCGCTCTCGATCGAGAAGTCCTCGCTTACGCGCGCGGCCCCCCGCGCGCCGAGACGCGCCCGGAGCTCTGCGTTCGAAGCGAGCGTCTCGATCGCCGCTGCGAGCCCGGCAGCATCGTCGGGCGCGACGAGCAGGCCCGTCTCACCGTCCGTGACCAGCTCCGGAATGCCGCCCACTCGCGTCGAGACGACGGGCAGTCCGCACGCCATCGCCTCGAGAATCGACATGGGTGCGTTGTCTCCGCGCGACGGCAGCACGAACACGTCGGCCTCCGCCAGTCTGTCTCGTACATCGGGGACGAAGCCGTGGAACGCGGCGTCAACGCCGAGACCGGCCGCCTCGCGCACGAGCTCTTCCCTGAGCGATCCTTCACCGTAGACGTCGAGACGCACGGGCATCTGCACGCGCGCGCAGGCGGCGAGGAGGACGTCGAGGCCTTTCCAGTACTCCAGGTTGGCGGCAGTCGCGAGCCGGAGCACCGACCCGTCGTGGGTGTCGGCGTTACGAGTGCGCCCCGGCGGTTCGATGCCGTGCGGAATCACGTGGATGCGGTTTCTCGACAGACCGTGCTGGTCGAGGAAGCGCGCAATCGCCTGCGAGGGGACGATGACGTGGCCGAGCGATGCGAGCATTGTCTCGACGCGCGGGTAACCCCAGCGGAACCAGGCCGCGCGAGAGCGGGACACGTCCGGAAGCCGTCCTTGCTCAGGCGAGCCGAGCCCGACCGCGATCTCTTCCGGCAAGCCGTGCAGCGTGTGCACGGCGCGTGCGCGAAGAAGGCGCGCCTGGGGGCGGGCGAAGAGCCCTGCACGCCGATCGTGCGTGTGGACCACGCTCGCGCCTTTCAAGAGTGGCCTCAGCTGTATTGCTCCGCGCAGGTCGGTCTTGCTCCGCACCTCGACAACGGACGAGTCGAGCCCGGCCGCGCGGAAACTCTGCGCGACGGCTTCGTTCGCGCAGACGACATGCACGTCGATGCCGCGAGCCGCGACCGCCGGAGCGAGAATCTGCAGATGGGAGAGCGGGCCGCCGCGCTCGATCGTCGAGACGTAGACGATCCTCATCCGGTCGCCGCGGGGCCGCTGCTCAGCAGTCGGGCCTCCTTGGCGGAGGTTTCCTGCGACAGCGCCGTTGCGAGACCGCCGAGGAGCCAGAAGGGCAGGAAGTACTGCTCCGAGATGAAGATCGCGGCAACCGTTCCGATCACGAGCGAGATCCGCACCGTCTGGGCGAAGTCAGGGGGCCCGGCTCGTACGCGAATCGCACCCGTGAGTCGAGTGAACGCCAGGGCGAGATAGAGCAGGAACGCGAGCGCCGCGACGAAGCCGAGCTCTGCAGCCACGTCGAGGTAGGCGTCGTGTACGACGGCGAGGATCTCCGTGCCGGGTGGGTTTCCCGTCGCCTCGTAGTAGTAGAACCGGAAGTTGCCCGGGCCAATGCCGAGCAGCGGGTGATCAGCCGCAAGCTTGCTGGCGGCGTCCCACGCCTCCAGTCGCGTCGTGACGTTGTGGTTGGCGGCGACGCTCTTCCTGAACAGGGCTCGGTCGAACTTGGCAGGGTCGGCGCGCACGACTAGCAGCCCGGCCATCAGAGCTATTGCGCCTGCCCCGAGGACTATTCGCGTTCGCCTGCGATCCGTGAACAGGAGGAACACGATGCCGGCGACGACGCCGAGCATGGCTCCGCGAGACAAGCTGAACAGGATCCCCGCCGAGATCACGCCGATCATGGTCAGGACCAAAAGGCGATAGGGGCGTTCTCTCAACAACCAGAACGCGAACGGCAAAGTCGTGCCGAGGATGAAGGCGAAGTCGTTCGGGTTCGTGTCGAGGATCGGCGTGGCGACGAGTACCTCGCCCTTGAGGTAGGCGTTCAGCGCGACGCCGGCGATGATCGCCGCGCTCAACGTCATGACCCACGCGATTCGGCGCTGGAGCCGGTGATCGCGGGCGAACTGCGTCACGACGATGAAGAACAGCGCGAAGGCGGCGTATCGCAATGTCGTGGATATGGCCTCACTCAGTTCGCGGGCCTGAAGCGTGGAAAGCATCGCGGCGGCGAGGATCACCAGCACGAGAACCTGGCTCCGGTCGAAGTAGATCT
>DAINSN010000152.1:0-5956 GCA_036741295.1 Gaiellaceae bacterium
CGGTGCTGAACACGGCGGGCGTCTGGGAGGGCGCGCGCGTCGCCGTCATCGGCTGCGGCGCCGTGGGTCTGTCGGTCGTCCAGGGCGCACGGCTCGCAGGCGCGTCGGAGATCTACGCGCTCGATCTCGAGGAGTGGAAGCTCGCTGCGGCCGAGTCCTTCGGCGCAACACATCGCGGACCGGGCACGAAGCTCGACTTCGTCTTCGACGTCGTCGGCCGGCCGGAGACCGTGGCGCAGGGCCTCGAGATGCTCGGCCATGCCGGCACGCTCGTGTACATCGGTCTCCCTCAGCCCGGCGCAGCCGCGGCGATCGATCTCCAGCAGCTCTTCGACCGGCGCCTGCGAGTCGTCGTCTCGCACGGCGGCGACCACGTGCCTGCACTGGACTTCCCACAACTCGTGCAATGGGCCCGGGAGGGCAAAATCGATCTCGCCGGGATGGTCACGAAGCGGGTTGGGCTCGAGGACGTGGCGCAGGCGTTCGACGACCTCAAGGCGGGCGAGGTCATCCGTTCGGTGATTCTGTTCTAGTGGTCTGACCGGCAACGTTCGCCGGGTCCCTGGCCCGCGATCATGCTGCGCCAGAGTCCGCCCTCGCCCTTGACAAGGCTGTCCAGCCTTGCCTGCCGGCGATGACGACCTCTGGCTTGATGCTCGCGACCCAGGGACCGGGCAACGTCACCGGCCAAACCACTAGATTCCGTGTGTGAACCTCCGCGACAGCCCTGACGAGGTCGCCTTCCGGGCACAGGTCCGGGCCTGGCTCGCGGAGAACCTCCCGGCCGAGACGGGCCCGGAATGGAGCCGGAAGATGTTCGATGCCGGCTATGCCGGTTTGACCTGGCCCGAGGAGTACGGCGGCCGCGGCGCGCCCTACAGCCACCAGGCGATCGCTCTGGAGGAGTTCGCGCGAGCGGGAGCGCCGAATCACATGAACGTGATCGCGCTCGGGATGGCAGGGCCGACGATCATGGCTCACGGCAACGAGGAGCAGAAACAGCGCTACCTCTCCAAGATGTTGTCCGCGGAGGAAATCTGGTGCCAGGGGTTCTCCGAGCCCGACGCCGGCTCTGATCTTTCGGCTGTACGCACGCGCATCGAGCCGAGGGACGGCCACTTCCTGGTCAACGGCCAGAAGGTGTGGTCGTCGATCGCACACCACGCGGACTTCTGCATCCTCGTCGGCCGCAGCGACCCGGACTCCGAGCGTCATGCCGGCCTGACGTACGTGATCGTCGACATGCACGCCCCCGGGGTCGAGGTCAGGCCGCTACGCCAGATCACCGGTGAGGCCGAGTTCAACGAGATCTTCTTCACGGACGTCGAGGTTCCACGCGAGAATCTGCTCGGCGAAATCGGCGGCGGCTGGCAGGTGGCGATGACGACGCTGCTGCACGAGCGCGGCACGCTGGGCTTCGCCCTAACCGGCACGCTCGACGCGCAGGTCAACAAGCTGATCGCGCTGACGAAGGAGCGTGCCGCGGACGATCCGATCATCCGGGACCGCGTCGCGCAGGAGTGGATCGAGCTGCAGGCGTTGAAGCTGACGAATTACCGCTCCCTGACGACGCTGATCAAGACGGGCATCCCTGGGCCGGAGGGATCAGGGTCGAAACTGCACTGGTCGGAGCAAAACCAGCGCCTGACGAAGCTCGCGATGGAGATCCTCGGCGGCGAGGACGACGGTTACTGGGGCTACCAACAGCAACGAAGCCGCGGGAACACGATCGAGGCGGGGACGAGCGAGATCCTGCGCAACATCATCGCCGAGCGCGTGCTCGGCCTCCCAAGGTCACGCTGATGCAGTTCGCCTTCACCGAGGAGCAAGACCTGCTGCGGCGCGAAGCGCGTGAGGTGCTCGCGAACGGTGGTTGGGGACGGGAGGAGCTCGACGAGCTCGCGTTTCTCGATCGGGCAGTGGTGTTCGAAGAGGCAGGGCGTGCGAATCGCGGCGACGAGTTCTTCGATTCGGCGGCTCCGGAGAACGAGCAACTTGCCGCGCTTGCGTTGGAGGCGGCCGGAATCGCCCGTCGCGCGCTCGAGCTCGGCGTCGAGCACGCAAAGACCCGCGAGCAGTTCGGCCGGCCGATCGGCGTCTACCAAGCCGTGTCGCATCCACTCGCCGACACCTACGTCGACACGGAGCTCGCACGCTCGATTGCGTACTGGGCGGCGTGGTGCGTTGCCGAGGACGACGAGCAGGCGCCGATCGCGGCCGCGGCGGCCAAGAGCTACGCCGGGGACGTTGCCGTTGCAGCGTGCGAACGCGCAATCCAGGTGCTTGGCGGCATCGGCTTCACGTGGGAGCACGTGCTCCATCGCTACTACAAGCGCGCGCTCTGGATCCAAGCCCAAGGCGGCTATCCGCGCGAGCTGCGCGCGAAGGTCGCGGCCTGGCTGCTCGACTGATGGTGATGCGTACGGCGCTCGTCACGGGGGCGTCATCGGGAATCGGGGCAGCATGCGCGGTCCGTCTCGCGCGTGCAGGCTGGCGTGTCTTCGCCGGTGTCCGTCGTGCAGGGGACGCACCAACGGGCACGGAAGAGATCTTGCTCGACGTCACCAACGAGGACCAGGTGCGGGCGGCGGCGGAGCGCGTCGAAGAGCTGCACGGCCTCGTCAACAATGCCGGCATCGCGCTCGCCATTCCGCTCGAGTTCATCCCACTGGAGGAGCTGCGCCGGCAGTTCGAGGTGAACGTCGTCGGCCAGGTCGCCGTCACTCAGGCGTTCCTGCCACACTTGCGCCGCTCGCGCGGCCGAATCGTTTTCATCGGCTCGATCGCGGGACAGAGCGCGCTCCCGTTCCTCGGCCCCTATGCGGCTTCGAAGCATGCGCTCGAGGCCGTGGCCGACACCTTGCGACTGGAGCTGCGGCCGTTCGGCGTCGACGTCTCGCTCGTCCAGCCGGGAACGATCAAGACACCGATCTGGACCAAGTCCGCGGCAGTTGCCGATGACTTGGCGAACGGCGCGGGTGCCGAGTTCGCCGGCCTGTACGGGGAACGGATCGCGGCCTTCCGCAAAGTCGCGCTGAAGCGTGGAGCGAAAGGCGCGTCCGCAGAAGAGGTCGCCCGGGTGGTCGAACAGGCGCTCACGATGGAACGGCCGCGCACCCGGAAGCTCGTGGGCCTGGACGCGAAGCTACGTTCGGGCGTCGAAAGGCTTCCGGATCGGCTCCGCGACCGGGTGTACGAACGAGTGCTGTTGCGCTAAAAGGAGGAGCGATGGACGGACTGATGATGGACTTCCCGCTGACACTTCCGACGCTGCTGCGGCGCGCGGAGACGTACTTCGGCGAGAAGGAGATCGTCACCCGTCTGCCCGACAAGTCGTTCCACCGCTACACCTACGCCGACATGACGCGCCGCGCGAAGCAGCTTGCAGTCGCGCTCCGAGAGTTGGGCCTCGAGCGGGGTGACCGCGTCGCGACGCTGAGCTGGAACCACTACCAGCATCTGGAGGCGTACTTCGGCATTCCGTGCGGCGGCTTCGTGCTGCACACGCTCAATCTGCGCCTCCATCCCAACGACATCGGCTACATCGCCTCGCACGCAGGCGACCGCGCGCTGATCGTCGACGCGAGCCTGGGGCCGTTGGTCAAGTCGTTCCTCGACCAGACGGAGATCCAGCATGTGTTCGTCGTCGAGGATTCGTACGAGGAGCTGCTCGCCTCTGCGGATCCGGACAAATGGGTCGAGCCCGACCTCGACGAGAACGAAGCGGCGGCGATGTGTTACACGAGCGGCACCACCGGCATGCCGAAGGGCGTCGTGTACTCACACCGCTCGACGATCCTGCACACTCTCGGCGTTGCGGCCGCCAACCCGCTCGGAGTCGGTATCTCCGAGCAGGACGCGATCCTTCCTGTCGTCCCGATGTTCCACGCGAACGCGTGGGGCTACCCGTACATGGCCGCGATGCTCGGGTCGAAGCAGGTCTTCCCGGGCCCGCACCTCGATCCGGAAAGCCTCCTCGAAGACTTCGTCCAGGAGGGCGTCACGTGGACGGCCGGCGTGCCCACGATCTGGCTCGGGATCCTGCAGCTTCTCGATGCGCAGCCCGACAGATGGGATCTGTCGCGCATGAAGGGAATGCTCGTCGGCGGTTCGGCGGCGCCGCGCGCGCTGATCGCCGGATTCAAGGAGCGCCACAACCTCGTGGTCTGCCACGGGTGGGGCATGACGGAGACGTCCCCGGTCGCGTCGTTTCCGGGGCTACCCGGGGAGCTCGGCAACGCAGACGACGCGACGAAGCTCGACTACATGGCGATGCAAGGCCTGCCGCTCGTGCTCGTCGAGCTGCGGGCGCGGGACGATTCCGGGAACCAGATTCCGCGTGACGGTGAGGCGATGGGTGAGCTGGAGGTGCGCGGACCGTGGGTCGCCTCCGCCTACTACGACGCCCCGGACTCCGCCGACCGCTGGACGGACGACGGCTGGTTCAAGACTGGTGACATCGTCTCGTTCGATCCGCGTGGTCACATTCAGATCAAGGACCGGTCGAAGGACGTGATCAAGTCAGGCGGGGAGTGGATCTCGTCCGTCGAGCTCGAGAACGCGTTGATGGCGCATCCCGCGGTCTCAGAGGCCGCCGTGATCGCCATCCCGGACGAGAAATGGCAGGAGCGGCCGCTCGCGGCGGTCGTGCTGAAGGACGGAGCGTCCGCGACGGCGGAGGAGCTACGAGAGTTCCTCGCCCCACAGTTCGCGAAGTGGTGGCTGCCGGATCGCATCGAGTTCGTCACGGAGATCCCGAAGACGGCGGTCGGGAAGTTCCGAAAGACAGCGCTACGTGAGCAGTTCGCGGAGCAGCCCGCCGTGCCGACCGCGTAGGTGGCGGATCCCCGCCGAAGCTGGGTGGAGGCGCCGCCCGTGGCGCCGCACGTCTGGGCCACGCTCGGCTACCGCGGTGTCGAACAGGGCGACGGCATCTCGGTGATCGAGTGGGACGCCACGGTGGACTACTGCTTCCCCGGCTCGTCGGGGCCGATCGTCCACGGTGGGCTCGTCACGACGATCTTGGACACGGCGATGGGCGGCGCGTGTCACTCGGTGCTCGGCGACGGCGAGACGTTCCTCACGGCGGACTTGCATGCGGAGTTCTTTCGTCCAACCCGTCCGGGGACGCTACGCGCCGAGGGCCGAGTCGTGCAGCGCACGAAGCGAATGGTCTTCTGCTCAGCAGATTTGAGGGACGCCGAAGGAACGCATCTCGCGAGCGCCCGCTGCACGCAGATGCTCCGCTCCGAGAACACGGGCTAGCTCAAGCGCGTTCGGCGACCTTGACGAGGGCTTTGCCCTGGTTCTCGCCGTTGAGCATCCCGATGAATGCCTGAGGGGCATTCTCCAGGCCTTCCGTGACGTCCTCGCGCCAACGGATGTCTCCGTTCGCGACCCAGCCCAGGAGCCGGGCGGCCGCTTCGTCGTAGCGGTGTGCGTAATCGAAGACGAGGAAGCCCTCCATCCGTGCACGGAACACGACCAGCAGGCCCGGATGGAAGGTTGGTTCCGGCCTCTGGGCGTTGTATTGCGAGACTTGCCCGCAGACGACGATGCGTGCCCCGACGTTCAGGCGTCTCTCCACCGCCTGTGAGATCTCGCCGCCGACGTTGTCGAAGTACACGTCGACGCGTTCGTGGCGCAGCGCCTCTCCGACGTCGTCGCTCTTGTAATCGATCGCCACGTCGTAGCGGTAGAGCTCGGTCAAGTCGCGAGCTTTTTCCGGGCCGCCCGCGATGCCGATCGTGCGGCAACCGGCGAGCTTTGCCAGCTGCCCGGCGATCTGTCCGACCGCGCCCGCCGCGCCGGAAACGGCCACTGTGTCGCCGGGCCGCGGCTGGCCGACGTCGAACAGTCCGAAGTACGCGGTGAATCCGGTCAGGCCGATGGCATGCAGCGCAAGCGTCGGCGGTTCGAGCACGGGCGGGACCCCGCGGAGCATCCCGGCGCGGGC
>DAINSN010000153.1:0-5912 GCA_036741295.1 Gaiellaceae bacterium
GTTCGTTCAAGGACCGCGGCATGGCTCTCGCGGTCGCAAAAGCAGTCGAGGCCGGGGCACGCGCGATCGTGTGCGCGTCGACGGGGAACACCGCGGCGTCTGCGGCGGCGTACGCCGCACGCGTAGGGATCGAGGCGGTCGTCGTGCACGCGTCGGGCGGGCCCTCGAGCTCGAAGCTCGCCCAGGTGCGCGCCGCCGGCGCACGCCTGGTCGAGGTGGACGGCTCGTTCGACGACGCGTTCACGGCGGCAGAGGAGCTCGCCGAGCGTGAGGGCGCCGTCGTCGTCAACTCCACGAATCCGGACCGGATCGAAGGCCAGAAGACCGCCGCTCTCGAGATCATCGAGCAGCTCGGCGGGCCACCCACCGTGCTCGCTCTGCCCTACGGCGGCGGCGGCAACACGGTGGCGTACGCGAAAGGCTTCCTTGAAGAGGGGTCGCGGCCGCCCCACCTCGTTCCCGTCCAAGCGGTCGACCGCGCGGCGACGAGTGCCTCTGCGATCCGCATCCCGACTCCCGTCCACCGGGCCGAGGTGGATGAAGCTCTCGCGCGCTGTGGCGGCGGAGTCGTCTCTGTCACCGACGACGAGATCGCCGCAGCTTGGAGATCGCTCGCGCGGGAGGAGGGCATCTTCTGCGAACCGGCGTCCGCAGCCGCGCTGGCAGGGGTCGACCTCTGGGGCTTTGCTGAAGGAACGCGCCTGGTGCTCGTCCTTACCGGCCACGGGCTGAAGGATCCGGACGCGCTCGACCGCATGCCCGAGGCGGGCTCGTGATCCACGTGCGCGCTCCCGCCACCACCGCGAACCTCGGGGCGGGTTTCGACTGCGCCGGCGCCGCCCTCGATCTCTGGAACGAGCTCGAGCTCGTCGAAGGCGGCGGAGACGCCGAGCCCGACCATCTCGCCGTCCGCGCTTTCGCGCTACTCGCGTCCCCCGACCGCTACGGCTTCACGTTCACGGAACGCATTCCCAGGGCCCGCGGTCTCGGCTCGAGCGCGGCGACGATCGCGCTGGGCCTCGTCGCCGGCGCGGCCGTGGCGGGTCGCACTTCAGATTCCGAGGAGCTGCTTGCACTCGGGCTCGACCTCGAGGGCCATCCCGACAATCTCGCGGCTGCCCTGGCGGGCGGGGTCTGCCTGACCTGGGAGGGTCGCGTTGTGCGGATCGCAGACGATGCACCCGGAGTGCCGATCGCGATCGTCCCCCGTGACGTGACTGTCGAGACACACGCGGCGCGCGCGGCGCTGCCGAAAACGATCTCCCATCAGGACGCTGCGTTCAGCGTCGCACGCGCAGCGCTGCTCGGTGCAGCGGTCGCATCCGGTTCCACGGAGCTCTTCGCCGCGGCGGCCGACGATCGCCTGCACGAGCCGTACCGCGCGCAGCAGGCGCCCGTTTTGGCCGCCGTTCGCGAGCAGCTGCCGGACGGCGCGCTCGGGGCCACGCTCTCAGGCTCGGGCCCAACCGTGATCGTGTGGGCCCGGCCCGAAAGCGCAATCGCATGCACAGCCGAACTGACAGGGCGTTTCCCCGATACCGACGTCCTCCATCTCTCGATCTCACCGACAGGAGCGGGCCAGCTATGAGCAATCCCTACGACCGTCCTTCAGACCCGGCGAAGCGCCACAGTGCAGCGCTCACCGACGGTGTCGATCGCGCTGCCGCGCGCGCGATGCTGAAGGGCACGGGCTTCGACGACGACGACCTTGCCCGCCCGCTCGTCGGTGTTGCGACGTCGTGGATCGAGACGATGCCGTGCAATCTCAACCAGCGCAAGCTCGCTGCGGACGTCAAGCGCGGCATCCGCGCGGCAGGCGGCACGCCGATGGAGTTCAACACGATCGCGGTGTCGGACGGCGTCTCGATGGGCAGCGAAGGAATGCGCGCCTCACTCGTCTCGCGCGAGGTGATCGCGGACTCGATCGAGCTGGTCGCGCTCGGCCACCTCTTCGACGGGCTCGTCTGCCTGGTCGGCTGCGACAAGACCATCCCCTCGGCCGTGATGGCCCTGGCGCGTCTCGACCTGCCGGGGCTCGTGCTCTACAACGGCTCGATCGCGCCGGGCCGCTTCCGCGGACGCGACGTGACGATCCAGGACGTGTTCGAAGCGGTGGGCGCGCATGCAGCGGGCACGATGAGCGCGGAGGACGTGCACGAGCTCGAGGGCGTTGCGTGCCCGGGCGCCGGCGCGTGCGGCGGACAGTTCACGGCCAACACGATGTCGCTTGCACTCGAGTTCCTTGGCATCAGCCCCGCGGGACTGAACGGGATTCCCGCGCTCGACCCTGCGAAGGCCGGAGCGGCAGAACAGGCCGGCAAGCTTGCGCTCGATCTCGTGCGCGAAAACTTACGGCCCTCGACGATTATCACACTCGCGTCGATCGAGAATGCGATCGCCGCGGTCGCCGCCACCGGTGGCTCGACCAACGCGGTTCTCCACCTGCTCGCGATCGCGCGTGAGCTCGACATTCCCCTCGAGCTCGACGACTTCGACGAGATCGCGACGCGCACTCCGGTGGTTGCCGACCTCAAGCCGGGTGGACGCTTCGTCGCCACCGACCTCCACCGCGCCGGCGGCGTCGGTCTCGTCGCGCGGGAGCTCGTCGGGGCCGGCCTCGTCGACGGGTCCGCGGTAAACGTCGACGGCCGTACCCTCGCCGAGATCGCCGCCGCCACACCGGAGACTCCGGGGCAGGAAGTCGTCGTGCCCATCGACCGGCCGCTGAAGGAGAGCGGTGGGCTCGCCGTGCTGCGAGGCAATCTTGCGAGCGAAGGCGCGATCGTGAAGCTCGTCGGCCACGAGCGCCGCCTACATCGCGGCCCGGCGCGGGTGTTCGACTCGGAGGAGGAATGCTTCGCCGCGGTCGCCGCGAACGCGATCGTTGCCGGTGACGTCGTCGTCATCCGGTACGAAGGCCCTGCAGGCGGCCCCGGGATGCGCGAGATGCTTCACGTCACCGCTGCGCTCGTCGGCGAAGGGCTCGGCGACGCCGTGGCGCTCGTCACCGACGGGCGCTTCTCCGGCGCGACGCACGGTCTCATGGTCGGCCACGTCTCGCCGGAGGCCGCGCGAGGCGGGGGCCTCGCTGCGTTGGAGGAGGGTGACGAGGTCGTGATCGACGTCGACGCGCGTGAGTTGCGCGTCGAGCTGCCCGACGGCGAGCTCGAGCGCCGGCTCGAACGCTGGACGCCGCCGCCGCCGCGCTACACGTCCGGCGTGCTCGCGAAGTACGCCGCGCTCGTCTCGTCCGCTTCGGACGGCGCGATCACGCGGCCGCCTTCGTCTGGGCCGCTACCCGTCTAACCTCACACGAGTAGATGGCAGCAGATCCGACAACCGACGCGGCACTTGGCGATCTCCGCGAGCTCCTCGCGGTCAACGACCTCGCCCTGCTCGACCTCGTCAACCGGCGGCTCGACCTCGTCGACCAGATCAAACGGCGCAAGGCGGAGCTCGGCGTGGAGTTCATCGATCCAGAGCGCGAGGCGTGGCTGCTCGACCACTTGCGCAACGCGAACAACGGCCGGCTCAGCGACGAGGGACTGCGCGAGCTCTTGGCGACGGTGCTCGCCCTCACCAAGCGCGAGCTCGCCGGGTCTTAGTGCCGCTCAACGTCGCCTCCCTTCCCGGCGACGGGATCGGCCCCGAGGTCTGCGACGCAGCCGTCCGTGTCCTAGATGCGCTGCCGATCGACGTCCGGGTCGAGGAGCATCCGTTCGGCGGCCGCGCCATCCACGAGCACGGCGACCCGTTGCCCCCGGAAACGCTGGCCGCCTGCCGGGCCGCGGACGCCGTCCTGCTCGGCGCGGCCGGCCTCCCCGAGTTCGACGGCGCACCCGTGCGCCCCGAGCAGGGCTTGATCCGTCTTCGCGGCGAGCTCGACGTCTACGCGAATCTTCGCCCCGCGCGGGGCGACGGCATCGACCTGCTGATCGTCCGCGAGCTCGTCGGCGGGCTCTACTTCGGAGCGAGCGGCCGGCGCGCGGATGGGTCCGCCTTCGACACGTGCGAATACTCGCCGGCGGAGATCGAACGGATCGCGCGGCGTGCGTTCGAGCTGGCCCGTACTCGCCGTTCGTTCGTGACCTCGGTCGACAAGGCGAACGTGCTCGAGACGTCGCGACTCTGGCGCGAGGTCGTCTCCGGCCTGGCGGGCGATTACCCCGACGTCCAGCTCGAGCACATGCTCGTCGACAACGCGGGCCTGCAGCTCGTCCTCGATCCCGCGCAGTTCGACGTGATCCTGACCGAGAACACGTTCGGCGACATCCTCTCGGATGTCGCGGCAGGAAGCTGCGGCGGCCTCGGAGTCGCTGCATCGGCGAGCCTCGGCGACCAGCCGCCGGGCATCTTCGAGCCCGTCCACGGCTCGGCACCCGACATCGCGGGGCAGGGCATCGCGAATCCGACTGGCGCGCTCCGGTCGGTCGCCCTGCTGCTGCGGCACGCGGCCGGAGAGCACGAGCTGGCAGATCAGCTCGAGCAGGCGGTCGACGCAGCCCTGAGTACGGCACCCACGCGAGACGTCGGAGGGACGGCGTCAACGGCGGAGTTCACGGATACGGTCCTAAGCATGGGCTTGCAGTGATCAGAGTCGCGTATCCCGGTGGCGCTGCCGCGCACAGCGCGGCTGCTGCCGAGCGCCTCTTTCCCGGAGACCGGGAGCTCGTCTCGCTCGAGACGTTCTCGGACGTCGTCCACGCCGCAGTCTCGGGCAGCGTTGCCTACGGGGTGCTGCCGATCGAGAACTCGCTGGCCGGGCCCGTAGCGGAGACGCACGACCTGCTCTACGAGTCGCCGCTCTCGATCGTCGCCGAGACGTCCATTCCGATCCGGCACCATCTCGTCGCCCGTGGGCCACTCGCGGAGAGCGAGATCCGCGTCATTCGCTCCCACCCCGTCGCACTCGAGCAGTGCCGGAGGCTCCTCGGCAGGCTGAACGGTGTCCGTGCGATCGCAGCGGCGACGACCGCCGATGCCGCCGCGCAGGTCGCCGAGTCGAACTCACCCGGGGAAGCTGCGATCGCCAGCGAGCGCGCCGCCATGATCTACGACCTGCACGTGATCGCACATGACGTGGGAGACCACCCCGAAGCCTTCACTCGTTTCGTCTCGATCGCGACGCATACGCGAATCGACCGTGAGGGTGACGAGTGGAGGACGGCCTTCTCGTTCGTCACCGATCACCGGTCAGGCGCGCTCCTCGGCGCAATCGAGCCCTTCGCGCGCCACGGGCTCGACCTCGTGCAACTCGTGTCGCGGCCGATCCCGCAATCGCCCTGGAAGTACCGCTTCGACGCAGTGCTCGCCGGCCACCCGCTCGAACCGAGTACGCGCGGTGCGTTCGCCGAGGTCCGCGCGCACGTGCGAGAGCTGCGCGTGCTCGGCTCGTACCCCGCAGGGACCTAGACGGGGAGCGCCGACGTGTCGACCGGCGCGGAGTGCGAGCGCTCGTAGGCGGTGATCTTCTCCTCGCGCTTCAGTGTCAGCGCGATGTCGTCGAGCCCCTGAAGCAGGGACTCGCGCGCGAACGCCTCGAACTCGAACGGAACGACGAGGTCCGATGGACCGGTCACCTGCTGTGTCTCGAGGTCGACCGTCAGCGACTCGCCACCTGCAACGGCACGCATCAGCTTGTCGACGGCTTCCGCCGGTAACACGATCGGGAGCAGCCCGATCTTCAGCGCGTTCGTGCGGAAGATGTCGCCGAACGACGGCGCGATCACGACCTCGAAGCCGTAGTCCTGCAGCGCCCAGGCGGCATGCTCGCGCGAGGAGCCAGAGCCGAAGTTCTTGCCCGTGAGCAAGATCCCGGCGTCCGCATACTCCGGCCGGCGCAGCTCGAAGTCCGGCTGCTTCATCCAGTCGAAGAAGAGAAACTCGCCGTAGCCGGTTCGCTCGATGCGCTT
>DAINSN010000154.1:0-5820 GCA_036741295.1 Gaiellaceae bacterium
CGCCGCAGAAGGCGGGCGCCGAGGCAATGGAGCCTCAGGACTCAGAGAGTCCTGGGCTCTTTTTTTGTGGTCCCGAGTCGGAAGGAGCGGCATGTCTGTCGAAGAGACGAAGCACTACCTCGCGAACGGGCAGGCGAGTGCGCCCGATGCCCGCGAGGCCCTCGAGTGGGCGCGTGAGACCACGGCGCAGATGGTCGACCTGAAGTTCTGCGACCTGCTCGGGACGTGGCAGCACATGACGCTGCCGATCAGGGCGCTGGACGAGTCCGCCTTCGACGACGGCCTGGGCTTCGACGGCTCGTCGATCCGCGGCTGGCAGGGCATCTCCGAGTCGGACATGCTCCTGATGCCGGACGCTTCCTCCGCGATCCTCGATCCGTTCACCGAGGCGCCCACGCTCTCGCTGATCTGCGAGATCGCGGATCCGATCACGCGCGAGCCGTACGCCAAGGATCCACGCCGGCTCGCGAAGCGCGCCGAGGAGTACCTGCTCTCGACGGGGATCGCCGACACGGCCTTCATGGGACCGGAGTGCGAGTTCTTCGTCTTCGACGAGGTCTCCTACGAGCTCGGCCCCAACCGCTCGCACTACTCCGTCGATTCGGGCGAGGGCCACTGGAACTCCGGCAAGCCGGGGCTCGGCTACACGGTGCGCGAGAAGGAGGGCTACTTCCCACCTGCCCCGCACGACACGCTCCACGATCTCCGCACGCGCATGGTGCTGACACTGGAACGCCTCGGCATTCCGTGCGAGTTCCACCATCACGAAGTCGCCTCCGGCGGGCAGTGTGAGATCGACCTCCGCTACCAGCCGCTGACTCGCATGGGCGATCAGGTCATGACCTACAAGTACGTGGTCAAGAACGTTGCGCATGCGGCTGGGAAGTCCGTGACTTTCATGCCGAAGCCGATCTTCGGTGACAACGGCTCGGGCATGCACACGCATCAGTCCCTCTGGAAGGAAGGCACGCCGCTGATGGCCGACAAGTCGGGCTACGCCGGCCTGTCCCAGCTGGCCCGCGCGTATGTCGGCGGACTGCTCGCTCACGCGCCGGCGCTGCTCGCGTTCTGCGCGCCGACGACGAACTCGTACCGCCGGCTCGTGCCGGGCTACGAGGCGCCGGTGAACCTCGTGTACTCGATGCGGAACCGCAGTGCGTGCATCCGGATCCCGATGTACTCGGACTCGCCCAAGGCGAAGCGGATCGAGTTCCGCTGCCCCGATGCCGCAGCGAACCCGTACCTCGCTTTCTCGGCCATGCTGATGGCCGGGCTCGACGGCATCCAGAAGGGGCTCGACGCCGGCGAGCCGGCGGACTGGGACCTCTTCGAGGAGGACCGCGGAGTCGCTCAGGTGCCGGGCTCGCTCACCGAGTCGCTCGACGCACTGGAACGGGATCACGATTTCCTGACCGCCGGCGGAGTCTTCAGCAAGGAGCTGATCCGCACGTGGATCGACTACAAGCGCGAGAACGAAGCCGACGTAGTGCGCTTGCGGCCGCATCCCGCCGAGTTCTCTCTCTACTACGACTGCTGAAAGGAGCGAAGGTGTTGGAGCTCGCCGTACGGCAAAACGACACGCTTGCCGCTCCGCCGTCCGTCGGGCTCCGGCACCTCGAGCCGGACGACTGGCCGGCGGTTGCGGAGATCTACTGGGACGGGATGCGCGACGGGCTGGCGACGTTCCAGACTGAGGTCCCGTCCTGGGAAGCCTGGAACGCGGCCCACCTATGGGGCCATCGGCTGGTCGCCGAGCTGCTCGGGGAGGTCGTGGGCTGGGCGGCGCTGTCGCCCGCATCGACGCGGCGGTGCTACCTCGGCGTCGTTGAGGACAGCATCTACGTCGCGCGTGAAGCACAGGGCCTCGGCATCGGCCGGGCGCTCCTGGAGGAGCTGATCGCAGGCGCCGAGGCGACAGGGATCTGGACGATCCAGACGTCGATCTTCCCCGAGAACCGCGCCTCGCTCGCGCTGCACGAGCGCTGCGGGTTTCGCGTCGTCGGAACGCGTGAGCGTGTGGCGAAGCGAGACGGGATCTGGCGGGACACGGTGTTCCTCGAACGGCGAAGCGAGGTGGTCTCATGACCAAGGTCGAAGCAGTCGTGATCCGCGAGCGCGTCGAGACCGTGATCGATGCGGTCGAGCACGCGACGGGTCACATCGGCGTAACGGTGATCGAGGCGATCGGTCACGGACGTCAGCGCGGCGTCACGCACGAGTATCGCGGGCGCATCTTCGAGTCGCGCTTCCTGCCGAAGGCACACCTCACGTTCATCGTCGAAGACGAGCTCGCTGATGCGGTCGTGGAGGCGATCGTCGACTCGGCGCGCAGCGGCAACGAATCCGGCGACGGCCTGGTGTGGACGTCGACGGTCGAGAACGTCACGCACAACCGAACGGGCGCGAAGCTCGAGAAGGAGGTGGAAGCCTAAATGCCTAGCAAGGATCTACTGATCGCGGCGAACACGATCTGGGTCGTCATCGCGGCGATCCTCGTGATGTTCATGCAAGCGGGCTTCGCCTTCCTCGAGGCCGGGCTGACACGGATGAAGAACGCGGCGCACATTGCCGGCAAGAACGTCCTCATCTTCGCCGTCTGCTCGATCGTCTACTGGGCCGTCGGCTTCGGGATCGCTTTCGGGGACGGCAACAGCTTTGTCGGTACGAGCGGGTTCTTCCCTTCCACCAATGAGCTGCTCGCGATCGGCCAGGCGCCTTACTCGTTCTTCACGGGGATTCCCGCGGCCAGCGGCTATCTCTTCGAGGTTGTCTTTGCGGGCGTTTCGCTGGCGATCGTGTGGGGTGCAATGGCGGAGCGGGCGAAACTGTGGGTCTACCCGGCCTTCGGCGTCGTCTTCACGCTCATCTATTCGGTGACGTCGCACTGGATCTGGCACGCCGGCGGCTGGCTGTTCGGCAAGGGCATGCAGGACTTCGCCGGTTCCACGGTCGTGCACTACCAGGGGGCGCTCGCCGCGCTCGCGGGAGCGCTCCTGCTCGGGCCGCGAATCGGGAAGTTCGGCCGTGACGGACGCGCGAACCCGATCCCGGGTCACAACATGCCGTACGCCGTTCTCGGGACGATCATCCTCTGGTTCGGCTGGTTCGGATTCAATCCGGGCTCGACGCTCGGCGTCGTCACCGGCGATCGCATCGGCTACTTCGGTTACGTCGCGCTGACGACCAACATCGCGGCTGCGGCAGGCGCGATCGGCGGGATCGCGAGCGCCTGGTTGATCCTGCGCAAGCCCGACGTGTCGATGATGCTGAACGGCGTCCTCGCTGCGCTGGTCGCGATCACCGCGGCCTCGGGGTTCGTGGCGCCGTGGGCTGCGATCGTGATCGGCGGAGTATCGGGGTGGATCGCCGTCGCAGGCGTCTTGTTCGTCGAGCGGATCGGCATCGACGATCCCATCGGCGCCGTCGCCGTGCACGGGATGTCAGGTGTGTGGGGGACGCTCGCGACCGGCTTGTTTGCTGTGCCCGCACTCGCGTCAAATCTCGCCACCGGCAGGGGCGGGCTCGTCTACACGGGCTCCTTCCACCAGCTCGGCGTCCAGGCGCTGGGCCTCGTCGCGGTCGGTGGCTTCACCTTCAGCGCCTCGTTCGGATCGCTCTGGGTGATGAAGCGGTTGTGGGGGATCCGTGTCGAGCCGGAGACGGAGACGGCCGGTCTCGATGTCTCGGAGCACGGCATGTGGGGCTACCCCGAGTTCTACATCCCGGTCCCCGGCGGCTACGGGACCGAGACGCACGGGCATCTCGGGCTCTCCCACGGGAACGGGCACACGGCGCCTGCTCCCGTGGTTCCAGCCGCTCAGCCCGAGCCGGCGCCCGGCTAGGCAGACGCTGATTCGAGGGCGTCGCGGTCAGCAGCGACGCCCTCGAGTCTTGTTGACCCCTCGGCACGACCGTCGTACGATCGCGGGGTGATCCGAGGCACACTCGTCGCCCTCGCGGTGGCCCTAGTCGCGGCCGTAGGGCCGGCCTCGGCCGCGGAGAAGCAGGCGTATCCGGTTGCGTACCACGCATTCTCGTTGAGCTCGGGAACCGCCGCCGGGACGCAGCTCGATCGGAACGGCGGCCTCGTGCTCACGAACAACGGCTTGACGACGGTGACGTACACCGACCCGTTCGGATATCCGCCCCGCGACTACGCCGCCGGGACGTGGACGTCGTCCTGGCAACCCGCCGGCTTCCCTTTCATGGAGCTCGTGTCCTCGTGGAACGCAGACACCCCTTCCGGCACGTGGATCCAGGTGGAGATGCGAGCCACGGATGCGCGCGATGCGCACGTGACGAAGTGGTACGTGATGGGCCGCTGGGCCTACGGCGACGCCGACATTCACCGTACGTCGGTCGGCGGCCAGGGCGACAAGGACGGCTACGTCGCCATCGACACGTTCGTCCCGAAGAACCCGATGTCGTCCTACCAGCTGCGGTTGACGCTCTACCGCGCCGCCGGCACGACCGCCACCCCTCGCGTGACTCGCATCGGCGCCGTCGTCTCGGATCCCGTCACGATCAAGCCGTACGCACCGAGCGCGACGACGATGACACGCACCGTAGAGCTCGCGGTGCCCTCGTACTCGCAGGAGATCCACAAGGGCGAGTACCCGCAGTTCGACAACGGCGGCGAAGCCTGGTGCAGCCCGACGTCGACGTCGATGGTCGTCGCCTACTGGGGGAGCGGTCCTGCGCCTGCGGATTACGCCTACGTCCTGCGCGACTATCCGGCGACCACCGATCCGCAGGTGGACTACGCCGCGCGATACGTCTTCGACTACCACTACAACGGCGCGGGCAACTGGCCCTTCAATACGGCGTACGCGGCGCACTTCGGGCTCGAGAGCGAGGTCACGCAACTGCACTCCCTCGCCGAGGCGGAGCAATTCATCAAGGCCGGCATCCCGCTGGTGATCTCGATCGCGTTCAACTCCGGCAAGCTCGACGGCTTCTTCTTCAAGAGCACGAACGGCCACCTGATGGTGCTCGCCGGCTTTACCGCGGACGGGAACCCGATCGTCAATGACCCGGCGTCTCCGGACGACGCAACTGTGCGGCACGTCTACGACCGCACGCAGTTCGAGGACGCCTGGATGTCTGCCACGGGCGGAATCGTCTACGTCATCCATCCCGCCTCCGTGCCGCTGCCGCCGTCGAACGGCAACTGGTAGGCCTGCGCTACCAGTTCGTCGACTGTCGCTGGGAGCTCGGGAAACCGGAGCGCGGTCGCGAGCTCTACCTCGGCGGACACATCCCGGGAGCGAGCTTCCTGGACGTGGACGCCGATCTGTCGTCCCCGCCCGGCCCGCGCGGTCGGCATCCATTGCCGGATCCCGAACAGTTCGCTCACGCTGCGGCGCGAGCCGGTATCGGCGGCGACGTGTTCGTCGTTGCTTACGGGAACATGGGCGGCGCCGAGCGGCTCTGGTGGCTGCTACGCCACTTCGGACACGAGCTGTGCGCGGTGGTCGACCTCGATTGCTGGCACGGACCGCTCGTCGAAGGCGGGCAAGCTATCGAGCCCGCGGAGCTGAGGCTGCGTCCGCGTGACGACGACACGATCGAGGCCGACGAGCTCGACCGCCGCCGGGAAGAGCTGGTCGTCGTGGATGCACGGCTCGCTTCCCGCTGGCGCGGGGAGCCGAATCCGAACGACAAGATCCCCGGCCGGATCCCCGGTGCGCTGAACGCACCTTGGAACGAACCGACGCCGGACCTCCCCGAAGGGGAGCTCGTCGCCTATTGCGGCTCAGGGGTGACCGCGACCGTGCTGTTGCACCGCCTGCACCTCGCCGGCCGCGAAGGCAAGCTCTA
>DAINSN010000155.1:0-5799 GCA_036741295.1 Gaiellaceae bacterium
CCAGCGGCGCGGGTTCAGCCAACCGAAGCGCGAGAACGGCTCCTTGCCGTAGTCGTGCAGCGCGAGGTTCTCGGCCAGGTTGAAGTCGAGGACGAGGCCGCGCCGGTGGCGGTCCTCGGGAATGTGGCCCATGCCCGCATCGAGTGCTTGGCGCGCCGACGCGTGGGTCAGGTCCTGGCCGCCGACGGTCATCCGGCCGCCGGCGGGTTTGCGTAGGCCTGTCAGCGCGTCGATGAGCTCGCTCTGGCCGTTGCCGTCGACGCCCGCGATGCCGACGATCTCCCCCGCTCTCACGTCGAAGGTCACGCCGCGCACCGCCTCCAGCCCGCGGTCGTCGCGGACGGAGAGATCCGCGACCTTCAAGAGCGGCTCGCCGGGTTCGGCCGGTTTCTTGTCGACGCGGAGCAGCACTTCGCGTCCGACCATCGAGCGCGCCAGTCCCGCCTCGGTCGCGCCGTCCCGCGGGATCGTCTCGACCCGCTTGCCGCGGCGGAGCACGGTGATGCGGTCGGCGACCTCGAGCACCTCGTTCAGCTTGTGGCTGATGAAGACGATCGACTTTCCCTGCGCCTTCAGGCCTTCGATGATCTCGAACAGCTCCCGCGCCTCCTGCGGCGTCAGCACGGCCGTCGGCTCGTCGAGAATGAGGATCTCGGCGCCGCGATAGAGCGCCTTCAGGATTTCCACTCGCTGCTGCTGGCCGACGGTGATCTTCTGGATGCGCGCGTTCGGATCCACGGCGAGTCCGAACGATGTGGAGAGCTCGCGTACTCGTTCGGCCGCTGCGTCGTAGTCGAGGAGCACGCCTGCATGCCTGGGCTCCTGCGCGAGCACGATGTTCTCCGTGACCGTCATGACCGGGATGAGCATGAAGTGTTGGTGCACCATTCCGATCCCGAGCTCGATTGCGTCCTTCGGCGAGTTGATCGCCACGGGCTCCCCGTTCATGAGGATCTCGCCCGAGTCGGGGGTGTAGAGCCCGTAGAGGATGCTCATCAAGGTCGACTTGCCGGCGCCGTTCTCGCCGAGCAAGGCGTGCACCTCGCCCCGCCGCAGGTCGAAGTCGACGTGGTCGTTGGCGAGCACGCCGGGGAACTCTTTCGTGATTCCGCGCAGCTCGAGGACGGGGGGTTCGTCCATCAGGGCGCGATTCTAAGCCGGAAATGAAAGAGCGGGCCCGAGAGCCCGCTCTTTCAGCGAACCGTTGCGGTTGGTCGTTATCCGACGCTCTTCGGCGGCTTGAGCTTGCCGGCGATGATCTGGGCCTTCATCTTGTTGATCTGGGTCAGCCAGGCCTTCGGAATCTTGGCCTTCGCGCTGATCTTGCCTAGCGCCACGCCCCCGTTCTTCAGGTTGAAGACGAGGTTGCCGCCGCGCTTGTAACCCTTGCCGCTCTTCGCTCCCTTGACTGCGAGGAAGATTCCGGTGTCCACCCTCTTCACAGCACTCGTGAGGATGTAGCTGCCGAGGAACGACTGGTCGACGTCGACGCCGACGCCCCAACGGCTGCGCTCCTTGGCCGCGTCGAGAGCACCGAGGCCGCACGGACCGGCGACGGCGAAGACCACCTGCGAGCCCCCGTCGATCTGATTCGTGGCGATGCTCTTGCACTTCGCCTGATCGATGAAGTCCTGCGAGTAGCCGATCGTGACCGTCGTCCCCGCGACGCACTTCTGCGCGCCCGCCTTGTAGCCGGCGAGGAACGTGTCGACGGGCGGGATCTTGAGGCCGCCCACCGCGCTGATGTTCTTGCTCCCACCCCTCGCAGCTACTTTCGCCGCGAGGCAGCCGATGAGGTAGCTGTTCTCCTGTGTGGCGTACGTCAAGCCTTCGATGTTCGTGTGCTTCCTCTTGAAGGCTTCGACCCCTTGATCGGTGATCGCGAACTTCGTGTTCGGGAACTGATCCGCCACGTCCTCGGTCGCATCCGACAGCAGGAAGCCCGCCGAGATGACGATGTTGTAGCCACTTCGCGCCAGCGAGGCCATGTTCGGCAGGTAGTCGCCCGCGGACCGGGACTCGACCGCGCGGTACTGGATCTTCAGAACCTTCGCCGCATGCTTCATCCCTGTCAGCTGGTTCTGGTTGAACCCCTTGTCGTTGAAACGGCCGACGTCGCTGACCAGCCCGGCCTTGAACGCAGCCTGGGGTGCCGCAGTGCCGCTGGCCACAAAGCCCGTAGCAGTAAGGATCACTGCCACAAGCGCCGCCAGGCCAAACGGCAGCATTCGATGCTTCTTCAAAAGACTCTCCTCCTCCTCGAAACCCACCTATTCACCAGGGGCGATGCTACTGCCTGCCGCCAGTGCTTTCATCTCTAAGACGGCCGACCTCGCCCTATGGTTAGGCCGTGGCGCTGAGCGAAGCGGTCGGGTTCGACCCCTCGGACCCCGAGTTCCTGGCGGATCCCTACCCCGTGCTGAACCGGGTCCGCGAGCAGGCCCCGCTCTTCTACGACGCCGCACGGGAGCGCTGGTTCGTCACCAGGCACGAGGACGTTCGCAGCTGCTTGCGTGACAAGCGCCTCGGACGCAACTTTCGTCAGGTGCTGGCGCCGGAAGAGATCGGCGTGCCGCCGCTGGACCCGCGCTGGCAGGCGTTCTGGGACTCGGAGCGCTGGAGCCTTCTTTGGCTCGAGCCCCCGGATCACACGCGCCTGAGGAAACTCGTCGCAGCCGCGTTCACGCCGCGAAGCGTGGAGGCGCTCCGTGAGCCCGCGCACGCCCTCGCGCGCGAGCTGCTCGAGCCGCTCGCCGAGGCGGGCGAGATGGAGCTCCTCTACGACTACGCGCAGCCGTACTCGATCGCCGTCATCTGCCGGATGCTCGGCGTGCCACTCGACCGTCACCGCGACCTGCTCGACTGGTCGCACCGCATGGTCAAGATGTACGAGTTCGAGGTCCCACTCGAGGCTGCGCACAAGGCGAACGAGGCCGCCGCAGAGTTTCAGGAGTACGTTCACGAACTGATCGGGGAACGGCGGGCGAACCCGCGCGACGACATGGTTACCGCGCTCGTCCAGGCACGGGTCGACGACGGCCGGCTTTCGGATGACGAGATCGTCAGTACCGTGATCGTGCTGCTCAACGCGGGTCACGAGGCTTCGGTCAACACGCTCGGGAACGGGATGCGCGCCTTCGCGCAGCATCCGGATCAGTGGCGGCGCGTCGTCGACGGCTCCGTACCTGCGGCCGCCGCCGGTGAGGAGCTGATCCGCTTCGATCCGCCTCTGCAGCTGTTCGAGCGCTGGGTCCTGACGGAAGACTTCGCGGTGGGTGACGTGTCAATCCCGCGCGGAGCGAAGATCGCGCTGCTCTTCGGGGCCGCCAACCGGGACCCGCGTGTGTTCGAGCGACCCGATGAGTTCGACGTCGCGCGCGAGAACGCGGTGCAGCACATCGGCTTCGGCGGCGGCATCCACGTCTGCATCGGGGCACCGCTCGCACGGATCGAGCTCGAGGCGAGCCTCGAGGCGCTTCGACGGTGGTGGCCCGACTTTCGGCTCGTCGAAGAACCGAAGCGAACCGGCGCGTTCGTCATCTGGGGACTCCAGGCTCTGCGGCTGAAGCGAACCTAGGTCGAGGCTCAGCCCGCGATGTGCTCGGTGTTCTCGACGAGCACGCGGCGGGGCTTCGAGCCCTCGTACCCGGAGATGATCCCGCGCCGCTCGAGCATGTCGATCAGGCGGCCCGCTCTCGTGTAGCCGACGCGAAGGCGCCGTTGCAGGAGCGAGACCGAGGCGGTCTGTGTCTGGACGACGATGTCGATCGCCTTCTCGAGCAATGCATCCTCGTCCGGATCGAACTCGCCGTCGTCGCCGTCAACATCTTCGGCGAAGGGCTCCGGGAGCTCGAGCAACGATTCGTCGAGCTCCTGCTCGCGCTGGTTGCCGCACTGGCTGACGACGAGCGCGATCTCTTCCTCCGACACGTACGCGCCCTGCACGCGCTGCAGGCGCGAGGTTCCGAGCGGCTTGAACAGCATGTCGCCCTGGCCGAGCAGGCTCTCTGCGCCTGCGGTGTCGAGGATGACTCGAGAGTCGGTCTGTGAGGAGACCGCGAAGGCGATGCGAGACGGGACGTTGGCCTTGATCATCCCGGTGATCACGTCGACGGACGGGCGCTGCGTCGCGAGCACGAGGTGGATGCCGACCGCGCGAGACTTCTGCGCGAGGCGGATCACGGCGTCCTCTACCGTCTGCGGCGTCGTCATCATCAGATCGGCGAGCTCGTCGATGACGACGAGCAGGTACGGGAGCGACTGTTCGCCGCGCTGCCGGAGCGTGCGGTTCGCCTCGGGAAGATTTCGTGCGCGCAGGGCCGAGAGCTTCTCGTAGCGGCGCTCCATCTCCGCGACGACGTTGGTGAGCGCGGCGGACGCCTGCTTCGGGCTCGACACGACCGGCGTGAGCAAGTGCGGGATCGTCTCGTAGAACCCGAGCTCGATCCGCTTCGGGTCGATGAGGATCATGCGCACCTCGTCCGGCGTCGAGCGCAGCAGCACCGAGGTCAGCATCGTGTTGATGCAGCCCGACTTACCGGAGCCGGTGGTGCCGGCGATCAGCAGGTGCGGCATGCGTGCGAGATCCGTCCAGACGGCGGTGCCCGAGATGTCCTTGCCAAGCCACACGGCGAGCGGGCTAGCCGTCGCGGGCAGGTCGTCGAAGATGTCGCCGAGCGTAACGAGATTCGGCGAGAGGTTGGGGATCTCGACGCCGACCGCCTGCTTCCCGGGGATCGGGGCGAGGATGCGGATCTCCGTCGTCGCCAGCGCGTACGAGAGGTCGTCTTTCAGTGCAGCGACCTTCGAGACCTTCGTCCCGGGCGCGAGCTGCAGCTCGTAGCGCGTCACGCGGGGACCGGAGATCTGGCCGCTGATTGTCGCGTCGATCCCGAAGTGCTTGAGCGTCTGAACGAGCGCAGCGGCGGTCCGCTCCGCAACATCCCCGGAGACCTCGCTCGCCGCCGGCGAGCGGCGGAGGATGCCGCGGTCCGGGAGCCGGTACTCCTCGTGGGTCTCGACCAGGCCGACGTCGAAGAGGCTCGGCTGATCGGGATCCTCCGTGGACACCGGCTCGACGAGCAGACGAGGTTGGGAGTCGCCGACGACGTCGGGAAAGTCGTGGACGACGTCGACCGGCGGCTCGAGTGCCCGGAGTGGGATGACCGGCGCCGGCTCGACCTGTTCGAGCGGTCGGGCACGCCGGGCACGGCCGTGCGCCCGCCGGACGGCGTGACCCGAGCGGCGGACCAGAGCCCCGGCCGAAGCGCCGGAGAGCAGGAGCGCTCCGATCACGAGCGCGAGGACGCCGATGATCGTCGTCCCGGTCCCGCCGACGAGCAGCCCGAACATTCCCTGCAGCCCGCGGCCGACCGCGCCGCCGTGACTCGATCCCAGTGCCGCGAGCAGGCCGAAGCTCGTCACCGCCAGACCGGTGCGGAACGGGCTCACGTCGACGAGCGCACTCCGCGCGACCATCAGGACGCCCACGACGACAAAGGCCGCGGGCGCGACGTACGTGGCTGCTCCGATCGCCGCCGTGAAGCCGTCGGTGATCCAGCCCCCGACCATGCCTCCGCCCCAGCCCAGGTACAGGATCGACGCCAGGAAGGCGCCCAGAGCGACAAGCCCGAGGCCGATCAGCTCGGGGTGCTGCTGGCTCTTCGTCTTCGCCTTGCGCCGCTTCGTGCGGACGCGCGCGGGCAGGCGCGGCTTGAGCGTGCGCCTCTTCTTGCGTCGCGCCATGCCCGCGACTTCGCCGCGGAGCCTTCGGCTCCTACGCGAAAGCTTCGCTTTCGC
>DAINSN010000156.1:0-5760 GCA_036741295.1 Gaiellaceae bacterium
GCGACGGCTGGGTCAAGGTATCGGAGCGGAGATCGATCATGGCCCTATTTTGCAGGTTTCAATTCGTCACCCCCGCGGGTGATCATCACGGCGCTCTCCCGGGCCGATGATGGAGCCGGAAGGTGTGCAGATGAATCCCTCTGACAAGCGCTACGTCGGCGGCGGCCTCAGGGCCGCCTCGGGATCAGCCGCGCCGCTCCGCCTGGATCACAGCTACTTCGAGCACGAGGTACGCCCCATGCTCGGGTCGATCCTCGTACAGAAGGGTTGGGTCTCGCACGAGCGGCTCGACGCTGCGCTCGCGGAGGTCAAGGTCACCGGCATGCGCCTCGGCGAGACGCTCCTTGCCCGGGGTTGGCTCTTCGAGCCCGAGCTCGCCTCCGCCCTCGCGGAGCAGGCCGGCCTCCGCTATGTCGATTTGGTCCGCCACCCCCTCGACCCGAGGGCGGCAGCTCTCTTGCCGCTCGAGGTCGCGCGTCGCATGTTCGCCGTCCCGGTCCGCTTCCTGGACTCTGGACGCATCGAAGTCGCAGTCGGCGACCCCGCAGACGTCGACGTCGAAGTGCTCGAGCGAGTGCTCGGGCGCGGCGTCGACGTCGTGGTCGGCGAGCGCTCGGCGATTCAGGACGCCTGGCGCTACTCGCCTTCGTGCTCTAAGTAAGCGCGACCACCACTCCCTCCCACGGCTCGAGGCGCGAAGGATCGTCGCGCCCTCTCGTTGAGAGGACCACGTCTCCCTCGAGCGACAGGTTGGCCGGCGAGTCGGTCAGGTTGATCGCAACCGCCGTCCCTTCTCCCCGCCGCCACGCCCAGACCCCCGTCTGCCCCGACAACGGCGTGTAGGCGCCGGCGACTAGATCGTCGCGACTGCCCCGCAGCGCAATCGCGTCGCGGCAGAAGCTGAGCACCGAACCAGGGTCCGCCCGCTGCTCCGCGACAGTCGTGAGATCCTCACCCATCGGGAGCCACGGATTGCGCCACTCGACGTCGCCCCAAGGCATCGGCGTTCGCGCGCCGTCACGGCCGTGCACGTCGAGCACGCGATCGGCCGGAATCTCAACCTGCCGCATGCCGAGCTCGTCCCCGTAGTACAGGACCGAGGTCCCCCGGAGAGTCAGCAGCGCAAGGAGCGCACAACGGACCTTCGCGTCGTCGTCGTCGCAGACTCTCGTCGGGAACCTGACGACATCATGATTCGACAGCGCCCACACCGGCAAGGAGCCGGCAGGCAGCACGCCCTCAGTGCGCTTGACCACATCCGCGAGCGCTGCAGCATCCAGACCGGCGAACATGAAGGGGAAGTTGAAGCCGAGGTGCAGCTCGTCTGCTTGTCCATAGAAGGTCGCGAGCTCGTCGAGGTCCATCACCCAGGTCTCACCGAGAAGCAACCGTTCCGGGTCGTAGCCGCCGGCGAGCGCCCGCCAGCGCCGCAGCACGCTGTGGATCTCTGGGCGATTCGGCTGACTCGGTGGATCCTTGACGAGTTCGTGCACGACGTCGATCCGGAATCCGGCGACGCCGCGGTCGAACCAGAAGCGCAGGATCTCGTCGAAGGCGTCCCGGACGTCCGGCTGCATCCAGTTCAGATCGGGCTGCTCGGGCAGGAAGAGGTGGTGGTAGTACTGGCCCGTCGATTCGTCGTAGGTCCACGCTTTGCCGCCGAACACGCTGTCCTGCTCGTCTGCGGCGTCGCGCCAGATGTACCAGGGCCGCCGAGGTGATTCCCTCGACGAGCGTGACTCCAGGAACCATTCGTGCCGGTCGCTCGTGTGGGCGGGAACGAGGTCGAGCACGATGCGGATCCCGAGCTCGGCCGCGTCCGCGATCAGCGCATCGAGGTTCTCGATCGTCCCCAGGTCCGGGTGCACGCCGCAATAGTCCGAGACGTCGTAGCCCCAGTCACGGTTCGGCGACGGGAAGGTCGGATTGAGCCAGATGCCGTCGACGCCGAGCCAGTGGAGATAGTCCAGGCGCCCGCGAAGCCCTGCGAGGTCGCCGACGCCGTCGCCGTTCGAGTCGGCGAACGACCTCGGATATGCCTGGTACAGAACGCCGCCCGTCCACCACGGCTGCCGGGAAGAAGCCATGAGCAACGCTACCCTGGCAAACGTGGATCGTGCGTTGTTGCAACTGCATCTGAGCGAGCGCGGCGAGCCGCCGTACCGTGCCGGCCAGGTCTGGGAGTGGGCTGCCCGCGGCGCCGCCGGCTACGGGGAAATGACAAACCTGCCCGACTCGCTGCGTGGGCGGCTGGAGACCGAGGTGCCGTTCTCCACGCTCGAGCTCGTCGAGGAGGCGAAAGCGAGCGACGGGACGGTGAAGGCGCTGTTCCGCACACATGACGGTCATCCGGTCGAGGCGGTGCTGATGCGCTACCGCGACGGCCGTCGTTCGGTATGCCTGTCATCGCAGTCGGGCTGCCCTCTCACCTGCACGTTCTGCGCGACCGGCCAGATGCGCTTCGGCCGGAATCTGACCTCATCCGAGATCCTGGACCAGGCCTTGCACTTCCGCCGCATCGAGCCCATCGACCACGCGGTGTACATGGGCATGGGCGAGCCGATGTTGAACCTGGAACCGGTACTCGAGTCTGCGCGGGCGCTTCCGGACATTGGGATCACCTGGCGTCGCACGACGGTGTCAACTGTTGGTTGGCTGCCCGGCCTACGTCGTTTTGTCGACGAGGTCGAAGAGCCGATCAGGCTGGCGTTCTCGCTACACGCACCGACCGACGAGCTGCGCAGCGAGCTGATGCCCGTGAACGAGCGTTATCCGCTCGCCGAAGTCCTCGCGGAGTGCACGCGCTACTTCGCGCTGCGCCGGCGGAAGGTGTTCGTCGAGTACGTGCTGCTCCGCGGCGTGAACGACCGGGTCGAGCAGGCACGCGAGCTCGCGAAACTGCTCGACCCAAAGGTCTTCAAGGTGAATCTCATTCCGTACAACCCGACGGGGATGTACGACGGTTCCTCCCCGAAGGCGATCGCCGCGTTCAAGGACGTCCTCGGCCGCGCCCGGGTCCCCGTGACGGTGCGGCTGACGCGAGGCCGCGACATCGCCGCGGCCTGCGGTCAACTCGCTGTCGCCGGCCGCTAGCCGGCGACCGACGCCCGCTTCAGCGCGGGCGTACAGCTCGACCGGCCGCGCTTCTCGAGGTACTGCTGGTGATAGTCCTCGGCCTCGTAGAACGTCTGCGCAGGCTCGATCTGCGTCACGATCGGCGCGCCCCAGTTCCGCTGCTCCCCTGCCTTCGACTTCACAGCAGCCTCGTGCTGCTCCTCGTCGTTGAAGAAGATCGCGGAGCGGTAGTTGTCGCCGATGTCCCAGCCCTGACGATTCAGCTGCGTCGGGTCGTGCTTCGCCCAGAAGACGTCGAGGAGCTGGTCGTACGAGATGCGGTCGGGGTCGTACGTGACCTCGACGACCTCGGCGTGTCCCGTCGTGTGCGAGCAGACATCCTCGTACGTTGGATTCTCCGTTGTGCCGCCCGAGTAGCCGACACGAGTTCGCGTCACGCCGTCGAGCTGCCGGAATGCAGCCTCGACGCCCCAGAAGCAGCCGGCGCCGAACGTTGCCTTCTTCTCCACTATTCCTCCTCCAGGTTGAGTGCCGCCGAGTTGATGCAGTAGCGAGTTCCGGTCGGAGCCGGTCCGTCGGGGAAAACGTGTCCGAGGTGGCCTCCGCAATTCGAGCACATCACCTCGGTGCGCACCATCCCGTAGGCGGTGTCGGTCTCCTCATCGACCGCTTCCTCACCGGCCGGGGCGTAGAACGCCGGCCAGCCGCAGCCCGAGTCGTACTTCGTCTCGGACCGAAAGAGCTCCGCGCCGCAGCCGGCGCAGTGATACGTGCCCGGCTCGAACATATGGTCGTACTCACCCGAGAACGGCGCCTCCGTACCCTTTTCGCGCAGGACTCGGTACTGCTCCGGATCCAGCTCGGCGCGCCACTGCTCCTCGGTCTTTTGGACTTTCGTCATCATTTTCTCCCTCATTCGGGTTCCTCCCTACAGTCTTGCTACTGGAGCAGGTATTACGCGAGTGAGGGATGGAGGATCACCCCGGGCCGGCCGATCCCTGCCCTTGAAGGAGGAGCCAAAATGAAGGAAGCAACCGTGCTTATGAGCTTCCTGCGGCACGACCCGGTAGGGCAGCGCTTCGGCGTGGGCGTCATCGTCATGGCCTGGTTCGCACTCGCCTGGACGAGCCTCGCGATTGCAATCGCCGTACCACTTCTGCTCGTGGTTTCGGAAGTCGTCCGTCGTCGTCGCGATGAAGAGCCGATCGTCGACGACCTCGAAGACCTCTATTAAGTCTTAGACGCTTTCCCGCAGCCTGGCGCGGTGCCGGATCCCGTGCAAGATGATCGCGCTCAGCAACAGAGCGTCGCCCGTGACCGCGAACAAATCGGCGAGGTTGAAGGCGACGCCGTGCATCGTGCCCGAGACGACGAGCGGGTCGGGCACGCCCTGCGACCACGCGAGCAGCGAGACCAGATTCCCGAGTGCACCGCCGCACGCGATTCCCGCGCCACATGCGGCTGCGTTCGATGGGACGCGCGGCACGAGCACGACGAGCGCCGCAATCACTGTGGCCATGATCAGCGCAACGAACGGCGTGCGCGCGTGATGGAACTCCGCAGCTGCGAATGACTTGTGCACGAGATCGATCGCCGCGAAGGAAATGGCGATGCAAACGAGAAGCGTACGACGCAGTCTCACGCTGCAAAGCATGACACGCAGTTCAAGTCCGTCCGACGCAGCACCGAAGATTTACCAATGGGACAACGTCGCTACCCCGAGTGTGTCGCCCGCGAGGGAAAGCTTCGCCTACGCTCGTTGGAAGAGGTCGTTGCCCTACCACGCCGGAGCCCGTTGACTGCGGAACTCCAACGCGCGCTCGCGGCCGCGTCCCAGCTGCACGGACTGCGCTCCGATCTCTCACCCGTACCGGTGCGTCCTACGGCTACGATCACCGAGGCCGGCGCCTACCGCTTCCGCCTGCGTGATCCAATCGACCTGCGCGTCTCGCGCGTCGGCGGGCGCTCCGCGCTCGGGTTCCTCCACGAGCTCGGTCATCTGCTCGACCACCAGATCTTCTACGACCGCAAGACACGCTCGTGGGCGTCGGCGGTGCACCCGGCCTTCGCACCATGGCGCGACGCTGCGGCGCTGCTCGAGAAGCGCGTCCTGCCGGGCGGCTACTCGCGCCAGCGCTACTTCCAATCGGTGCACGAGCTCTGGGCGCGCTCCTACGCGCAGACGGTCCTGCTTCGATCCGAGGACCGCGCGCTCAACCGCCGGCTCGAGAAGCTGCAAGCCGAAGACGACGCGCACACTTGGCCCACGCACCAGTTCGCGGCGGTGGCGCTCGAGGTCGAGCTCGTGTTCGAGCGGCTCGGGCTCAGGCAGTTGAGCCTCCCGCTCGCCGCTTAGTCCTCAGGCACCTTTCTGCGCTTCGAGCTGCCGTGGCGCTGCGGGCTCGTTGCCGAGATCGGGATGCTCGTCGAACCCGTACTTCACGATCGCGCGCTTCGCAGCGAGCACCTCGTCGAGCCGGCGCACCGGCCGTCCGTGCGGCGCGTCGCGGAGGACGTCCGGGTCCTCCTGGGCTTCGCGCACAATCGCGAGCATGGCTTCGGCGAACTCGTCCAGCGTCTCCTTCGCCTCGGTCTCGGTCGGCTCGATCATCAGCGCCTCGGGAACGACGAGCGGGAAGTAGATCGTCGGCGGATGGAAGCCGTAGTCCATCAGGCGCTTCGCGA
>DAINSN010000157.1:0-5757 GCA_036741295.1 Gaiellaceae bacterium
CTCGGAAGTCGACGTCGCGGCACCGGGGATCGGTCTCCCCGAAGGAGACGAGGCCGAGGCGCCGTCAGGGCTCTGGCGCCGAACGTACGACAACCTCAGGACGGGCAACCTCGGGGTCCTGCCGATCGTCATCGGTCTGGCTCTGATCGTCGTCTTCTTCAGCTTCAAGGCGACGAACTTCTTCACCGCGGACAACTTCAACAACGTCATCGTCCAGATGGCCGGCTTGACCATGCTCGCCTTGGGAGTGGTATTCGTCCTCCTCCTCGGCGAGATCGACCTTTCGATCGGGTATCTGAGCGGGATAGCGGCTCTGGCCGTCGCCGAGTTCCAGCTCCCGGGTAGCGGCCATGCGTATCCCGGAGTCGTCGCGATCGCGATCGCGGTGGGCCTGTGCGCGTTCATCGGCGGCGTCCAGGGCTCGGTCGTGGCGAAGATCGGCGTCCCGTCGTTCGTCGTCACGCTCGCAGGGCTCCTGATTTGGCAGGGAGTCATCCTGCAGGTGCTCGAGATCAAAGGCGTGATCGTGATCCAGGACTCGTTGATCAACGATCTCGCCAACTACTACTTCTCGGCCAATGCGGGTTGGATCATTGCGGCCCTCGTCACGGGTCTCTACGCCATCGGCACATTGGGCGGCGTGATCGGCAAGCGCCGCGCGGGCGTGGCGATCCGAAGACCGCTGCTCCTTGTCGCCAAGGTCATCGGGGTCGCGGTCGCCTGCTTCGGCACCGTCGCGGTCTCCAACCACGCCAGCGTGCCCAATGGGCTACCGCTGGCCGGCGTCCTCGTCGTCATCTTCCTGGTCGGCTTGACCTTCCTGGCCAAGCGAACTCCGTTCGGCCGCCACGTCTACGCCGTCGGCGGCAATGCCGAAGGGGCTCGTCGCGCCGGCATCAACGTCGCCCGCATCCGCATCATCGTTTTCATGATCTCCGGCGCCATGGCCGGGGTGGGAGGCGTGATCCTGGCGGCGCGGCTGAACTCCGTCGACCTCAACGTCGGCGGCGGCACGCTGCTACTCGACGCGATCTCCGCGGCGGTCATCGGCGGCACGAGCCTGTTCGGCGGTCGCGGCGAGGTGCGCAGCGCGCTCCTCGGCGCCCTCGTGATCGCGACGGTCTCGAACGGGCTCAACACGGCGGGCTACAAGACGGGGACGATCTACATCGTCACCGGCACCATCCTCTTGCTCGCTGTGACACTGGACACGATCGCGCGCAGGCTTCAGGCACGCTCGGGCCGCTAGCCGCCTCCTACCGCACGGTGCCGGCGAAGTAGCGCTCGGCGAGCGCCCACGCCTGCTTGCCGACCTTCGATCCGATCCGGCGGCCGGCAAAGTCGTCCGCGGCGATGTGGATGCCGCCGTAGATGCGCGAGAGCCCGGCCTGGTCGGCCGCGTCGTAATACGTCGCCCACTGCAGCGCGAGGGGTTTGCTCGGCCCCCGCTCGAACTTGAGGTAGCCGGGAGAGAAGGCCTGCGTGAACTCGCCTCCGGGGAAGTAGGGGCTGCCCGTGTATGCGGCGAGCACCTCGGCCGCGGCACGGCTGAACGTGCTGTGGCCGGAGACGAAGCCCGGGAAGGCCGGCGTGACGAAGGTCGCCTTTTGATACGGCACCCACCGCTCGCCGAGAATCCAGCCGACGCCGCTCACCTGATTCGGGTCTTTCGGATTTCCGCGCCAGTCGCGAATGGCGATCTCGCCGACGTGATCGGCAAGGGCGGCGTGGCGCTGTCCCGGCGCGCTCGATTCCTTCGTGATCAGCTCGATCAGGCCCGGGATCAACGGCAGTCCGTCGGGGTCGTACGACGGGAGCTTGGGATCGCTCGACTGGCCGTGCTCGGCCAGGTAGCGGATCATCGAGATGGGGCGCACCGACTGGTACTTGCGCTTCAGGCCCCAGGCGGCGATCGCCGCGTCGTGCAGGGCCCCGTTGAGCGCGAAGTACATGTGCACGTCCCAGCTCAGGCGGCTCGCAGCCCCGGAACCGATTCGCGACAGCATCAGCGGCGAATCCGAGACGGTGTTGGCAATCACGTTCCAGTGCCCGGGCGGTGTTTCCGAGCTCGGGCCATCGGCCCAGAACTCGGCGAGGACACGCGAAAAGTCGCCTCGGGGGACGCGCTCCGGCTCATAGGGCTTCCCCGTCACGGGGTTGACCGCGTAGCCGTGGCCGTCGTTCGTCCCGAGCGGATTGTTGCCCAGCGCGTCGAGCCCGATGTCGATCGTCTGTCCGTCGGCGGGATCGAGCCCGGCACTCTTGCGGATGACGTCGACGGCCGCCTGCTTGTAGGCCGCGTCCTTCGGCGTCCCGATCGGCGGGGGGCCAGGGTCGATCGGCACTCCGCTTTTCGAAGCGGGCAGCGCGAAGCCACGTACGTGACCCCACTGGGCGCCGATGAAGGTCTGAACCTTGCCGGGAACGGCGAGGCCGTTCTGGGCCACGGTCTGGTCGAGCGCGAGCGGCTGCCAGAAGGTGGTGTCGTGCATAGCCGTCCCGGGGTCCTTGACGACCAGCGGCGTGTTGACGGGGACGTAGCTCTCGTCGGCATAGTGCAGTCGTTCGAGCGAGCCGTCGCGTCTCCCAGACCGGATCGCCGCGGCCGCGATGCGATTGCCGAGTGCGGCCGGTGAGTCACCCTTCGTGCTCGTGAAGTCCAGCCGGTAACAGAGCGAGCCCAGGGTCCGGGTGAGCTCGTCGAACGTCACCCGCAGGTTGGCGCCGTACGCGTAGCGCCAGAGCAGGACGCGGTAGGCCGCGTAGCTGATCGCGGTCTCCCGGGCAGCCTCGATGTCGGGAGCCTTGTCCTTCTCGTTGACGAAGTAGCCGTCCGCCGTCGGGTCGTAAGCCGCCCAGGCATCCCACATCGCAGCCGAGACGTGGAAGAGGTTCCGCGCGTGTGTGGTCGGAGCCGGCAGGTCCCGCCTGATGGCGTCGAGCATGGCTTCGTCCCACACGCGGGCGACCGAGCGCCCATGCAGGTCGGTCCGGGTACACCCGTCGATCAGGTAGGGCGCATTCTCGGAAGGGCCCTGACTCCGACTCGGCCGGGCAAGCGCGTTCGCTCTGACAGCCGCTGCGCTCCGCGTCTCGCGGCGGAAGGAGACAATGCGGTCGGCAGGAACGTCGGTCTGGTCCACGATGTGACCATCCGGGTAGCGAACGATGAGCTGACTCACGGTCGTCGCCGCGCCGAGCCCGAAGTGCACTCGAGGGTCCTCCGACGATTGATAGCTCGAGCCTGCCTGCATCTCGCGTACCAGCCGGCGGCCGTCCGGGAGGATCGCAGTCACGACTGCTCCGGGCGAGAACCGGGCGAGCCGGACCGCAAGCCAGTGGCCGACGGCTCCCGTCGGACGTAACAGCTCCAGCTTCCCGCCGATCGTGTTGATGGCGATGTCCATACGGCCGTCATTGTTGAAGTCGGCCGTCGTGAGGCCGCGGCCGACGACGTGAGGCAGGTTGTACCCGCCGACGAGTGCAGTCCCGTCAGTAAATCGGGGCGCAGAGCCCGGTGGTGCGCCCATGTTCTCGAGCACCTGGATCGGCTGCGCGTCCCGCGCGAGACTGGTCACCGGGATGCCGCCGTTCGTGAGCACGAGGTCGGGATTGCCGTCCAGGTCGAGGTCGACCCAGGAAGCCCCCCAGCCGCTGAACGTCTTGCCGAACGCCGGCTCGAACGCCACTCGGACATCCTTGAACGACGATCCGGATGCAAGGGGCTGCTGCCCGGCGTAGACCGCATGGCCCTGGCCGCGCGAGTTCGAGATGAAGAGATCGGTGCGCGCGTCACCGTTGAAGTCCGCGGCCGCGACACCCATCCCCGCGTTCGGGTCGGCCACGCCCGCGATGGCTGCACGCTCCTCGAAGCGGAAGCCGAGCCCCGCGGGATCGGCCTTCCTGCCGCCCGGCCAGGCCACGTTCTCGTACAGGCGATTCGGGTCACCGTCGTTGGCGACATAGAGATCGGGCCGCCCGTCGCCGTCGAAATCGGAGAAGACTGCACCGAGGCTGTGATCGAACCGCGCGGCCTCGAGGCCTGCCTGAACGCCGACCTCGCGAAACTTCGAATGTCCATTGCGGTCGCGGCCGACGTTGAGGTACAGGAAATCGCGGACGCCGGAGACGTTGTTCGGGAACCCCGCAGCGGAGCCGGGAACGGGGACGTTGGGGTCGGCGTAGCCCGCGACGTACAGGTCGGGCCGGCCGTCGCCGTTCACGTCTCCGACCGCGGCTCCCGCGTGCCATCCGTAGCTACGGATTCCCGCCTCGCGGGCGCCTTCCGTGAACGTACCGTTGCCGTTGTTCCAGAGCAGCTTGTCGTAGCCGTCAGTCGTCACGTAGAGATCCGTGTAGCCGTCCCCGTTGAAGTCTGCTGCCACGCACCCCTCGCCACGGACGGCGAGGTCGGCTCTCGAGCGGCTGCTCACATTGGTGAAGTGGCCCCTCCTGTTGCGGAAGAGCGCGCTCCGAGGCAGGCCGCCGTGCTTATGCCAGCGATCGACGTCGGCTTGCGAATACGAGTTCACGACGAACAGATCGACCCAGCCGTCGTTGTTGTAGTCGAGAGCACACAGCCCGCCTCCGGTCATCGCCGCCGGGTCGGGCGAGACACCGAAGCGAAACGCGCCTTGACGCAAGTCGAGTCCGACGCGACTGGCGACGTTCTGCAAGCGAATCCCCTCGAAGCCGGAGCTCGAGGCGTGACTCGCGACGTTTGCCGCAGAGGGCCAGCCTGAGGGGGCTGTGACAGCCAAGGCGGGGAGGCCCGAGACAACCACCAGGACCAAGACTCGCCGTGCGAGGCGGGCGACATCGACGCGCATGGAGTTGAACTACAGCACGTTTCGCCCCTGCTCCGCCGGTCGGTAGAACTCCAACCTGGCCCGTAGAATCGCTTCGTGAAGCTCGAGGACGCACAGGCGATCGTGGATTTCGTAGTGCGGGAGGCGCCGAGCCCGGTCTCGGTTTTCGTCGCGGACACGCACGGCGAGCTCGTCGCGGCCGCGACGATGGACGGTGCGGCACCGGACACGCGCCTGAATGCACAGCGGAAGGCGTACACCGCCGCGCGAAGCGACGCGCGTTCGACGAGAGAGCTGGCGGAAAAGGTGCGCGAGGACGCTGTCGAGCGCGAGAGCTTCGACCCGTTCTTCACGTTCTTCCTCGGTGGGCTCGCCGCGTTCGAGGGCGAGATACGGGTGGGTGCCGTCGGCGTGAGTGGCTTGCCAGGCGAGGTCGACGAAGCGCTCGCGCGGCAGGCACTCGAGGCCGCAGGCCTTTCCTGCTGATCCGGTACCAGAGGCCTGATGTGAAATTCCGCCGGGCCGGATGACGCACCAGACACGGCGCCGGATCAGCACGTTCGCCCGCGGCACGTAGCGCCGCTACGCACCGCGAACGACCGCACTGCCCGGCTTGGTCTGGAGCGCCCCCGACGTCGGCCGAATTTCGCACCAGGCCTCTAGTCCGAGAGAACGAGCGTTGCCTTGCCGCCGCGATGTTCGAAGGCCTCCGGGAAGCGGTCGAGTGGGACGCGGAGCGTGACGAATTGCTCCAGCGCTTCCGTCCACCGCTCGCGCGCTCGGTCGAGATCAGCGACTGCGGCCACCCAGTCCTGGCGGTGGGCGTTGACGCTTCCAAAGAGAACGTGGTTCTCGAGGATCGTGTCCACGCCAAGCACCGGGCCGTCGAGCTCAACCGTCTGGACACGCGGATCGATCCCAAGCAGGCACGCGACTCCGCTTCGGCGGA
>DAINSN010000158.1:0-5638 GCA_036741295.1 Gaiellaceae bacterium
GAGGGAAACCATGTTTCCCTCACGAGCTCCCTTCTTTAGGGATCGCCTCAGCCCCGCTCATTGGGCAGAGGCTGCCCAATGAGCTCCTCGGCGCGCCCGACGAAGTACGTCTTCGTTACGGGCGGCGTCGTCTCGGCTCTCGGCAAGGGCATCGTCGCCGCTTCGCTCGGGCGGCTGCTGAAGGCGCGCGGTTTGCGCGTGCAGGCGCAGAAGTTCGATCCCTATCTCAACGTCGATCCCGGCACGATGAGCCCGTTTCAGCATGGGGAGGTGTTCGTCACCGAGGACGGCGCGGAGACCGACCTCGACATCGGCCATTACGAGCGCTTCATCGACGAGAACCTGACACGTGCGGCGAGCCACACGGCCGGTGCAATCTGGGATTCCGTGCTGCGCAAGGAGCGCAAGGGCGAGTTCCTGGGCGCGACCGTGCAGGTGATCCCGCACATCACGAACGAGATCAAGCACCGGATTCGGGCCAGCGCCGTGTCGACTCCGACGGACGTGGTCATCAGCGAGATCGGCGGGACGGTCGGCGACATCGAATCGCTCCCGTTCCTCGAGGCGATCCGCCAGTTCCGGCGCGAGGTCGGCGCGGAGAACGTCCTCTACCTGCACGTGACACTGGTGCCGTTCCTCGAGGCGGCCGGCGAGCTGAAGACGAAGCCGACGCAGCATTCCGTCAACGAGCTGCGGCGCATCGGTATCCACCCCGACATCGTCGTCTGCCGCTCGCACGAGGAGCTGTCGGCGGACATTCGCGAGAAGATCGCGCTCTTCGCGGACGTCGAGCTCGGAGCAGTGATCGCGTGCCCGGACGTTCCCGACGTCTACATCGTTCCGTCGCGCTTGAAGGCCGAAGGGCTCGACCGCCTGGTCGGCGAGAAACTCGGTCTGCCGCCGGTTGAAGCCGACTTGAGCGACTGGCTCGACCTCAACGAGCGAATGCAGCAGAGCGAGGAGATCGTCGAGATCGCGCTGGTCGGCAAGTACGTGAAGCTGCAGGACGCCTACCTGTCGGTACACGAGGCGCTCAAGCATGCAGGCGCCCACCACAGCGCGAAGGTGCGCGTGAGTTGGATCGATGCGGAAGGGATGTCCCTGGAAGAAGCGACCGGGCTGCTCGAACAGGTCGACGGGGTGCTCGTTCCGGGCGGCTTCGGCTCGCGCGGCTGGGAAGGAAAGATCCTCGCCTGTCGCGTTGCGCGCGAGCGCGAGATCCCGTACCTCGGGATCTGCCTCGGCATGCACGTTGCCGTTTCCGAGTTCTCCCGTCACGTGCTCGGCCTCGACGGCGCGAACTCGACCGAGATGGATCCCGAGACGCCGCACCCGGTGATCGACCTGCTGCCCGAGCAGAAAGAGATCGAGGATCTCGGCGGCACGATGAGACTCGGGGCGCAGGCGGTGGAGCTGGTCGAGGGAACCCGCGCGCACGACGCCTATGGCGAGCCGGTCGTGCACGAGCGTCACCGGCATCGTTACGAGGTCAACAACCACTACCGTCCTGCGCTCGTGGAGGGCGGATTGGTCGTCTCGGGCACGTTCCAGGAGGGCCGGCTCGTCGAGATCGTCGAGCTCCCCGACCACCCGTGGTTCGTGGCGAGCCAGTTCCATCCGGAGTTCAAGTCGCGGCCGACGCGTCCGGCGCCGCTGTTCCGCGACTTCGTCGGTGCCGCACTCGCGCGCTCGCGTGAGCGGTCCGCGGTCGGCGCAGCCTCGGCCTAGCTCTACATAAGATCGAGCGATGGCCTCCGAGGTTGTCGAGCTGTTCACCGAGCTGGCAGCGCTTCCGAGCCCGCCGGGCGAGGAGCGCGCCGTTGCCGACGTCGTGATCCGCTACTTGCGTGACCTCGGCTTGTCGGTAGACGAAGACGACGCGGGCCAGAAGGTCGGCTCGAACATCGGCAACGTCTACTGCCGGCTGGAAGCGACTGGCGGCGGCAAGCCCATCTTCCTGTGCGCACATCTCGACACGGTGCCGCCCGAGGGCCCGATCGAGCCGGTGATCGAGGACGGTGTCGTGCGAAACGCGGCCGGCACGATCCTCGGAGCGGACAACAAGTCGGCCGTCGCCGCAATGCTCGAAGGCACTCGCCGCGTGCTCACCGAGAACCGCCCTCATGGCGGCATCGAGCTCCTGTTCACGCCGAAGGAGGAAGTGGGCCTGCTCGGCGCGGCCGCCTTCGACCTCGAGCGCCTGCAGGCCCGGTTGGGATACGTCTACGACCAGGCGGCGCCGATCGGCGACGTGATCCTCGGCGCGCCGTACTCACGGGCGATGCAGGTTCGCTTCCACGGGCGCGCCGCGCACTCCGGCATGTACCCCGAAGAGGGACGCTCGGCAATCGCGGCCGCGGCGCGTGCGATCTCGGACCTTCGCCTTGGCCGCATCGACGAGGAGACGACCGCGAATGTCGGCATCATCCGGGGCGGAACCGCCGGCAACATCATTCCCGAGTGGTGCACGCTCGACGCCGAGGCGCGCTCGCACGACGAACGCAAGCTCGATGAGCTGGTGCAGGAGATGGTCGACGCCTTCTCCTTTGCGGCAGGGCTCGAGGATTGCGAGGTGGAGACGAAGGTGTCGAAGAGCTATAAGGGCTATCGCTTCAAGCAAGACGATCCCGTTGTTCGGATCGCTCACGCGGCGCTCGAACAGAGCGGCTACAAGCCTGCGTATGGGCTCAGCGGCGGCGCAGCGGATGCGAACGTCTTCAACGAACACGGGCTCGCCTGCCTCAACCTGGCGAACGGCATGCAGGACATCCACACCCCAGACGAGCACATCACCGTGGCAGACCTCGAGGGGATGGTGGAAGTGACGCTTGCGCTCGTGGCTGCCGCTCGAGATGCTGACACTTAGGCGAGGCCGCGTAACCGCCGTCGTCGAGCGGGTCGCGGGTCTGTCCCGACTCGAGGTGGACGGCGTTCCCTGTGTCGCGTATCCGCGGGTCACGGGCCCGGTGGCGCTCGGCGACGAGGTGATCGTCAACACGCAGGCTCGCGAGTTGGAGCTCGGAAGCGGTGGCTTCGACGTGCTGTACGCGAATCTGACGCGCGGGCTCGATCTCCCCCCGGATAGCGACGCTCACGTGATGAAGCTTCCCTACACACCCGCTCAAAGCGCTCGACGCCATGCGGAAGAGGGGCGCACGCTGCCGGACACCCTGGCCGGGTTGCCCGTCGTCTGCTGTTCCCTGCACAGCCAAGTCGCGCCGGTCTGCGCGGGAATCGGGCAAGAAGCGCGGGTCGCGTACGTTCAGCTCGCGGGCGGCGCTCTACCGGTCTCGCTGTCCGATGCGCTGCGTGATTTATGCGAACGAGGTCATGTCGAAGTGTCGATCGCGGTCGGTGCCTGTCTGGACGGAGACGTCGAGTGCGTGTCGGCGGCGTCGGCTTTCCTGTGGGCCGCCGCAGAGGGCTTCGACGTCGTCGTGTGCGCGATCGGACCGGGGATCGTCGGCACCGGCTCCACCTTCGGCCACGGTGGGCTCGCTGCCGCCGAGGCCGCGAACGCTGCGCATGCGCTGCACGGCACGCCGATCCTGGCGGTGCGCGCCTCGGAGGGCGACCCACGCGAGCGCCATCACGGAGTTTCCCATCACGCGCGGGCAGTGCTCGAGCTCTGTCTCGGCGACGTGATCGCGCCCTGGCCCCTGGGATACGACGCGCCGCCTTGGCTCGAGTCGCGCTTGGAGGTCGACGTGAGCGGGTGGGAAGAGGCGTGCGCCGAACTACCGCTCGCGCACATGGGCCGCGGGCCGGACGAAGACCCGCTTTTCTTCGCAGCTGCCTTTGCCGCCGGACGCGTCGCTGCGGGTCGCGTCGAACGTCTGGCCGTATGAAGCCGGACTCCTCGAAGACCGTCTATGACGGCAGGCTGATCGACGTCACTCTTGAACGCTGGGGCGAACACGAGCGTGAGATCGTCGAGCACCCCGGCGCCGTCGCGATCGTCGCGATCGATCGCGAAGGCATGCTGACCCTCGTTCGCCAACGGCGCGAGGCCGTGCGCAGCGAGCTCGTCGAGTTGCCGGCGGGCACGCTGGAGGAGGGCGAGGAGCCGCTGGCTTGCGCGCGTCGCGAGCTCGCAGAAGAGACGGGCCTGATGGGCGGGGCCTGGCGCGAGGCGACGGCGTTTTACACGACGCCTGGCTTCTGCCGCGAGCGTATGTACGTCTTCTTTGCCGAGGAGCTCGAGCGCGGCGACGCCAGTCCGGAGAGTGACGAGCAGCTCGAGGTCGTGCGTTGGACCGCAGGGGAGATCGCCGCGAAGCTGGGCGAGATCGAGGATGCCAAGACCCTGGCCGGGCTACTTCTGTATCTCCACCGAAGCGACAAGGTAGGGTGACGCCGCTTGAAGATCGGCGTCGCCAAGGAGATCAAGACCGACGAATACCGCGTCGCGCTGACGCCTGCCGGCGCGCGTGAGCTCGGCCAGCGCGGCCACGACGTCATCATCGAGACCGGTGCGGGAACAGGAAGCTCGTTCACCGACGCTGCGTACGAGGCCGCCGGGGCGCGCATCGCGCTTGTCGACGAGGTCTGGGGCGAGGCCGAGCTCTTGCTGAAGGTCAAGGAGCCGATCGCGCCGGAGTACGGCCGCCTCCGGGAAGGGCTCGTGCTGTTCACGTACTTGCACATCGCAGCCGACGAAGCTCTGACGCACGCGCTGCTCGAGAGCGGCATCACCGCTGTCGCCTACGAGACCGTCGAGACCGACTGGGGGGCGTTACCGCTGCTCGCGCCGATGAGCGAGATCGCCGGCCGCCTCGCTGCTCAGGCCGGCGCCTACTTCCTCGAGAAGCCGCTGGGCGGCCGGGGGCTGCTGCTCGGAGGCGTGCCCGGAGTTGCACCCGGGTGTGTCGTCGTGATCGGCGGCGGCATCGTCGGTTACAACGCCGCGGTGATCGCGATCGGGCTGGGAGCGAACGTCACGATCCTCGAGCGCTCGATCGACCGGATGCGTCACCTCGAGGAGATCCTGTCGGGTCGGGTCAGCCTGCTGATGTCGTCGAGCCTCCAGATCGAGGAGTCCTTGAGGGAAGCGGATGTGGTGATCGGCGCAGTGCTGATCCCCGGTGCGCTCGCGCCGCGGTTGATCACCCGAGAGATGGTCGCCGGGATGAAGGAAGGCTCGGTGCTCGCCGACGTTGCGATCGACCAGGGTGGTGTTTCGGAGACGTCGCGACCGACGACGCACAGCGATCCGGTCTACACCGTCGAAGGAGTCACGCACTACTGCGTTGCGAACATGCCGGGTGCCGTGCCGATCACGTCCACCAACGCGCTGACGAACGCAACGCTCCCGTACGTCGAGGCGATTGCCGACTACGGCCTCGCGGAAGCCGTCGCCCGTGACCCGGCCCTCGCGCGCGGCGTCAACGTCGTGGAGGGGAAGGTCACCTACGAGGCCGTTGCCGACGCACACGGCCTGGACTACCTGCCGCTCGAGGCCGTCCTCCCGCTCTCTGCCGTTTAGCGCCCCTACCAGCAATACATGTCGGCTTCTGGCCCGCGATCACGCGGCGCCAGAGTCCACCCTCGCCCTTAGCAAGGCTGTCCAGCCTTGCTGCGGTTGAGTGCGGCCTCTGGCTTGGTGCTCGCGACCCAGAAACTCGACAGCATTACTGGC
>DAINSN010000159.1:0-5610 GCA_036741295.1 Gaiellaceae bacterium
AAAGCCGCCGCGGACATGGTCTCGGTGGTGTCCGAGCGCACTCAGCTCCGCAAGTCCGGTGCACGCTACATGGGCCGCTGCCCGTTCCACGAAGAGCGAACGCCGAGCTTCTCGGTGAATGCGGTGGACAAGTTCTATTACTGCTTCGGCTGCGGGGCCAAGGGCGACCTGATCACGTTCGTGCGGGAAACGGAGCAGCTCGATTTCGCCGAAGCGATCGAGTGGCTCGCCGATCGCTTCAACGTCCAGATCGAGTACGAGGAGACGTCGCCGCAGCAGGATGCACGGCGTCGCCGGCGCGAGCGTCTGCTCGAGTTGCTGGAGGCTGCCGCCTCGTTCTACGAGCGTTACCTCTGGGACTCGCAGGCGGGCTCGTTGGCACGCGACTACCTGGCAGGCCGCGGGCTCCGCGAAGAGGTCTGTCGCGAGTACCGGCTTGGACTCGCGCTCGGCGGAACGACGCTGACTCGCAAGGCGCTCGAGCGCGGGTTCACGCGGGAGGAGCTGGTTGCCGCCGGCCTGGTGAACAAGCGCGGCAATGACTACTTCTTCGGGCGGCTGCTCTTTCCGCTCGCGGATGCACGGGGTCGGGTGCTCGGCTTTCAGGCGCGCAAGCTCCGCGAGGACGATCCGCTGAAGGCGAAATACGTCAACTCGCCAGAAGGTGAGCTGTTCCGCAAGGGAGACCTGCTCTACGGGTTCGACCGTGCGCGGGCCGCGATAGCGAAGCAAGAGCGCGCCGTCGTGGTCGAGGGCAACCCCGACGTGCTCGCGCTCAGACAGGCAGGGATCGAACCGGTTGTCGCGTCGATGGGAACTGCGCTGACCGAGCGACAACTGAAGGAGCTCGGGCGACTGACGAAGCGTGTTTGGCTCTCCTTCGACGGCGACGCCGCAGGTGAGGCGGCAACGTTGCGCGGGATGGAGCTCGCGTTTGAACAGGGCCTGGACGTCCGAGTGGTCGCGCTGCCGGCGGGCTTCGATCCTGCCGATCTCGCGGAGGGATTCGAGCAGCGGCTTGCGCGTGCCGAGAGCTATCTGGGCTACCGCGTTCGCCTCGAGATCGAGCGGGCCGCCGATCGGCAGGAGGGGTTCGTCCGGGTGCGGGAGGTGCTCTCACGTTTCGAAGAATCGCCCGAGCGGCAGGACGCCATCCGCTATGCGGCGGACAAGCTCGATCTGCCGAAGGAGACGCAGGCCGGACTCGCTCCGCGAGGCCCCGCCTCCTCGACGGGGCGCGTCTCGGCCAGATTGCTCGAGGCGGGCGAGCGGCTCGAGCAGAACGCGCTCGCGGGCGTCGCCGCACACCCCACCCTCGTGCCGGTGCTCGCAGAGCTCGGGCCCGAGCATTTCGACGGCGAGCAACACCGGCGCTTGCGTGAGCAGCTGGTCTCGGGTGGCGAGCCGGACGAGGAGCTCGTGGGCCTCGTCGCCGAGCTCGACGCGCGTGCGACTTCGGAGGGGATCGACGAGCGGACGGCCGAGCAGCTGTTGCTCGGCCTACGGGCGCGGCGGATCAAGCGTGAGCTCAGCGACGCGGATCCCGGCCGTACCATGGAGTTGCAGGCCTCACTGGCCAAAATTCTGACTACGGTCGAGGAATTGGCCGCCGCGCAGGCGTTCTCGCGCTGAGGCTACGCTCGTAACTCCTGCGGGTACGGGTTACGATCGTCGCCCATGCGGGATGAAGCCCAGGTCTGGCAGGCGCTGCTGCGGCGCAAAGGGCTGTCGGTCACCGATCTAGCCGGACAGCTCGGCGTCACCCGGCAGCATGCGCACCGACTGTTGACAGGGCGCAGGCCGGCGGAGTCCCAACGGGATGAGCTCGAACACGCACTCGCGCTCGGAACGCCGACCGCAGGGAACCCGCTATACGCCGTGGGCGAGCTCGACGACAATGGCGAGCTCGAGATCGTTCCGGCCGGGGATGCGCAGCCTCTCTTCGCCAGTCGAGAGGTGGCTACGGCTGTCGCCCGTGCGCTCGAGCCCGCTTCCCTCCATGTGTGCGTGGTGCCCGTCTGGCCTGCGTACGCGTGGCGAAACCTGGTCGCGTTCCATGCGGCGTGGGGCGCAGACCCCGAGCCGCGCAAGCTCTTCGTCGTGGACAACGGTGACAAGGGTCTCCCCTTGGATGCACTCGTTGGCGAGATCCGAGCCGGCCTCGATGCCACGCTGAGAAGCCGAGCACAGGCGCGCGATCCCGCTTACTTGAGCGAAGTCGAGTCCCGACTTCAGCGGCTAAACTAGCGCCCGCTGCTTTCCCCAGTAGCTCAATTGGCAGAGCATCCGGCTGTTAACCGGAGGGTTGTTGGTTCGAGTCCAACCTGGGGAGTAACCGCGTGAAAACGCGCTTCGCGCTTGTTTTCCCGCGGGTTCCGGACCTCGCTCGGAAGGCGACGGGGACCCGTGCCTTTCGCTTCGCACAGGCGACGGGGTTGGCGCATTGGGACCCCGTCCGTGTGACGATCGCAGCAAGAGAAGCTGGTTGTTTCTTGACCTGAGCAGGGGTTTCTGCACTGAATAGCGCATGCTCCTGAGGGAGGTCGAGTACGCTCGTCCCGCGAGCGTTCAGGAAGCCCTGCGCCTTCTTGGCGCAAACGACGGTGCGCGCGCCCTCGCCGGCGGCCAGACGCTGATCAACGTGATGAAGGCCCGCGCGGCGTCGCCCGACGTCCTGGTCGACCTCGCGGACATCGGCGAATTGCGCGGCATCGAGCTAGGCGCCGACGGGACGCTCGAGCTCGGGGCGATGACCACCTACTCCGACATCATCGACTCTGCGGAGGCACGGGCGCGCCCGATTCTCGGCGAGGTCTGCAATCAGATCGCCGATGTGCAGGTCCGCAACCGCGGCACCATCGGCGGCAACGTCTGCTCGAATGACCCAACGAACCATCTACCGCCGCTCCTCGTCGCGATCGGCGCAACGATGACGATCGTCGGCACGGACGGCGAGCGTTCCGTACCCGCAGAAGAGTTCTTCCTGGGCGTCTACATGACCGCCGCCGGACCGGGGGAGCTGCTGACGAAGATCTCGGTGCCGCCAGGCAAGAGCGACGGCTTCGCTTCCGTTCCGATCGGCAAGGACGGGACGTGCATCGTCAATGTTGCTGCATCGCTCGATGGAGGCGCCGCACGCCTGGCGATCGGCTGCGTCGACGCCGTCCCGGTGCTCTTGAAACCCGAGTCGACAGAGGACGACGCTGTGCGCACGGCAGTGCAGGGTGCCAACCTCGACCCGCCCTGGGACGTGCATGCCTCGGCCGACTACCGTCGCCATCTGGCGGAAGTTCTCGCCATACGTGCGGTCGCCCAGGCCGCAGGAAGGACGTAGCTTGGAGCCTGTCTCCCGCAAGACGATCACCGTCGACGTCAACGGCGAGCAATACGAGCGCGAGGTCGATGCCCGCCGCCTGCTGATCCATTTCATCCGCGACGACCTCGACCTGACCGGCAGTCACATCGGCTGCGACACGGGTAACTGCGGGGCGTGCTCCGTGCTGCTGGACGGCACCCTCGTGAAGAGCTGCATGCTGCTCGCCGTCCAGGCGGACGGGGCCAAGATCGAGACGGTCGAAGGCCTCGCTTCCGATGGGGAGTTGAACGGCCTCCAGCAGGCGTTCTCAGACCACCACGGGCTCCAGTGCGGCTACTGCACCCCGGGGATGCTGATGAGCGCCACAGCGCTCCTGCGCCAGAACAAACGCCCCAGCGAGGACGAGATTCGCAAGGCGATCCAGGGGAACATCTGCCGCTGCACCGGTTATGTGAACATCGTCGAAGCGATCAAGGCGGCCGCGGAATGACCGAGACAACCGTCACTCCCGAGCGCCCGCTCGTCGTCGAAGAAGGGGACGTCAAGCCGGGCTTCATCGGCCAGAGCGTGCCGCGCAAAGAGGACAAGCGTCTCGTCCAAGGCGAAGGCGTTTTCTTCGACGATGTCAAGCGTCACGAGATGGGCTACGTCCACTTCGTCCGGTCGCCGTACGCGCACGCGCGGATCAAGTCGGTCGACGTCTCGAAAGCGCTCGAGCTGGACGGCGTCTACGGAACGCTCACGGGCGACGAGGTCGCGATCCTCACCGACCCGTTCTTCGAGCTTTCGACTCCGCCGGGGGCGAACATCAAGGACTACGCACTCGCGGTGGGCCGCGTGCGCCACGTAGGCGACCCCGTCGCCGCCGTCGCCGCTCGCACCCGCGAGCTGGCGCGCGACGCCGCCGAGCTCGTCGAGGTCGAGTACGAACCATTGCCGCACGTTCTCGACGGCGAAGAGTCGCTCAAGGACGAGGTCGTGCTCCACGAAGACGCCGGGTCGAACACCGTCTGGTCCGGCGTGTTCGACTGGGGCGACTTCGACGCTGCGCTCGCTGACGCAGATCACGTCGTCCGGATCGAGCGGCTGCATTTCGACCGCTTCTCGTCGACCCCTCTCGAATGCTCCGGCTGCCTCGTCGAGTTCAACCGCGGCACCGGCCAGTGGACGATTCACGGAAACCACCAGATGCCGGGGGTGGGCGCGATCTGGATGGCGCCGGCGCTGCGAGTCGGCATCGACAAGCTGCGGTTCGTGAGCCAGGACATCGGCGGCGGGTTCGGCAACAAGATCACACTCCATCCGCAATACACCGCGTGCTGTCTGCTCGCGCGCAAGCTCAACCGCCCCGTGCAATGGACGGAGTGGCGGACCGATCAGCACACGGCGAACACGCATGGGAACGAGCGAACGTTCCTCGATGTCACCGTCCCGGTGAAGGCGGACGGGACGATGCTGGGCTTCTCCGTCCGCGCGATCGACGACTGCGGTGCGTTCCCGCGCTACGAGCCGCTGGGCTGCATCATCTGGGCCCAGGTCACGCCGGGCTGCTACCGCTGGCGCAACATCCGCGTCGACTTCACGCAGGTCTGCACGAACAAGTCGCCGGTGGCGCCGAACCGTGGCTACTCGCGCATGCAACACCTCTGGCTGACCGAACGGATCGTGGACATCGTGGCCGGCGAGCTCGGCCTTGATCCGATTGAGGTGCGGAAGAAGAACTACGTCAAGCACGAAGAGTTCCCGTACGAGACACCGAACGGCTGCATCTACGACTCCGGCGACTACGCGCGTTGCCTCGACATCGCGCTCGACCTGATCGGTTACGACTCCCTCGAGGAGAAGCGACGCGACGCCGAGTCGCGCGGCAAGCGCTTCGGCATCGGTATCGGCTCGACCCTCGACTCGGGGACGAACAACTTCGGGCAGTCGATGATCCTCAACCCGGAGCTGCAGTTCTCCGGGAACAACGAAGTCGCGACCGTGAAGCTCGACATCTTCGGCGAGGTGGTGGTGACGCTCGGAACGGTGCCGCAGGGGCAGGGACACGAGACGACGTCGGCCCAGGTCGTCGCCGACATTCTCGGCTGCACGCCCGACGACGTGAACGTCCGCGCGGGCCACGACACGTACTGGAACTCCACCGCCGGATTTTCCGGGACGTACGCGTCGCAGTTCGCCGTCACGGGGCTGGGCGCGGTCAAGGGCGCCACCGAGAAGCTCGCCGTCGAGATGAAGCAGCTCGCCGCGGCCGTCTTCGGCTGCTCGCCCGACGACATCGAGCTCGTCGAGAG
>DAINSN010000160.1:0-5474 GCA_036741295.1 Gaiellaceae bacterium
CGCGGCAGCGCCGACGAGGATGCCGCCTCCGGCGAGTGCGCCGACACCGAGCACGCGCCAGGCCCAGCGGACGAGTGCGCGTAGAGCCTCGGGCTGACCGCGTCCAAGGGTCTCGCCGATGTAGCGCATCAGCGCCACGGAGAAGCCGCTCGCCGCCAGCGTCACCACTGCGAACTCTGCGAAGGCGATGAAGCTCTGCAAGCCCATGCCGCGCGGGCCAAGGAAGCGCGCGGCCGCGACCGACTGGGCGAGCACGTAGAACTGCGGAACCACGCCGCTGGCCGTCTTCCAGACGCCGCCGGCCAGGATCGACGCGCCGGTGGTGCTCGCGGCCGCGTCGAGCATGTCGCCGGGTGTCGGTTGACTCACGATTGGACCGCCGCGTGGGGTCGGGCGGCGCACAGACGGCAGAACCTTCCGACCCAGCCGCGGAGCGTGCGGCCGATCGCGTCGTCGAGCCAGGCGGCGTCGTCAGCGGGAAGGATCCGCAGCGCGACCGCCGAGAGTGCAAAGGTTGCTGAGGCGGCCACTGCGCCGACTGCGACGCCGGGGGCGCCACCGAGGAACTTCACAGGCAGCCAGCCGGCGAGCGCGGCCGCTGTCGACGCGACGGCGGCGCGCAGCAGTGCTTGCGGCTCCAGCCGGATCCTTCCGGTCAGCCGTCGCGCGAACCAGAGCAACAGCGTGGCGGCGACCACCTGCCCGCCGACGTTTGCGATCGCGGCCCCGACGGCGCCGTGGCGAGGCACGAAGATCGCCGCGAGAGCGATGTCGACCGCGGCGGCGGCACCGGTTGCCTGCAGAAGCATCTTTCCCCGCCCGATTCCCGCGAGCAGCGCGGAGGCGACGCCGGTGAGGGGAACGAGTGGAAACGCGGCCATGATGATCAGGAGGACCGAGCGCGTGCCGTGGTACTCCCCGCCGTAGACGACGCGCAGGAGCGCCGGGCCGACGGCGAGCCCTGCAGCCGTGAGTGGAAGCGAGGCGAGCAGCAGCAGCCGTAGCGCCCGGGCATAGCCGGCCCGGATGCGCTCGAAAGCTCCTGCGCCGAACAGCGTCGCAATCGCCGGGGTGATCGCAGTCGCCATGGCGACGGGGATCTGAATGAGTGCGGTCATCATCGAGAACACGATCGAGTACAGCGCAATCTGGGTGGAAGTCGAGAACGCTGCGAGGAAGAAGACCTCGGACCGTCGGTCGACGACGTAGTTCAGCGCTTCGCTCAGCGTCGTGAACTTCGCAAACCGGAGCGCGTGTCGCTGGAGGTCCGAGGCGTCGGCCGCCGCTTCGTGCAAGAAGCCGCCCAACGCGCGCCTGGCGATCAGCCCGGTCCAGAACAGATTCACGAACGACACCGCGGCCTCGACCGCGAACATCCCCGTGATCCCGCCGCCCGCCCAGAGGACGCCGATGGTCGAGGCCGTGCCGACCACACCCGTCACCAGACCGACCAGCGCCGCCTGCTTCCAGAGCTGCATGCCGATGATCACCGCGCTCGGGACGGTGTGCAGGATCGCGACGAGGCAGACCACCGCTGCGAGCAGCCACGCGGAACGCGGATCCGCGCCGAGCAGGCCCGCCACGACCAGGATTCCTGCTCCGACGGTGGCCGAGACGATCTGGATGCGCAATCCCCATCGAAGCAGCGAGCGCAGCGCACCCTGGCGATCGCGCCCGAGCGCCTCTCCGACCGACTGCATCAGCGCGAGGAAGAAACCGTTGCCGAGCAGAACGACGAGTGAGATCTCCGTGAAGGCGATGAAGCTTTGGCGGCCCATCCCGTTCGGACCGAGGAAGCGAGCAGCCGCGACCGAGATGACGAGCGAGTAGAGCTGCGGGACGACGCGACTCGCGCTGAACCAGAAGCCGCCGTGGAGGACGGTGCGACCGGTGGTGGTTCCCGTGTCGGTCAACGCTCGGCCGCGCGTAGCGCCCGGGCGATGATCGGGTCACGCGGATTGAGCCTCTGCGCTGCAAGCAGTTCGAGGCGCGCCTCTCGTCGCTCGCCGGCCTTCAGCAACGTGCGGCCCAGGCGATAGTGGAGCGACGCATCGCGCGGCTGCTTGGCGAGCGCCTTTCTCAGCGGCGGCAGCGCGGCGTGCGGACTCGCAGCGAGCGAAGCCTCCACCGTCAGCGGCTCGACCGAGAGCGGATCGAGCCGGCGGGCCCAGCGCAGGTCGTTCACGGCGTGCGTTGGATTGCGCACTGCGGCCGCGGTCAGCCGGGCGGACACCCAGGGCGGGCCGTACGCGCCGACCGCAAGCAGGACCGCGGCGATGCCCAGCGCGATCGCCGTGCGCGCAGGCAGGAGCGGGGGCCCGCGGTCCTCGCGGCCGCCGGCGTTGGCAATCCCAAGGAGCAGGAAGAGCGTCCCGCCGACCGCGGGGAACGTCCAGATCCAGTCCACGGTTGTATGGGTCAAGCCGTACGCCCCTGCGGCGGCAAGGCCTGCGAGCAGCCCGGTCTGGCGGCTGCGGAGAGCGGCGCCCACGAGCGGGAATCCGAGTGCCGCGAGCAGTAGGACGAGACCAACGACACCGGTCTCGCTCAGCGTGTCCAGAAACAACGAGTGACCTCGAGCCGGCGTCTCCGAGCTTCGTCCTTGCTGCAGGTACGAGAAAGCGAATCCGCGTGCGCCGATCCCTGCGATCGGATGCCGCCGTGCGTCATGCAGCTCGACGCGCCAGAAGTCGTAGCGGTTCGAGCCCAGGCTCGTGAGATGACTGCTGCCGGTCTCGTGCTTGGGCTGCGTTTTGAACGAGTGCCATTTCTGTTCGAGGACATGGCCGGGGCGGTCGGCAACGGCGAAGAACGTCACCGGGACTGCGACCACCACGGCCGTGAGGGCGGCCGCGAGCGACACGGCGAGAGCCCGTTGCGTCCGGGGAGGCACGGAGATGCGGCCGTCGGCCCAGGCGTAGGCGAGGCCCGCAGTTGCCGCCAGCCCCGCCATCGCGAGCGCCGTCCAGCTCGCCGTGCGGATCGCCGCCGCGAAATCGGGCGCATAGCGCTCACGGTAAGGTCGCGTCAGCGGCTCGTATGCGCCGCCAACGAACGCCGCGGGAATGACTGCGGGCAGTACCGACCTCAGCCGTTCCGGGCTCAGCGCGAAGAACACGATGCCCGACGCGGCGAGGGCGAGGAGGCCGCCCTTGCTCTGCGTCATCAGCCAGCCGGCAAGCAGCGCCGACGCGCCCCCAATCGCGCCGCCGCGCAGGAGAGGATGAAGCGCTCGCCGCGCCGCCAGGGCGACACACGGCCAGAAGCTGACGAGGAAGAGCGCGGCTTGCGCATTCACGTAGGAGATCGGAAACGTCAGCCGGCCAAAGTCGTAGTAGTCAGTCGGTCGTCCGGTGAGCAACAGGTGGACGAACGTCCCTAGCGCCAGCGCAACCAGCGCGGCGATCACGAGGCCCGTTGCGGCTCTCCTGTCTCCCTCGCCGCGGAGCACCAGGAGCGGGACGGTGAACACGAGGGCGTAGAAGACCACGAGCAGAGCCTCGTCACGGGCGAGCTCCGGGACCGGAGACCACCGCAGTGAGAGGGCGTCCCACCCGGCCAGCCCGAGCAAGCCGACGAGCCCGGCGATTGCCGGCGCAGTGGGCCGCTGGGCCCGGGCGCTCAGCAGGAGGCCCGCCACGAGCAGCGCCGTGGCGATCGCATAGGGCAACCAATCCCGCGCGAGGATGCTCCCGAACTGGTTCCAGGCGAGGGAGCACATCGCCACCGCGAGCAAGCCGACCGTACCTGCTCTGAAGGCCGTATCTGTTCTACTCGAAAGTACGTTTCTCATACGTCGAAAGTGTCACGAAGCGGGCATTCAGTAGTTTCGGCGGCTCGGGTCAGCGGACCCACCGATGACAGGGCTTCCCAAGTTCGTGAAAGTGAGTATCGTTCTGTATAACTCGGCGAGGTTTCGACGAGAAGAACTGGCGGCATACTGGGGAAACTGGAGGGGGAAATGCGGCGTCTTTTGATTTGCATGGCCGTCTTGACGGCAGCTTTGGTTTGGACAGCGGCGTCGCTGGCGGCGACACCGACTCAGATCTACCGCGACTTTGCCGACAATGGCCGGCTGGACATGAAGTATTCCAAGGCCGATCTCGACCGGGCTCTGAAGGATGCAGTCCTGCAGGGCTACGGCGACCAAAATGTGACCGGTGGACTGCCCGCGGCTTCGGGTGAGGCCGGTGCCACTGCGGGGGCCTCGGGCATTCTTCCGTTTACGGGCCTCGATCTGACGCTGATGGCGGTCGGTGGCGGTGCTTTGCTCGCCGCAGGCGCCGGACTCCGTCGGCTCGGCAAGTCCAAGACGTAGCCGGCTAGGGAGAGCCAGGAAGGCCTGCGGTGTCAACTGCTCCTGTAAGCGACCTCGCGATCGAGACATACGGCGTCGCGACTCCTGCTGCGCCGGGGTTCACACTCGGGCGCCGCGCCTGGACGTCCGTTCATGTCGGAGTTGATGCAACGATGGCGCTCGCCGGGACGATGGCGGCGGACTATGGGTCGCGGCGCGTAGGCATCACGCCGCTCGGCTTCTCGTGGGTGCTGCTGTTCGTCGCCGTCTTCGTCGTGCTCCTGGCCGGCCGCGGCATGTACCGGCCACGTCTGCAGTCTTCCTTGCTCGACGACACACGCTCCATCCTCGTTTCCCTCACGATCGTCACGACCCTCGTCCTTTCGCTCGGGCTCCTGGTCACCGGCAAGACCGCAGGTGCTGCCCTCGCCCGCGAATGGGCCTTCGTAGCGGTGTACGTCGTTGCCGGACGGTTCTCTCTTCAGTGGGCGGCCGTGAACGCCCGTCGAGCGGGTCAGCTGATGAGGCCGACGTTGATCGTGGGCCGCGGACGCGTTGGAACGGTCCTCGCGCAGCGACTGCTCGCCCATCCTGAGATCGGGCTGAAGCCGGTGGCCTTCCTGGACAAGGACCCCTTGGTCGCGCGCGATGAAGAGGTCGACCTTCCCGTCGCGGGGGCGAGCTGGGATCTCGATCGCGTCATCGACGAGTACGGGATCCAGGAGATCATCGTCGCGTTCTCCACGGCGCCGGACGACGTGCTCCTGCGCCTGATGCGGCGCGCCGAAGAGCGTGACATCACAGTCGCGTTTGTTCCCCGGTTCTTCGAACACGTTCCGCAGCGGGTCACGGTGCAGCATCTCGGTGGCCTCTCGTTGCTCGTGCCGCAGGTCGTGCGGCCCCGTGACTGGCACTTCCGCGTCAAGTACACCGTCGACTGGATCATGGCGGCGGTGTTGCTCGTCCTGGCCCTGCCGGTCCTCGTTCTGGCAGCCGCAGCCGTTCGCCTGAGCATGGGGCGGCCGGTCTTCTTCCGGCAGACGCGCGTGGGTCGGGACGGAAAGCCTTTCGAGATCCTCAAGTTCCGCTCGATGCGGGATCCGGGCCCGGCCGACCGGGTGGCCTTCGTCCTCCCCGACGATCTCGGCCCGGGCGGCGTCGAAGGTGTCAACCGGAT
>DAINSN010000161.1:0-5448 GCA_036741295.1 Gaiellaceae bacterium
CGGATCATCGTCTTGAAGACGAGATCGCCGAAGTTCTCCTTGAGGATGTCGACCGCTTCCTTCGAGTGCAGCAGGCGCTTGTCGTACATCGTCGGGAGGATCCCCTGGATCGAGACGTCCGGATTCAGGTTCTCGCGGATCATGGACAGAGTGTTCTCCAACTGGACCAGTCCGCGCAAGGACAGGTACTCACACTGGACGGGGACGATCACGCCGTTCGACGCGACGAGCGCGTTGATCGTCAGCAGCCCGAGCGACGGCGGTGTGTCGATCAGGATGTAGTCGTACTTCGGCTTGACGCTCACGAGCGCCTTCTCGAGGGCGCGCTCGCGGCCGATCATCGACGAGAGCGCGAGCTCGGCGCCGGCGAGGTCGATCGACGACACGGCGACGTCGACCTCGGCCACACGGACGATCTCCTCGATCGGAAGCTTGTGGACGAGCACGTCGAACATCGACCGCTCGATCTCGTCCGGGTTCCAGCCCTGGCTCATCGTCAGGTTGCCCTGCGGGTCCAGGTCGACGAGCAGGACCTCGTGGCCCTTCTCCTTGAGGGCGACTCCGAGGTTCAGCGTGGTCGTTGTTTTCGCCACGCCGCCCTTTTGGTTGGCGAATGAGATGACCCGGCCCAAAGGGGATCCCTTCTTAGTCGACGTGGTCCGTGTGTTGGGACGCGGAAGTAGGCGTGAGAGCCCCATGGGGCGCTCTTTCGGGCCAGGATAGCGGGTTCCTCCCGATATCCCGCATGATCACGGGGGTGGCGGACGCCGCGGCTAGTGGCCTAGGCGCCCTCGAGAGCCAGAGTGACGCGGAGGGTGTAGCGCAGCCTGATCGAGACGCTGCTGACGAGGCGGACGTCGCAGGTCGCCGGCCCCAGGTTCGGGATGTCGAATGTCCGCTTGGCCTGACCCTTGCCGAACGTTCGGGTCACGACGACCCTCTCATCGCAGACGAGCTGGGCGCGGGCGCGGATGCCCTTACGCGTTGCGTTCGAGATCGTGGCGGCCACCGTCACGCGGCGACCCGGACCGAGGAGTCCGAAGGGAACGCTGTAGCCGTCGCGCGGCCCGAGCGTCCCGCTCCGGTTGAGGACCAGCGGCACCTCGGGCGCAAACGGAAGCGGCTCGGCCGGCGTGCCCAGCTCGGCGAACATTGCCGACTCGAGGGCCGCATCGGGCGGGCTCAGCCACGTGATCGCGTAACGGCTGTGCGTATGGATGTAGGCGTAGTCCTCGGCGAAGATCTCTCCGATGCCGTGGCTCCAGCCGAGCGAATAGTCGAACGCGACCTGATGGTCGGCGAGTAGCGACGCCATCCCCCGCGCCGCCCACCAGGTGGGCGTCCCGTTCAGCTCCTGGACCCCGGTGACATGCCAGAACGTGTCGAGGTGATGCCCGTACTCATGCAGCAGAACGGTCTCGAGGAGCTTGCTCTTCCCGGCGGGAACGAAAATTGTCGCCGGACTCCTGTCGTAGCAGGCTGCCACGTCCGCACCGCCGCAGAACGCTTGGATCTGCGACTCGGGGACGATCATGATCGTGACGTCGCTGATCTCGTTCCCGTGAGCCGAGGCGCGCAGGACGCTCGCGTACCACTCGGTGTCGACGGTGGCCGCGCGCACGTCGAAGGTGATCGGCCGGCCCTGGTCGTCGTGTGACGTGATGATCGCAGCATTCGCGCCGGCCGCACCTGCAAGGGCAAAGGCTGCCACGAGCGCAGCGAGGACGCGACCCCGGAACACGTGCGTCATAGAACCACGCCCGCCTAAGAGCCGCGTAAGGAGTTGGTAAGCGCTAGACCGGAAGGACGGTCGTCGCCGCGGTTACCGGGGCAGCCGGGCGGAAACGCGCGAAGAGCATCCAGATCCCAGCGGCGCCGACCAGTGCGGCCCCGACGAGGATGACCATTCCCTGCGCAGCCACGGCGAAAGCGAAGGCCTCGGACTTGGGGACGCCGCCGATGATGAGGATCGCGGCACCGGCGCCTGCCTGTGTGGCGGCACCCGCAGGGGCGATCGGCAATGCCGCGGAAGCGGCGGAGGCGCAGAGGAAGGCCAGCGCGAGCGGGAACGAGGCGCCGACCGAGAGAGCGTTGAGCAGGACGAAGACGGCGAGCCCGCGGAGCGCCCACGAGATCGAAATCAGGAACCAGGCCTGCGAGGCGGAGCGCCGACAGGCGGTGTGATCCTTCAGCCAGCGGCCGACCTTCCAGCGGCTGACGAAGTCCATCTTGGCAATCTTCGGGAGGAAGAGAACGAGCAGCGCGGCTGCGACTCCCGCAGCTGCGACGAGGGCGAAGCCCGCCTGGACGCCGCCGTGATGGGAAGCGGCGGCGGCGATCGACGCCATCGGGGTCAGAGCGGCGCTGTCGAGCAGGCCGACGATGATCAGGGTGAGGCAGATCGCGCCCAGGCCGGCGGTCTTCTTGCCGGGGCCGCGACGCACCACCGCGATGCGGATCGCCTCGTCGAAGCGTCCGGGCAGGGCGACTCCACCGACGGAAGCTGCTCCACCGGCAGCGGCCAGCGTCAGAGCCTCAGGGCGCTCCCCTTCAGGGAAGAGGCGCTGCCAGCCCCACGCCTTGAAGGCGTAGGCGAAGAGAAAGAGGATCCCGGCCGCGACCACGAGCAGCGGGTCGGCGTTGGCAAGCGGCCAGCCCGAATGCACGAAATGCAGGATGGTCAGCGTTGCAGCGGCAAGCGCCCCGGAGACGAAGACGGCGTTGATGCCGATCCGGAATCTCCGAGAGCCTGCGAGACGGCGAGCTCTCCCCATACGAGGAGATATCGGGAACTCCGCAAGGACGCTAATGACGCGAATGAGGGACTACTTTCGTTGAAGCCGGGACTTGGACGCAGGAACGAACTGAGTTCTGCGGGAGGGACGTCAGTCCTCGGGCTCGCCACCATCGTAGCCCAAGGATTCCACCCTTGTACCCAGGCCGACCCCCCGCCAATCACTCGAGCTCTTCGCCCTCCCAGTAGTCGAGCTGCTCGATGCGCCCGATCACGCCGACGCCGCGCCAGAAGATCTTCTTGGAGCGCGGGTACCAGCAGATGTCGTTCGGATCGCGCGTTCCCCACGCGATCAGCGTCAGCCCGGAGCCGCCCGCGCGGAAGGCGTGCGCGACTCCGGTGCCCGGCGGACGAGCGATGACAGAGCCCTTGCGGACGGAGTGCGTTTCCGGCTCGGCCCCCGGTGGCATCGACGGCGTCAGCTCGAGCGTGCCGTCGCCGTCGAGCACGACCAGGATCTCCTCTTCGGCGGAATGCACGTGCGGCGGACCGGAGAGCGCGCCCGGATCCAGCTCGATGTGCTTCAGGCCGGTCCAGCGCGAGCCTGCCGCGCGTGCGAGATCGCGCCGTCGTCGCCCGCCACGGACATCGGGTTCGACGTCCTGCGTGTTCACGATCGTCGGCGGGCGCTCGGCCTGCGGCTCCGGCCAGACGAGCTCCGGCTCGCGGTCCCAAGGGTGACCCGCCTGGATCTCGACGAAGCCGGTGATCGACCACATCGTGCCGCCGCGCGGCAGCTCGCCCGTCTGCAGATACTCGCGCGCGCCGAATGCGATCACGTCGAGGCCGTCGTCGCCGGCCCGAATCGTGTGTGCCTCGTGGGAGCTCTTGTAGACGATGCAGTCGCCCGCGCGGATCTCGTACGCGTCGTCATCGAGCAGCGTCAGTCCAGAGCCGCCGAGGACATAGAAGATCTCCTCGGCGTCGCCGTGGATATGGGGCGGGGTCGGCTGCTCGCCGGGCTCGAGCTCGATCCGGGTCGCGCCCGCTCTCCAGCTGCCGGCGGCACCGCCGAGCGGCGACCACGTGGCGGCCATCTGGCCGCGTTCCCGACGGAACTTCTCGACGTCGTCCCAGTGTGCGATCCCCATGCCGCGACTTTATGCGACAGGTTGCGACAGAGCAGCGTCGCAGCGTTCTACGGCTGTGCGTGAACGTTCATCTCCTTCCAGTTTGGCCCAGACCTCCGCCGCTTGGACGAGCCCGCGCAGCTCCTCGAGCAGGACGCCGGGGGGTGCGCCCTCGCGTTCGAGCTCTTCGATCCGGTCGAGCCGGGCCAGCACTGCGCGGGCCTCGTCCATGTGAACGAAGCTACCCGGCCGCAGCGCGCGCGTCTGTGTCGGAAATGTGACGAGTTGGACGTGGACGCAAACCAAGGATCGATTCGTCGAGCGACTCGACGAGTCGCGCACGGTCGCCGTGCAACAACGTGTCGACGAGCGCGCGGCGGACGATGTCTGCGTCGGGATCGCCCGAAAGAGCGTCTTGCAATTCCGCACGCGCACGCGGTGTGTCGCCGAGCAGGATGGCGCCGCGGACGGCGGCCGCCCACAACCCGTCGCTGCCGCCGAGCAACGCGGCCAGCGACTCTCTGAGTTGCTCGGCCTGGAACGGGCCGTCCTGGAAGAGCGAGAGCTCCCAGCGGTCGAGCGCTTCGCCGAGTTCCGGATCTTCGTCCGCGAGCGCGAGTCGCGGCAGCAGGTCGGCGGCGAGGCCGGCGCGGAACGAGTCGAGGCGTGTCGGCTCGCCGGCGGGCTGGGTCGCCGCGATGGGCAGCACGGGGCGAACTCCGTAGGGACGCCAGTCGAGGCGCTCGAACAAAACAGGGCCTGCGGCGATCGGCGCCGCGGTGGCAAGGCGGACGGCGGTGATCGCATCGGCGAACTCGCCGGGCGCGTCGGGCGGCTCGGTCGCGCCAGATTCCAGCGCACGTTCGAGCTCGAGGATGCAAAGCCGGTCAGCTTCGCGGCCGAAGTCTGTCGGGAGCAACCCGTTGGCCTCCGGCCAGAGCTTTGCGAGCTCACCTGTTGCAGCGAGGCGGATGCGGATGTTGCCGCCGAGCTCGATCGTGGCGCCGCCGGTTGTGATTCCGATCAACGGTGCGACGGCGCCGTACTGGTGGCCCTCGCCGAAGAGCGCGCCCTCGAGCTCTGCGTACGCGCGCTCGTACGCGCTGTCGTCCCAGTCGAAGCCGCCGCACATCTCGGCGGTGCTCATCAGCAGCGGCAGCAGCACGCTGCCGAAGAGTGCTTCGTGCTCGTCGGCTCGCGGGCCGGCATGTGCGCGCGCGAAGATCGCGGCTGCGGGCTCGCGGCGAAGCTCGTCCACAGCAAGCTCCGCGTCGGGTCGCCGTCGGAGCGTGTGCGCGCGCGACTCGATGAAAGGCTTGACGAGCGGCCGGTACTCGTAGAGCGCCGGCCGGTCGTAAGAGCTGTGCTCCTCGAAAGCGAACGGCAGGTCGGCGCCGCGCTCGAGCTCCTGGAGCAGCGCGCGGAACGAGCCGAGGCAAAAAGCCCGGAGACAGTCGAAGAGCTGCGGAGCGCGCACGATCACAACTGCGCTTACGCCGTCTTCGGTTCCTCTCCTTTCTGGCAGTCGGGGCACCAGTAGGCCATGCGGGCGTCGTCGCCCTGCGGCCAGGAGCGGATTCCGGC
>DAINSN010000162.1:0-5437 GCA_036741295.1 Gaiellaceae bacterium
ACGAGCGCAGCTTCGAGAGGTTGAGCCCCGAGCCGGAGCCGCCGCGGAAGATGACGCCCTCGCGCCGGATCCAGTCGAGGATCGAGTCCATCGAGTCGTCGATCGAGAGGATGAAGCAGTTGTGTACGGCGACGTTGTTTGAGAGGTATTCACCCGACTCGGTCTGGATGTCGTAGACCTCCTGCACGCCCATCGGCTCGATGGTGACGATCTCTTCCTCGCGCAGATCGGGGCAGCTCTTCAAGCCTCGCAAGCTCAGCGAGTCGAGGAGCTTCTCCTGCTTGTCCCGACCGACGAATCCGACGAGCTCGGCGAAGCGCGCCCGCTCGGAGCCGATGCTGATCATCACTTCGTGGAGGTCCTGGCGATCCAACCGCTTCTCGTGCTTATGAATCCGGCGTGAGTAGATCCCGAGCACGTTGAGCAGGAGCTGGATGTCCTCCGTCCAACGCTCGCCAATCACTGCGAATCCGATGCGACCGCTCTCGGCTCCGTCTTCTCGGCGTACAGAGACGTAGCCATCAGCCTGGAAGATGCTCTGCAGGTACGCGGCGATCTCGTCGCGAGACGCAGTCCACAGTCGACTCGGCACGCGAATCTCGGTTCCGCGAGCCAGGAGTTCCCAGCCCTCGACGAAATCACGCAGTACTTCACCGTAAAGACGAACCCTCCGGCAGGAGACGGAACCGTCCTCCCGCTTGACCTCGGCCACATTTCGATGAACCTCGGGGAGTGCGATCGCCAGGTTGCGCAGGATCCAGCCGAGCTCGTCCTCGTTCGCGACTTGGAATTCGATCGTCAGTGAACGGTTCGTCCCACCCTCGTACTGACCTACGAATCCATCCGCCTGAAGCCATCCTGCGAGCGCCGCCTCTGCCCGGAGGACGATCTGCTCTTCAGTTGTTTCCGGCATTCCTTCATCGAGAAAATCCGCGCCGGACGCCCCGACTGCGGCGAGGGCGCGTTGAGCAACCTTCGCGCGGTGGGGGTGAAGGTGCATCCGCATCCCGACCTCGAGCTGATCGACGCGAAGCCATTCGGGAGACGTCCTGCGCTCGCGGACAGCCTTTACTACGTGGTCAGGCGTCGCCTCGACAAAACTGCCGTTGCGGAGACTGACCCGGTAGACCGGCTTCCGGCCGTTGTGTGCCGTTGCTACGACATGTGTAACACCGCTCGAGTCGTAGACCTCGCGCCCAATCTGGTCGTCGTCGACGAGCTCTCCGATTGGAACCATCCCGTCGGGGGTTGAAATGAGTGCGTTGTAGGGTTGGCACGCCGAGCACTGCGGCTTCTCCTCGAAGCCGACGTTGAACCAGACGGGCGAGTTGAAGGAGGCGAGCTGGTTGACGAGGATCGCCTTCAGCTCGGCCTCGAAGGTCTCGGCCTCTTCCTCGGTGGCGAAGTAGCCGTCTGCGCGGCCCCAGCCGGCGATCGTGTCGACGACGCGGCCGATCATCTGCTTGACGCTCCGCTCGCGCTCGGGCGAGGTCATGCGGCCGCGGAAATATTTCTGGGCGACGATATTCGTCGCTGTTTGCGACCAGAACTTCGGGAACTCGACGTCCTTCTGATCGAAGACCGGCTTCTCCTTGCCGGGGATGAAGGCGTCGCGGATCTCCCAGTCGATCTCGTCGAACGGGTCGCGGCCCGGGATCGTGAAGTAGCGGCGCACGGCCAGGCTCGCCGTTTCGTCGACGACGGTGTTCTCAGCCAGCGGTTCTGCCGGTGCCTGAGTCTCTATTTCCTTGGCGGTCGCCATCCTGTCCCTCCCGAGAGCTAGTCCTACGGATATCAAGTCTCGATCGGTGTGGTGGTGCGTCTTCTAGGAGGCGCCGCCGATCGGGATCTGGACCATAGAAACAGCCCCGGACGTAACACCTATGGTAGCCGTGAGGCCGCTACCGAAGCGGGATTTCGGCCTCTCTTAGAGGGCCGTCGGAGGCGGGTCCGGTGCCGCTCGGCGCGCCTGCATCCGGCGGGCCAGCAAGCTCACTCCGGCGGCCACGATCAGGGCGAAGGCGAGCCCCCCGAGGATGAGGAGCGGAATCGGAATCGAGTCGGCCGTGCTCGGGCCGAGCTTCTGCGCCAGCCAGTGGAAGACACCGCCGCTGCTCGTCGCGCCGGCGCCGTTCGGGCCGTTGCCGCCGTTGCTCGAGCCTCCCAGCGGCACGACGAGCGTGTTGCCCGTCACGTGCCCGCCGTGCTGGCGGATCGCCGACTGGAGCGCGCGCGTCAGATCCTGGCGCAGCGTCCCGTAGATGATCTGGTCCTGCGGGATCTGCCGCAGCGCCTCGCGGTAGCAGTGGACGGGATACGTCTTGTCGACGCGGCCGTCGACGTACCAGTCGTGGATCAGCGCCTTCGAGCAGCTGCTCATCGACCGCGCCTGGGCCGGCTGCGCGACGCCGAGCGCGGCGCCACCGATGGCTGCGGCTAGGGCTAGGAGGATGAGGGGCTTGGAGAATCCGGGCATGCGGGGGCCTGGCTGCGGCTTGCGCGAGACTCTAACGACGATCTTGCTCACCTTGCCGGATGGCCGTGTGCCTCCCATGAGTCACTTGTAAGCGCTTTGTAAGCGGGTTTTGCTCCATTTCATTGGTGTTCGAACGTGCGAGCGGCTTTCCTTGATGCGACCTACGGCTCTGTTAGCTTCGCGCGCTATGCGCCGGCCTGTCGCCTGGGGAGCCGCGGCCGGCGGGCTGGCCTTCTTGGCGCTTTTCTTCAGCGACGGGTCGAGTCAGTCCCGGCTCTTCTGGATCGGCGTGCCCGCGCTCGTCGTGGCGGCGGTCGGCTGGGCCTGGCGGCCGCCGCGGTTGCCGCTTTGGGGCTCCGTCTTCTTCTGCGCGCTCGCCGCGTTCGTGGTGTGGCAAGGCGTGTCGATCGCGTGGTCGATCCAGCCGAGCCGTTCGTGGGACTACACGAACCGCGGGCTCGTGTACTTCGCGTTCGCTGCGGTGGGGGCGCTCGTTGCGACCGCGCCGCGCCGGCGTTTTGCGGTGGTTGCGTGCGTGTTGCTCGGCGTGCTGTTCGTCTGGGCGCTGGCGGCGAAGGTGATTCCCGGGCTCTTTCCGGACTACGAGCGGCTGGCTCGGTTGCGTTATCCGGTGGGGTACTGGAACGAGCTGGCGTTGCTCGCGGCTGCGTCGGTGCCGCTCGGGTTGTGGGCGGTGGGGCCTCGGCACGACCGGCGGGCCCGGTTGGGCGGAACGCTGTTGCTGTTCGCTGCGCTCGTCGTCACCGTCCTCACGTACTCGCGCGTGGGGATCGTCCTGACGGTCGTCGCTGCGGTCGTGTGGTTCTGGCTCGATCGTGAGCGGCTTGCGGCGCTCGGGCCGCTCGCGCTCGCGTGGATCGTCGGCGCTGTCGTTGCGGGGGTTGCGCTGCTCCTTCCCGGTGTCAGCTCGGACGGGCAGGCGCATCACGTGCGCGTGCGGGACGGGCTCGTGTTCGGTGCGGCGCTCGTCGTCGGCGCGGTCGTTGTTGGCTTTGCGTCGCGGTTCGTGCTGACGCGCGTCGTCGACCGGCGCGTCGCGCGGGCAGCGGCCGTTGCGCTTGTCGTCCTGGTGCTCGTGGCGCTCGCCGCGGCGGTGGTGCGGGCGGGCGGGCCCTCGGATTTCGTCAGCGCGCGTTGGCACGAGCTCTCGAACAAGGTCAGCGCGCAGGTACCCAACTCACGGGGGCACATCCTCAGCGGCAGCTCGAGCAATCGCTGGCGCTGGTGGAAGGAGGCGTGGAACGCATTCACGGACAAGCCGCTGCAGGGGAATGGGGCGGGAACGTTCGAGCTGATCGACCGCGTCGAGCGCACCTCGCCGCTGGCGACGACGGAGCCTCACTCGGTACCGCTGCAGTTCCTCAGCGAGACGGGCATCGTCGGGTTCCTCTTGTACGCGGCGGTCGTGGCCGCGGCGGTCATCGGAATCCTGCGACGTGACCGAACTCGTGCGTGGCTGGCGCTCGCTCTGGGAGCTGCGCTCTGTGTAGTGCACTCGTTCGTGGACATCGACTGGGACTTCATTGCCGTCCAGGGGCCGCTGTTCCTGACCGTGGGCGCGCTCGTGTCTGGTTCTCCGACCCCGATCCCCGGCCGGCGGCGGTGGCTCGTCTCGGCCGCTGTCGGTGCGTGCGCGCTCGCGGCGGTGTATTCGTTGACGTCACCGTGGCTGGCCGCGAACCGCGTCGCGGCCGCGTACAGCGCGCTCGAGCGGAACCATTTCCGACAGGGCCGGACCGATGCTCGTTCCGCGCACGCCTTCAATCCACTCTCGGTCGACGCGTTGTTCGTGCAGGCGCTCGTGGAGCCGGACGCGAAAGCGCTGCAGCTCTATCGTCGGGCGCGCGATCTCGAGCCGACGAATCCGGAGACCTGGTACCAGCTCGGCACCTTCGAGCTCTTGATTGGGCGTCCGCGGGACGCTTACCGCGATCTGAATCAGTCGTACACGCTCGATAACTACGGGCCGGCTGGGGTGAAGGGCGGCCCGCTCGACCAGGCGCGCTGCAAGATCGACCCGGCTACCTGCCCATGATCAGCACGAGGTGCGAGCCCATCAGCTGGGCGGGGCGCATCCCGTCGAGGGGGCGCACGATCCGGACATGGAGATCGTGTGCGAGCCGCGTTCCCTCGGCTTCGTAGCCGGGGCGATACATGATCAGCGTGCGGGGCGTGTCGCCGGCGGCGTTGCCGATCTGGCCGAGCTGGTAGCCGTGTGCGCTCACCTTGTCGGCGGCCGCGTGTGCGGCGCCGGACGCACCCCCGCCGTTCAGCACCATCACGGAGGTGTCAGCTCGGTCGAGCGCCGCCTTCTTCGGCGGCGCGGGCTGGGCGGTGCGAACGCGCGGCGTGCCGGCGACAGCAGCGGTCTCACGCAGGTGCTTCGCGAGCGGATTGCCGAGCAGCACGATCGCGATCGCGGCGAGTGCGATGAGCTCGAGCGTCGCGACGGCGCTGACGGCGATCGTCGCCCGGCGCCAGGGCCGGATCACGTCGAGGTCGAGGTCGAGGTCTTGCGCGTGCTGCATCGCCCGGAGCGAGTTCGTCCCGCGCGGGCGTGATCCTTCAAGCGGGCCGGCGGGCGTGTCGCCTCCGGACCTGATCCCGCGAGCCACGCCGGGGACTGTCCCCACCATGTCTCACCGAGCCAGGTCCGCGGATGGGCTGGTTCGGACGGGATGGGTGTGACGAATGTGTGACTTTTCTTCCACAGCCGGCTGCGGGGGACACGGCTTACCGCAGAAAGGCGCCTATGTTCGAGGGCGGCACGCCGCGGTCCGGTGCCGAGTGACAGGTCCGCTTAGGTCGAGGAGATCCAGGCCCACGTTTCCGCGAGGCCTTCGTCCAGCGAATGCTGCGGCTCCCAGCCGAGCTCGCGCTTTGCAAGCGACGCGTCGAGGACGCTGCGCTGCAGCTCGCCGGGACGCGCCTCCGCGAACT